>JBEIIK010000005.1:0-50865 GCA_040380835.1 Ignavibacteria bacterium | reverse complement strand
TGTTGACCGCGCGCGAACGGAACTTCCGACGCAGCTCACAAAGGAACCGCAGGTAGCGGAGATCGACTTCTCGGAATTCCCGATCATGAACATCAACATTTCGGGTACTGTTGGTCTGGAGGCCTTGAAGCAATATGCCGACGAGTTGAAGGATAAACTTGAGGCCCTACCAGAGATTCGTCGTACGGATGTCATCGGTGCACTCGAACGTGAAGTCCGCGTTGATGTAGATCCATATCGACTCCAGGCTCTCGGACTGTCGTTTGACGATGTGTCACGCGCGATAGCATCGGAGAACGTAAACATCTCAGGTGGTGAGCTACTCAATGCTGGCGTGCGGCGAAATCTGCAGGTTAGCGGTGAGTTCGCATCCGTTGATCAGATCAATAATGTTGTGGTGCGCAGTTTCCGAGGTGTTACCGCCTATGTCCGTGATTTAGCGACTGTGCGGGAGACGACCAAGGAGCAGCAGAGTTTTGCCCGACTTGACGGCAAGGAAGTCGTCACGCTTGCCGTTCTGAAGAAGGCAGGGGAGAACCTTATTGCTGCCTCGGATAAGATTCAGGAGATCGTGCGCGAGTACGGCGAAAAGCGACTTCCATCAACAGTCACAATTACCATCACAAATGATCAGTCCACAGCAACGCGTATCAACCTTGCCGATCTGATCAATACCATTATCATCGGATTCCTGCTCGTAACGGTGGTGCTAATGTTTTTCATGGGTGTCCAGAACGCTCTCTTTGTTGGACTCGCCACACCCCTTTCATCCTTCATGGCATTCCTTGTAATGCCAGGGTTGGATTTTACATTTAACATCGTTGTGACGTTTGCGTTTCTGCTCGCACTGGGAATTGTGGTTGATGATGCCATCGTCGTGATTGAGAATACGCACCGACTGCACACAAAACATGATCTAGATGTCAAGACAGCTACGAAGTATGCTGCTGCCGAAGTGTTTGCACCGGTTGTTGCCGGTACGCTAACGACGCTTGCCCCATTCTTTCCGCTCCTGTTCTGGCCGGGGCTGGTCGGTGAATTCATGGTCTATCTTCCGGCTGTGCTGATCATCACGCTTACGGCATCGTTGATCGTGGCCTATATCATGAATCCCGTTTTTGCGGTGGACTTCATGGAGCGTCGTCCAATCGAGATGACGAAGCAACGCCTGATGATCACCGGTGGTGGTGTCGGACTGTTGTCGGCCTTGGGTATTGTTACCGGGCAGCTGTGGATCACGACACTAGCGCTTTTCACGTTGGTGTTCTGGTACGTCAACCGACGCTATATCACACCTCGACTCATTCTTCCATTTCAGCACAGGACATTACCGGCGATTATGTCGGCCTACCGCTCAACGCTGCGTTGGTCTCTCCACGGCAAGCGCCCGTACGTGATTCTCGCCTCGATGGTTGCTCTGCTTTTCGCAACATTTGCAATCACGTTCGTAGCCATGCGGCCGCCGACATTTTTCCCCGAAGGCGAGCCCAATTACGCTTTTGTATACGTACAGCTACCGATCGGGACAGACGCCGTTGAAACCGATAGCGTTGTCAAGATCGTTGAGCAGCGTATTCAGAAGGAACTGGGGCCGTCGAACCCGCTCGTGAAGTCCGTCATATCCAATGTGGGCTTAGGGGCAGGCGATCCGCGCAATCCCGATCGCACGATTACGCCGCACAAGGGCAAGGTAACGGTCGCCTTTGTCGAGTATCAGAAACGTGGTGGAAAGAGTACCGGTGAGTATCTCGGCCGTTTCCGTAAGGTGCTGGCTGACTTGCCGGGTGTGGAGATCGTGGTCGATAAAGAATCCAATGGTCCACCAACCGGAAAGCCGGTGAACATTGAAATCGCGGGTGATGACTTTGAGACATTGACGGCACTTGCCGAGCAGATCCGCGTGTATCTGTCAGATACGGCGAAGATCGCAGGTGTGGAACGCCTGCGCAGTGACCTTGTTCGTAACAAGCCCGAGCTTGCGGTCATCATCGACCGGGAGAAGGCCAATGCCGAGGGCATCAGTACTGTTCAGGTGGGCATGATGCTGCGTAGCAGTATGTACGGCTCCGAGGCAACGAAGTTCCGCTCCGGAGAAGACGAGTATCCTGTGCAGGTTCGTTCGATCGAGCGTGTCCGCACCGATGCCGAGGCACTTTTGAATCAGCCGGTGTCCTTCATGGATATGAGCACCGGACGGTATCGCCAGGTACCAGTGGCGTCGATTGCGACGTTGCAGTACACATCGACGTACGCTGGCATCAATCGCAAAAATCAACGTCGCGTGGTTACGCTGGGGTCGAATCTGCTCGAAGGATACAACGAGAACGCCGTTAACACCGAGATCCGCGCTGCATTGCAGGGCTATCAGCTACCGGATGGTTACACGGTAAAGCTCACCGGTGCACAGGAAGAGCAGCAGGAAAGTGCAAGTTTCCTTGGGTTTGCGTTTCTGATTGCCGCGCTGCTGATCTTCCTCATCATGGTTACGCAGTTCAACTCCGTCGCAAAACCCCTGCTTGTGATGGTCACGGTAGTGTTTAGCTTAATCGGAGTGCTGTTGGGCTTTGTGATCTTCCAGATGACATTCTCCATTGCCATCACCGGTGTTGGCATCGTAGCCCTTGGCGGGATCGTTGTACGGAATGGCATCGTGCTTCTGGACT
Source organism: Ignavibacteria bacterium (assembly GCA_040380835.1). GTDB lineage: Bacteria > Bacteroidota > Ignavibacteria > Kapaibacteriales > Kapaibacteriaceae > UBA10438. The sequence continues at coordinate 48,202 of JBEIIK010000005.1, read as the reverse complement.
TCACCGATGTGCTTCTATCGCAAGGATGGAGTCTGCGCCGCGCTGTCATCGAAGGCGGGGCGATCCGCTTCAATCCGGTCATTCTTACAGCCGGGGCTACGATCCTTGGACTGGTGCCGTTGGCGATCGGCCTGAATGTCGACTTCTGGGAATTGATCAACCTACGTAATCCGCACTTTCACATTGGTTCAGACAGTGTGGCGTTCTGGGGTCCGCTGGCATGGGCGATTGTCTATGGTCTGGGCTTTTCGACCTTCCTGACGCTGGTGGTCGTGCCATGCATGTACTACATCCTGGTGCGACGTGGCATCAAGAAACAACTGCGTAGGTCCCGTACCGAGCGTGCCTTGGGAGCACTTACTTCTTCTTGAAGCCCAATGATGCGCTATTGATGCAGTATCGAAGTCCTGTCGGCTTCGGACCGTCGTCAAAGACATGGCCGAGGTGCGCGCCACATCGTGCACAGGTTACTTCAACCCGATCCATCATAAGGGATTTGTCCTCATGAAGCTCGACATTGGTCTTTGCCACTGGGTCATAGAACGACGGCCATCCGGAACCTGATTCAAACTTGGTGCCGCTCGGAAACAGCTCCGTTTCGCAGCAGCGGCAGATGTAAATGCCCTGCTCGTGGTGGTCCCAGTACTTGCCCGTGAAGGCGCGTTCGGTGCCTTTCTTGCGGGCAATGCGAAACTCTTCGTCTGAGAGCTCCTTGCGCCATTCATCGTCGGTCTTTTCGATGCGATTCATTGGTGTCGCCTTCCTTGTTGCGGTTGAGTAGATGGTAACGGTCCTTGCCGCACCGGTTTGTTGCGGGTCAGGGGGCGAGCAGGTAAGTACCAGCGCCGTTACGATAGCAAGAAACAGTGCGTTCATCGGATCATCAGCAGTGGTGAAACATTCGGACGTACCTCATCACGGTCATACTGAACGTGATGGAGAAAAAGTCCCGACGGTGGAGCCGTCTTGGTAGCGGGAAACGACGATTGACCTCTTAAAAGTCCGGCAAGCGCATCAGGGCGCACATCGCCCCTTCCGCACTCGACGATCATGCCGACCATTTGCCGCACCATGCGCCAGAGAAAGTGCGAACCTCTGATGTTGATCAGGATCAGCGGACCGTCCACATGCAGGCGACATAGCTCAAGCTCGACGGTTGTTGACTTAGCTTCCGGATCATCCTGCGTGAAAGAACGGAAATCGTGAAAGCCCTCGAAAACGCTGCAGGCCGCTGTCATTGCCGTGGTGTCCAGCTCGTCCTTCACCCACCAGACGTAGCGTTTCCCGAAGGCCGTCCGACGCTGACATATCTGGTAGAGGTAGGAGCGGGAGATGGCATGGTGCCTGGCGTGGAACTTTGGGGCAGCACGAGCAATGTCAATGATGTTGACATCGGCCGGGAGGAGGTCGTTGATCTTCATTCGCATGACGTGCGGTGCCAGAGTGGTCCTTGCCTCAAGGTGTGCTACCTGGCCAAGAGCATGGACGCCGGCATCTGTACGACCAGAACCCATGAACTCGAAATCATCACCTCCGAGCACCTGGCGCAGCGCACCGATCAGCTCGCCCTGAACAGTCCGAGCGTTCTTTTGAACCTGCCAGCCAGAATAGCGCGTACCTTCGTACTCAATCGTAAATCGGAATCGTGACATGCAGCAAGATAGGGAAGATGTTGGCCTGCGGGGACCGCTCTTACACGCGCTCGGACAGTATCGTCTGCGATACCCGGAAGAAGCCGACATGGTGCGTCGATTCGGCGAGTTTGTTTTGCGGGAACCTGGCTGCTTTGAACGCGCAACCATGGAGGGGCACATCACGGCCTCGGCGTGGGTCGTCGATCAGAGACGCACGCACACACTCCTTACGCATCACCGTAAACTGAACAAATGGCTTCAGCTTGGCGGACACGCCGACGGCAATCATGACCTTGTTTCGGTGGCGCTGACCGAGGCGCGGGAAGAATCCGGGATTGATGCTGTTGAGCTGCTGTTGCCTGTGATCTTTGATCTTGACGTTCACGTCATCCCGGCTCGCATGGCGGATCCGGAACATCTGCACTACGATGTGCGTTACGCGGTCATGGCCGGACACACTCGTCATGTTGTTAGCGAGGAATCCCATGACCTGGCATGGGTTCGCGTTGAAAAGATCAACCACTACACCACCGAAGAATCCATGCTCCGCATGGCACGCAAATGGAACGCATTGAACGAACAGTTGCAATAGACGCCCCCATTGAGCGGGTGTTTCATTTTCACGATGACACTCAGAATCTCCTGAAGATCACACCTCCGAACATCAAGGTCACGATCGAGACAATGGGCAGTCCCGGACTCGGATACGAGGTCACTCTCAAGATCCGACAGTTCGCATTCTTCGTTATGCGCTGGCACGTGAAGATCACGGCCTATCAGCCCCCCGTGCTCATGATAGATGAACAGATACGAGGCCCCTTCGCATCATGGAAGCAGACCCGGCAACTACAAACGGTGAACGGTAAGACCGAGTTAACGGATATCGTCGAGTATGAAGCCCCGTTCGGAATTCTCGGCAGGATCGCCAATGCACTCGTCATCCGCCGTCAGGTCGAAGCCATGTTCGCTTTTCGTCAGGCTGCTACCAAGCACCTGCTCGAATCAGCGTGACTCTGCCAGTCGCACCCGTATTCTGGCGGCTCGGACAACGTCAGTTACTTCCTTTTGACTCTTGGCCGCATAGCATCGCTCGAGCATTTCCTCGACGATGGGCTCGATAGTGAGAAGCTTCGGCGAGTGAACAAGAGGCAAGGACATCGTGGCGGTCGTAAGAAATCCGCGCTGCAGTGAATCGCGCATGAACAGGGAATCCTGAGAGGCCGTTCGTAGGTCTGCAGGGAAGCCCGCATCGCTGACTGTTTGGCAAAAAGCACGAGCTCTTTCGTATTCGCAGAGAAACATCAACAGTTCAAATGCCGGTTTCTTTGATTGGGATGCCTTACTGACGGCGAGAATATCTGTGTTCAGTATCGACACGATTGGTAGAACGCGAAGGGAGACGTTATTCTGTCGTCGTGCCATATCGACGATCCATGAACCTGTCAACACCGAATTGATCTGGCCACGCAGGAGTTGCTCGTCAAGTTGTCGTGATCGGTCTCGCATGGCCGTAGGCGACGTTGAAACGACGGTCCAGATCGCAACTGCTAGGGAATCGGAAAGGTCTTCTGATATCGGTAGCCGCTGATAGAGTCGGCTTCCATTGAGCCAGAGTAGGGGGAGAACGCGCTTGATCACATTATGGGGGTCAGAGACACAGAGTCCACCGATAGGTAGTCCCGTCGAGCGTCTAGTGTCGTAAACGATTGCCCGCGCATTGACGAGCCATCTGATCGATCGATCAACCCCGTTTGAATTCTCCTTTGGCATTGACTCGAAAAGCTGAGAGCTGTCAAACTCTTCGAACCAGTCACCTCCAAGATGGACAACATCAGGAGCTGTGCCGGCGTTGAAGGCGACCTGCAGTTTTGCCTTGCCGTCTGCCCATGAAAGCACCGTCTGCTGAACGTCGATAGTTGGATGAGTTCTTTCGAAGGCTCTGACGAGCGAATCCACAGAAGCTCGCTGCGCTGGTTCGGACCAAAAATGCCAGAAGCGAACCACGGTTTTCGAGTCATCATTGCGGCAACCGAAAAGCGGACCAATGCCCGCAAGCAGCACTGCGGTGTACATTAGGTACCGTCGAATCATCGCTCTGGCGGTCATCGACGCGAGGCCGTCGCCGATACGATTTGAACTGCATCCGGCTTTCTGGCTGGATTTGGAGGGGGCTCAGAGCGGGCAAAGGGACCCTGGTGGTCTGGTGCCGAGTCCTTCTGTGGATTTGACTGCGGCGTGATTCCGGGCTTTTTGAGCCACGTCGAATCCCTGCCAACTTCGGCCGGCCATCGACGGTTGAAGTAAAGATCAAGGAGCTTTTGTGCTATTGGCACTGCAAACTGTGCTCCGAAGCCCTTGCCTTCACCAGTGACAACCATGGCGATCTTCGGATTATCCTTCGGGGCGAAACAGATGAACCACGATTGATCCTGCTTGCCCCCTGAGGTCTGAGCTGTACCGGTCTTGCCACAGACTTCAAGTCCGGGAAGATCTGCTCCGCGTGCCGTACCGCTGCTGACAACCAGGCGCATGGCCTGCTTGACAATCTCGAAGTATTCCTTGTCGATGGCTATCTGGCGGGATTCGTAGGCAATAGTATTGCGACGGTGAAGGGTCTTGCTGTATATGGCCCGCACGGCATGCGGCTGATGCCACGTACCACCATTGGCGATGGCAGCGGTGTAGGCCACGAGCTGAAGCGGTGTAACGTTTACCTCACCCTGGCCAATGCCCCAGTTCATAAAGGCGTACGATGTCCAGTTCTTCGGACCATAGACACGGTCCATGTACGGACGTGACGGAAGAACACCACGTCCATCCTCACCTGACGGGATATCGACTTTGGTTCGTGCACCAAACCCGAACATCGAGCCGTACTTATAGAACCGCTCGGCACCGATCTTAAGCCCCAGCTGGTAGTAGAACGAGTTGCAGGAAACCTGCAGCGCATACGAACAATCGATCATCCCGTGAACACCACCATGGCAGAGTGCGAAACGGTTTCCGTAGGTGTATCCGCCCTGACAGGGGAGCTTTGTCTTTGGCGTAATGATCCCTTCCTGAAGAGCCATCAGCGTCATAAGGGGCTTCCATGTCGAACCGGGGTGATACATCGAGTTTGACGCACGGTTGAACATCGGGATCGATGGGTCGCTGGCCAGCTCGTTATAGTATGATCGCGCTGTCTTCCCGGTGAACTTGCGCAGGTCGAAGTCGGGCTTGCTGGCATAACAAAGGATCTCGCCGTTTGAGGGATCGAGAGCAACAACGGACCCTCGCGCCCCCTGAAGAAGCTTTTCGGCTAACTCCTGCAGGTCCGTGTCAATGCCGAGGTATAGGTCGTCTCCTTCGAGGCCGGGAGTGTCACTTTTTCCGTCGTTGAAACTCTCAACCTTCTGACCATTCTTGTTGACAGCTACGAACTGCAGACCTTTCTGACCTCGGATCGCCGCTTCGTAGGACTTCTCGAGTCCAGCCTTACCCGTGACGTCTCCGGGTAGGTAGGCATCGCCAAGTTCCTTGAGTTCCCATTCGGCTACTTCGCGTGTGAATCCGAGCAGGTGAGCGGCATTGCCATCAAAGGCATAGAGTCGCTTCGGGTCGATGATCATATCAACACCGGGAAGCGAGTCGCGAAGCTCTTCGATCTTTGATACGATGTCAAAGGTCACATCGCGCCCGTAGCTGAGTTTGGTAGCTGCGAACTTATTGAAGCGTGCAGCGCGTTGGGCTTCGCGCCAGACGAGACTGTCTTCAACGCCGAGAATATCCGCCAGACGCAGACAGGCTTCACGGGTAAACTCGTAAGGGGTGAGCGTGATCGAAAACCCCGGGGCGTTCTGAACGATGGCTCGACCGTTACGGTCAAAGATCATACCCCGGAATGGTTCGGTCGCAATCTGCTTTATGGCCTGGGACTCGGCTTTGAGTTTGTAGCGGTTGCCCTGGATGATCTGTAGCCAGCCCAACCGGGCTGCAAAGACAATGCAGATCGCCATTGCCGCCAGACGGAAGATCCGAAACCGTTCTTCGGACCCGAAATCTGAGTCTAGATGCTTAAAACTCACAATGCCCTCTGCTCGTCGGATTCCGGAAGGGGCTTGCCGGCAGGTTGGGGTAGTAGTCCTTCACACATTGCAATGGAAGCGAACATGAATGCGAAAAGCGCATTGCCATGACGTTGATCAAACATGCCGGACATGAAGATCACCGCAAGCATGGCAGGGTAATAGACAAAGGTTCCGACAGCCAGCGCACGAAGGCCGATATCCACGTCAGGGGCACGTGAAAGCCATGCAACCCGCAGACTTCGATAGCCGAAGATGACGATCACGGCAAACATCAGCAGTGCCGTTGGCAGGCCAAGTTTGTGAATAAGACCAACGTAGCCGATGTGAACGTATGAGGTGATGTGGTGTGCCTGATCGATTGGAGCCCACGTAACAAAGGTTGCTCTGAGACCATGTCCTCCAAATGGGGCTTGTTTTACCTGGCGTAAAACGTCTGTGACCTCAATAATGCGCGTCTCAAAAGAGTGATCTCCACCGGAGAATTGCGTCGACGATGCAAAACGTGTCTTTACCATTGCGACGATCACACCGGTGATCCGCGGATTATAGACATAGGCAGCGACAAAGGCAACGATGCCGATACATGTCATGCTGACGAAGATCCGGACGTTGCTGCGAAACCGAAGAAAAACCATCGAGAGACCAATACAGGCAACAGCAAAGACCCATATGGTCCGCGTAAACGTCAGAGCTAAGGCTCCGAGATTTGCCATCAGGATACCGTAGGCAAGAAGTTTCGTGCGACGCTCCTCTGCCGAAACGGCAAGTACCACAGAAATGCAAACGGCCAGAAGAAAGAAGGGGCCGAGCAGTGTCGATCGAGATGCGACAATCTGATAGGCATACACCAGATTCTCAGCCAGCCGGTTCCTGAAGTTCACCGCGCTCTGCACGGACATGATAAGGCTGATCACGCCAATGATGCCGAGAAACCGACGCACTGACGGCAGGTCCCTGCCAAACTCTTCCCTGAGCGGAAAGTAATACAGCATGAGGATGAAGTACGACCAGTCAACGGCCCACCCAAAGAACTCAAGTTCGTTGGCCATCGCAACGCCCAGGTTGAGAATGGCCACGGTGATGAAGCTAACCAGGAGAAAGTCAGCCCATGAGCGAAGCAGTGGCCCCTTGTCTGAAGCAAGATGCCAGACGAACCAAATTGAGATGCTTGATAGGAGAATGCCCCCGGTTATGGCTTCCGATGCAGTCAGTCCCTGTCCGGTGTCCGTGGCAAAGAATGGCACTGTAGCCATGAAGAGCGAGAGCCACACGCGTGGACGCGACATCAGCAAGGCAAAGAGTCCGACCGCGCTCGCAACAGCCGGTAAAATGATCACGGGAAGTAGAGACGTGTCAGGCACGTGCCTCTCCGGCGGTGGACATCGTAATCTTCCAGGCACGACCAAGCAGCAGGGCTATGATCATCGTCACGAACATTCCGACGCCAGCCCCTAAGGCGATGACCATGCGTCGTGGTTTGTCCTTTTCCTCGGCCGGTGCCGGTTCATCCACGACAAGCAGCACCGGTGCGGTCTTGTTCATGTCCAGCCGAGCCTGTTCAAGGGTTGGAAGCATAAAGGCTTTGAGCTTCGTGAACGCTTCGAACTCTGCATACATCCGCAGGTACGACGCACCGATTCCGGCAGCGTCGCTCAGGGCAAAGTTGCCGGCAAAGCCTGGCTTAGTTTGAGCATCTTCATATTGCACCTTCAGACGATCGACAACTGCAGCTGCATTACGCACCTGAGGATCATTCCTGCCATAATTGGTCTCAAGAATCCCGAGTAGCGTTTCCTGTTTGAGAAGTTCACCCTTTACTTCGGCAAGTGCCTTGGCCGAGGCTGAGGCCTGATCGAGTGGTGAGTACACACGGTATTTCTTTGAATACGCGCTTAGTGAATCGGTAAGCACACCGAGCGTAGAATCCATCATCGCCAAACGCGACTCAAGGTAGGCGGCATTCTTCGTAGCCTCGGTGCGAGAGATCCTGTTAGAGATCTCATTCACATGGGCTATGAAACTGCGACACATTTCCACTGCCTTCTGCGGATCCTTACTCCACATGCTGATCTCGTAATTGCCTTCAGCATGGAGGTTGACCTCGATATTGTCCTCGAACTCGTCACGCACGTCGTCCATGGTTTTGCCGATAAGCCCGTATTCATCGCGGAGTTTGAATTCGGAGATCATCGAATCGCGGATCGTTCGCGAAAACAACAGGGCGATCAGTTCGTAGCTCTCGCCGGACTTGCCGCCAAGCTTGGCAAGGCCGATGTCTTTGAGCGTTGATGAAATGCCCCCGAGTGCGCCGCCCATTCCTCCCACGTCGGACGAAGGGGGCACGCAATTAACCGTTGACTTGTAGTATGGGGGAAGAGAGTGAGCGTACAGATAGCCGGCGATCGTTGCCACGGCTGCCAGGCCGATGATCAACCATTTGAAACGAAGCAAATGGCGCAGTACATCGGCCGTGGGGAACGTTTCGGTCATAGGGTGCGGTCGGAAGTGTTCGATGCGGCAAAGTTACGACGCCAGAGGCGTCCTTAGCGTGTATTAGGAGCCCCCTTGCATATCACGCAGCCGCTGAATCTCGTCGCGCAGATTGGCGGCCCGCTCGAAGTCCAGGTCTCGCGCGGCAGCCTTCATCTCGGCAAACATCTGATCGATCGCATTTTGTCGTTCTGCAGCCGGGAGATAGGCCAGAAGGGGCTCGGCGGCGATCTTCAGAGACTGCCGCGCCTTCTCTGCGGACTTCTGCGTCCTGGCCGATTGCATATCTGCTACGCTCGTCGACTCGAGGATCTCCTCAAGCGACTTATAGACTGTTTTGGGCTCAATACCATGTTCGACATTGTAGGCGTGCTGAAGTTCACGACGTCGATTGGTTTCATCCATGACGGCCTGCATGGAACGCGTTACATTGTCGGCGTAGAAGATGACCAGGCCCTCGGCGTTGCGTGCTGTGCGCCCGGCTGTCTGCATCAACGATCTTTCGCTGCGCAAGAAGCCCTCGCGGTCGGCATCCAGAATGGCAACAAGCGAAACCTCAGGCAGGTCGAGACCTTCACGCAGAAGGTTCACTCCTACGAGTACGTCGAAATTGCCGAGGCGGAGATTCCGGATGATCTCTACACGCTCGAGCGAGTCGACATCGCTGTGGATGTACGCGACTCTTATCGACAGGTTCTGAAGATAGTCGGTCAGATCCTCAGCCATACGTTTGGTCAGAGTGGTTACGAGTACCCGTTCCTGACGGCTGACGCGAGCGCGGATCTCGCCCACGAGGTCGTCGATTTGAGTGCGTACGGGGCGCACTTCGATCCGCGGATCTAACAGCCCGGTAGGCCGGATGACTTGCTCGGTGACGACACCCATGCAGCGTTCGAATTCATAGTCTCCCGGCGTGGCTGATACGTAGATCGCCTGGTGGATGTGGGATTCAAACTCTTCGAACCTGAGTGGACGATTCTCAAGCGCACTAGGCAGCCGGAAACCATGCTCTACAAGTGTCATCTTGCGCTGTCGATCCCCGTTGTACATGGCTCGCAGTTGTGGTATGGTCACGTGGCTTTCGTCGATAACCAGCAGGAAGTCGTCCGGGAAATAGTCCATCAGACAGTTTGGCGGGTCACCGGGCTTTCGTCCGGATAGGTGCATCGAATAATTCTCGATGCCCGAGCAGTAGCCAACCTCTTTCATCATTTCCAGGTCGTAGAGCGTGCGCTGCTCAAGTCGTTGGGCTTCGACGAGCTTGTCGATCTCGCGCAGCTCCTTGAGCCTTGAAACCAGCTCGTCCTTGATGTCGTTCATGGCCCGGGCCAGATGAGCCTGTGAGGTGACGAACAATCGTGCGGGATAGAGCAGGATACTTTCTACACGTTCGAGAATCTTACCATCACGTCGGTCTATCCATGAAACACGCTCGACTACGTCATCGAAAAGCTCCACCCGAATCGCCTTTTGGTCTTCATCTGCCGGCATGATATCAACCACGTCGCCACGAACACGAAAGGTTCCGCGCGAGAACTCAAAGTCGTTGCGTGTATAGTGGATATCATTCAGTCGGTAGAGCAGGCGCTGGCGCGTAAGTTCCATACCGGTCTTGATCAGAAAAAGCTGGTCCTTGAAATCGGCCTTCGCGCCGATGCCGTAGATACAGGAGACCGAGGCCACGACGATAACGTCTCGTCGTCCTTCAACAAGAGCCGTCGTGGCCCGCAGACGAAGCCGGTCGATCTCGTCGTTGATCGAGAAGTCTTTCTCGATGAAAAGATCAGTTGACGGCACATAGGCTTCAGGCTGGTAATAGTCATAGTAGGAGATGAAGAACTCAACGGCGTTATCAGGGAAGAACGACTTGAATTCCCCGTACAGCTGAGCTGCTAGAGTCTTGTTCGGAGAGATCACAAGTGTCGGTCTCTGCACACGGCTGATCACATTCGACATCGTAAAGGTCTTTCCGGACCCTGTAACGCCGAGAAGGGTTTGCTCACGCCGACCCGTCTCCAGGCCATCGACGAGTTCGTCGATCGCCTTCGGCTGATCTCCATTGGGCAGGTATTTGGTTACGAGTTGAAAATCCGGCATGATCTGCTGTTTCGTCTGGGTACAAACTGCGAACGTACGGTCTATGAACGATATTCGCAGGATGACAGTGTCCGTTGAAGAAAAATCTGTTGCATCTGCGATGTGGAAACGCCGAATCGTTCTGGCGGTTGTCGCCGGAATCACGCTCCGTGCGATCATGGCATTTGGTATCGTCGGGGACATGCCACAAATGGGAGACGGGCCTGCTTATGTCGAGCAGGCTAGGGCAATTCTAGCAGGCACAGTGGATCATTTCTACTTTCCTCCCGGTACGGCCCTTTTTACCCTGCCCGTGTTCTCATTGTTGGGTTTTTCTGTATTCAGCGAGCATCTCGCGGGATTCTGCATCGGAGTCTTCTTTCTTGTAAGTGTTGTCTTACTGGCCCGCTCGATCCTTGCATCCCCGCGAGCCGTGTTCGTGGCCTCGGTGATCGTCGCTGCATATCCGCATGTTCTACTCTCTACGGCTCAGATCTCCTCTCTGCCCCTTACCGCTGCGTTTGTCAGTCTGGCCATTGCTTGCTCTGTCCGTGCTCGAGTTAATGATTCAGCCTTCTGGTGGTTTGCCTGCGCCGTGGCAAGCGCCGCCGCAGTGCTTGTGCGTCCCGGAACGCTACTTCTTCCGATTGTCATTATCGTGTCGTCCTTGCGAGCATTTGATCGGACTTCACTCACCACACTAGCTTTTGCCAAACCTTTCCTGGTCACGGGGCTTACCATCTCTGCACTCTGCCTGCCGGTGGCTGTTTTTCATGTATCCGGTGGACATGGCTTTACCCTGGCTACCAACTCTGAGTGGAATATTCTTCTGGCTAACAATGCTTACACACCAGATTACAAGACTGCCCACTTTGGCCAGAGAGCCATTGCCGACCTTGATCCGGCCGCTCAGTCATACATCCGACAGTTCTTTGCAACTGAAACCGCCGAACCCGCTTCGGTGGCTCAGCGAAAGCGGATGCTGGATTCGGCTACGGCGTATATGATCGACAATCCGATCAGGACGCTCTGGCGCATGTCGAATCGTATCAGGGGCTTTTTTGGCTGTGATTACACGGCCGCTCGAGAAATGCAGCTTGCCTTTGGCTATTCGGACCGAGTGTTCAGCCTCATCATGCTTGCCGAGGGTGGTATGTACCTGTTCGTTTTGTTTGGATGGCTTATCTGGATGATCATCGACGGATCCGCGGTGGCACTTTCACGCACCTTTCAGCTTGGAGTCCTGCTATCGATCATTTCTCCTCACGTCCTTGCTTTTTCCCTCGCCAAGTACCATCTACCGGTCGTTCCGATGATGATTTGCGCCGCCTCGGCCGTGTTTTCAAGGTTGTGGGAAACAGAAACAGGGCTGTCTGCAATGTTCGGCAAGCACCGTAAGGCCTTGATAATTATTGCATTGCTTGTTGTTGTCATTCAAGTTGAACATCTTCTCAACCTCGTCTGGTTTCGCTGAGCGAAAAGGGTGGAAAAACGGTGGCATGCGGCTCAAAATCGCCGTATCTTTGCCGCCTTTCCTCACTGTGAGACTGCCCCCTAAATGAAGCTTTCCGAGTTCAAATTCTCCGTTCCCAAGAACTCTATCGCAAAGAATCCTGTAAACCCACGTGAAAGCGCCAAAATGATGGTGCTTAACCGTGAAACTGGCGAGATCCAGGACAAGACCTTCAAGGACATCATATCGTACATGAACGCCGGAGACGTTATCGTACTCAACGATACAAAGGTCTTTCCGGCCCGTCTTTTCGGTAAGAAAGAGAAGACCAACGCCAAGATCGAAGTCATGTTGCTGCGGGAACTAAAGGCACAGGAGCGGATCTGGGATGTTCTTGTCGAACCGGCGCGCAAGGTTCGCATCGGAAACAAGATATACTTCGACAACAACCGCTTCTACTGCGAGATCATCGACAATACAACTTCAAGGGGGCGAACGGTTCGCTTTTCCTACGACGGTGATCTTCATGAAGTCATCGAGACCATCGGACAGATGCCGATTCCGGAATACGTCAAGCGCGATCCGACCGAAGATGACAAGACGGACTACCAGTGCGTGTTTGCAAATCCCTCCAAGGTTGGCTCGATCGCTCCGCCAACGGCTGGACTTCACTTCTCTGAGAAGCTCCTCAAGGCTGCCGAGAAGAAGGGCGTCAAGATCGCTACAGTCCAGCTGAATATTGGTCAGGGAGTGTTCGAAACCATCGAGGTAGAAGACCTGACTAAGCACCGCATGTACAGTGAATATTTCGAGATCACAAAGGACTCTGCTGACGTAATCAACAAGGCTCTTAAGTCCAAGCGGAACGTCTATGCTGTTGGATGCAGCGTGGTACGCGCCCTGGAATCGAGTGTGCTCACGAGCGGCATTGTCAAGCCAAACAGAGGCTGGACCGATAAGTTTATCCATCCGCCGTACGAATTCAAGATCGCCAACAAGTTCATCACGAACTTTCACCAGCCCGCCTCGCCGTCACTGCTCGTCGCTACGGCCTTTGCCGGTGGCAAGGACGCCATGTTCAAGGCCTACAAGCGTGCGATGAAGTCGGACTACCGACTGTTTGCCTATGGCGATGCGTTGATGATCATCTGACCTCGTTTTCGGAGTGACCATGAGTGCCTACGCAGAATTGCAGCGTGTAATGAATACTGCTGCAGATCTCAGTGCGGCTGCTTCCGTGCTGGGATGGGACCAGGAAACATACATGCCGGTCGATTCCGTCGCAGGACGTGCCGATCAGCTGGCCACCCTGTCGGGTATTGTACATGAGACCGTCACCGGAGCACGGGCGAGCTCCGTCGCCGAGCGCGTGCGCTCGGAGATATTCGGTTACGATGACCGCCAGCGGCGCGTGGCGGCGATGTTTCTACGTGACTTCGACATGGCCACGAAGCTCCCGGGAGACCATGTCGAAGACATGGCACGCACGGCTTCCATGGCGCAGGATGCATGGAAGCGTGCCCGCGCGGCATCCGACTTCAGCATTTTCCAGCCCCTTCTCGAGCGCATTGTAGATCTCAAGCGCCACGAGGCAGAGCTGCTGGGACCGGCTGAGCACCCGTATGACAATCTTCTCGACCAATTTGAACCCGGGCTAACGGTAGCCAATGTCACCCCGGTTTTTGATGAGCTTCGCACGGGCACTGTCGAACTTATCGGCGAGATCGATAGGGTGCAGGATCGCGTTTCAGACGACGTCCTTTATCGTCAGTACCCTACCTCCCTGCAAAAGGAGTTGGCAACATCAATCATTACGTCGTTGGGCTTCGACCTTTCAATAGGGCGAGTCGATCTTTCGGCGCATCCGTTCTGTACCAACTTCGGTAACCGGGATGTGCGTCTGACAACACGTATCCGCGAGAACGATCTTCGCTCGTGTCTGTTTGGGCTTATCCACGAAGCCGGGCACGGGATGTATGAGCAGGGGATTGCCGACGACCTGAACCGGACGGCGGCAGGGGGCGGAGCCAGCATGGGGATCCACGAATCGCAGTCACTCTTCTGGGAGAACGTAATTGCTCGTTCCGAAGAGTTCTGGATGTGGGCGTTTCCGATCCTGCAGAAGCAGTTTCCTGAGCAGCTGGCTGATCAGACAGTGCGCTCATTCTACCAGGCGATCAATGTCATGCGTCCGTCATTGAACCGCGTCGAAAGCGACGAGCTTACCTACAATCTGCATATCATCCTTCGTTTTGAGATCGAACGCGAACTCATTGCAGGAACTCTGAGCGTTAAGGACGTCCCGGCAGTCTGGAATGATAAAATGCGCTCGTCGCTCGGCGTTGTGCCGCCAAACGATGCCGAAGGCTGTCTTCAGGATGTCCATTGGTCATTCGCAGGTATCGGGTACTTCCCATCGTACACCCTGGGCAAGCTCTACGCGGCAATGGAATGGAATGCCATGCAGGTAGATATTCCCGACGTGCGTCAGCGTATCTCGCAAGGGGACTTTGCTCCGATCCTTTCGTGGTTGCGGGAGAAGATTCACCGCCATGGCCGTACTGAATTGCCGGATGAGATCGTTCGGCGCGTCTGCGGTCGCCCCCTGACAGCAAAGGACTTTCTCGATTATGTCGGAGCAAAGGCCCGCGACGTCTATGGCTTCTGAGCGGTTCGCCCGTTTCGTTGAAACCTTTCTCTCAACTGCAGAAGCTGATGTTGCGCTTCCACCGGGTATCGAGGTACTCCGGCCGTACGAAGACCCGGAGGTCATACGCGTTTTGCGTGCCATGTGCCGCGCGTATTACACGGGTGATCAGCAGCGGATAGGCGTATGGGGCATCAATCCGGGACGTTTCGGTGCCGGTGTTACGGGGCTTTCGTTCACCGATCCATGGGCAGTGACACACGATCTCGGGATCACCACATCGCTCACGGGTCGACGTGAACTTTCAGCAGAGTTCATTTCCGGGGTCATCTGCGCCTACGGCGGAGCGGCCGCATTCTACCGTGACGTGTATTTGTCTGCACTCTGTCCTCTCGGTTTTGTGCGCGATTGTATCAATATCAATTTCTATGATGTGGCTGATCTTTCAGCGCGGATTCGTCCGAAGGTGATCGAATGGATGAATACAGTGTTTGACGCGGGAGTGCGCCGTGACGTTACGATTCTGCTTGGCTCTGGCAAGCTCAGAGATTTCATGGAAAAACACGTACGAGAGCAGGTCGGCGTCGCGGAGGTGATCTATCTTGATCATCCACGGTACATCATGCAATACCGCCGAAGTCAGCTCGATGAATACGTCCGGCTCTATGTTGACACGGTGCGCACTTGCGTGAGAAGACCTCTATCGGACGTCTGATAGGTCTGCGGCCGAAGATATCTGTTCGAGGATTCTTTGTGCTCCTTCGGCCGTCAGGGTCCATACCTCTGGGTTCACGTTGCGGCAGCCATCACATAGCTCCCGGTACTGAGTCATGTCCAGTGACATGATCCTTGAACAAACGACCTCCGGGCTAAGATCATCCAGCAGAATGCCGATGCCGAGGCGCTGATAGTACCGACCTGTTTCGACTGATGCCTGGGCTATTGGCACCACGCCGCCCCGGCCCCCTTCATAGATGCGATTGGCCAGGGCCCACGTCGAATTCTGGCCCTCCCAGAACATGTCGATGGTCCAGTTGAAGTGAGCACCCGCGTATATGTCTTCAAGGTCCTCGGGGTATCGGTATGCACCACGAAACTCGATCCATTGGCAGGCGGCGACTTTCGCATCAAAATCCGGAATCTGATCGTATGAGACCTTGCCATTGATGACCACTCGAATGTTACCGTTACCGAGTACTGTCACCCGGCGCAGGATGTCGAGACTCTTAGCGCAGCGAATCGCGCCGTTCCAGGCAATCGTCCATGGCGGACCTGCTTTCAATGGTAGGGAGATTGCCACGGCGGGCACACCAAACACCTGATTCTCGATCATGATCACGGGCGCAGTCACCCGGGCTGCCCTTCGAAAGTACTCACTGACGTATGCCGGGGAACTGGTTATGATTCCGGCGGATGCCTTCAGCAGAGACCGTTCAAGTCGTCGCAGCAGATTGGCTGCGAGCCCCTTTCCGAGCATCAGCCTGTGCACATCGAGACACTCGTAGATAACGGGAATCCTGACAGAAGAGCGAAGCCGCACAACATGTGCCAGCAGAAGCATTTCCAGATTCCGAGCAATGATCACATCAGCCGGAATGAAAGATGCACGCTGCACGAATAGGCGAACAGCGTGTCTGAGGACCATCACTATTCTGTGTAGGAATCGTGCATTGTGGGTCTGACCGAGCACAGTCAGGGAAGAAAAGGAGGGAAGTCTTGCCGGATCACGCATGAAACCGACAACGTTGACGTCAGCACCTGCTGTGCTGAGCATTTCGACACGTCGTTTTACGGCAGCATCTGTAACATCGTGGACGAAAAGTTGTATGTTGATCTGGCTCATTGGTTCAATAATACCCACCCTTTTAGAATCTGATTAGGAGATACTCCGTGAAACGCGAATGGTTGCCAACCACATTACTTGCCGCTGCGATAGTCGTTGCGGCTGTGATCCTATCATATACCGTGATATCGTCGATGTCAAAGCGCGAGCAGATATCGGTTACGGGGCTGGCCCAGGTTGATTTCGCAAGTGACGTGATCGTATGGCAGGGCACTTTTGAACGCAAGGCGATGGAGTTGAATCAGGCGTACTCAATGATCAAGAGCGATGCCGATGCAGTTCGCAACTACTTAACTCAAAAGGGCGTCAATCCGAAGGAAATCGTCATTGGTGCCGTTGAGATCAAAAAGGCATACATCGATGTACCCTTTGGAGACAACATGGTCTCAAAGTTCGATGGGTACCTTCTGACTCAGACCGTCAAAATTGAAAGTCGCAACGTTGATCACATTGAGATGGTTAGCCGCGAGATTTCAGAACTTCTTAACTCAGGACTCGCGCTTCAGTCAGAGGTGCCTAAGTATTACTACTCAAAGCTTAAGGACCTAAAGATCGATCTGTTGAAGCAGGCATCTGCTGACGGAATGGAACGCGCAAAGGCCATCGCCGAGAATTCAGGTGGTAGTCTGGGTAAGCTCTATCAGGCCAACATGGGTACATTCCAGATCACGGCGCCAAATAGTGACGAGGAGTACACATGGGGCGGAGCGTTCAACACAACGAGTCGTAAGAAAACCGCCAGCATCACCGTCCAGATGGAGTTCCTTACGCACTAGTATATCCGCTTGAAGCATACAATGGAGTGCAGTCACGGGCGGAATAATTTTAGCAGAGGAAGCTACGCAGTATCGGCCCGACTGGTGTATTTTGTGAGTTGGTAATTTTAGGGGAACCAATGCAAATGAAGTTAGCCTCCGTGATCACGGGTGCAATGACGCTGTTGATCCATTGTGTCGTTACTTCTGCACCGGGCGATGTGCAGTCGGTCGGGCTCGTGCGTAATGCTGGCCAATGGCCACCAAACGTTATCGCCTACAGTCACACAAGCGGCGTTGACGTCTGGGTAACCAACACCGGTGTGATCGTCGATGAATACAGTTTTGATGGTGACCGGCGCACTGGTGTTGTCATCGAAGAGTACTTCGCAGGCGCGACCGTCATTGAAACCCCGGTTCAACCGGACGCCTCGACGGTTACATTTTTCCGGAACGGTTCTGATCAACCCATCATCACAACGGCTTCGCGCAATGACGTCATAGCATTCCGCTTCGAGAACGGTGCCGTCGTTAACATATCGGTGTCGGACGACGGCCGTATCGTGCGCTCCGTTAGACCGGGTGATGAGCCCCTTGCACAGTCCATTGCCATCAAGCGAATGGGCGATCTGGGCCACTCCGTTATGGACGCAACGCGTGCCGGCTCCTTCGTCTATGGCTCGTACCTCGGAGGTGCGCAATTCGATGCCATTGCAGCAATGGAGATGATGCCCAACGGTTCTCTTGTTGTGGCAGGCACAACAACACAGCTTGATGTACCAGTCGGCGTCGGAGGATATAGCAAGACCATCAAGGCAGATCACGACGCATTCGTACTGATCTGTGATGCACGGTTTCAGAAGATTTCAGCGATGACGTTCATCGGTGGATCCGGAACCGACAGAGTAAGGGCGCTGACGCGCGACAAGGAGAACAATGTGTACATAGCCGTCGAGACGAACTCGACGGATATGCCGACAACTCCTGCCGCGCAGTTCAAAACCCTGAAGTCCGGTTATGATGCCTACGTAGCACGACTTGATTCTACGCTGACGAAACTGCTCTCCGGCTTCTATCATGGCGGAAACCGGGACGATTCACCGCGCAGTCTGGCCGTTGATGGCAACGGTATCATCTACCTTGCCGGAGGAACCACGTCAACGGCAAACTTCCCGAACAATATGCCCGCGACGGCCAACGTTACATGGCAGTACCAAGATGGTCGAGATACCAGGACCACCACCATCAACATCACAAGCGGCAACCTCAATATGGGTCAGAGCGATGGCTTTGTGGCCATCTACTCTCCGACGGGTAGCATGCAACGCTCGAGATTTTATGGTCAAGGTGGCAACGAGATCTTTACCAAGGTTGCCGTTGACGGCCTTGGATATGTTGTTCTTACCGGAACGACAACGTCAACGGGCTTCGAGGCGATACCTGTTGCCCACGCCACGTGGAGCGGACGCGCTCCATACGATCGCACGTTCAATGGAGGTACCACTGATGCCTTTGTGCTTAAGATGAGCAGCGGTCTCACATTCTCTCAGACTGATGGAATAACCTTCGCTACGCTGCTTGGTGGTAATAAGGAAGAAGAACCGACCGCGATGTGGCTTGAAGATGACGGCAAGATCATGATCGGTGGAAACACAACGTCCACCAACCTGCCCACATCTGGCTCCATCTATCCGACAGCACTCGGCAAGCAGGACGGCTTCGTGATTCAAATGGCCAACAACGGAACGCAGGTTCTCAATGGAACCTATTTCGGGGGTAACGGCGACGACCTCGTGCGTTCTGTCCGTCCGAGTGTTCGTACGTCAGCTTTCCTGATCGGCGGTGCCACGAACTCCATGGATTTCCCGATTGAAGGTGTTGGTGCAATGACCGAACGGTTCGGTGTGACAGACGGCTTCTTCACGATGATGAACTTTGCATCGGTCACGCAGTCGAGTCTGCTGACAGGGCTTGAAGCAGACACTGTCGTTGATTATATCCTCGATTTCCGCGGCGATGCGCTGCTCGCAGCAAACACGACCTCGAGCAATCTCAGAACTCATGACTCTGCATACAGTCAGCGTGTTGGCGGCTCAGATGGGTACCTCACAAAATTCTCTCCAGGAATCCTTGAGATCGTCACTCCAAAAGGTGGGGAAGTGTACTGTGTTGGTACCAGCAAGCCCCTTTCCTGGGATGCCTCAGGCGTGTCAGATACAACGAAGTTCCGGATCGAGTATGCACCGGAAGGATCTGGTAAGTGGGCCGACGTGGTCAAGAGTATTGGCGGACGTTCTTATCTCTGGAAGATTCCTACGAATGCCACTGCGGGTTCCTATAAGATCCGGATCTCAACGGTCAACGGGCACGTGAGCGAGCTGACGACGCCATTTATGATCGACATCGCCCCGACTATCACAATGCAGCCCGCAGCTGCAACGGACTGTGAGGGGGCTACACTGACGCTGTCGGTTGCGGCTTCAAGTGTTGCTGCCAAGTATCAGTGGCGTAAAGATGGAGTTAATATCACCGGAGCAACAAGTTCTACCTATGCGGCGGCTAAAGCAACAACGGCCATGGCCGGTCGTTACGACTGCGTTATCACCGGCGACTGTCCTCCAGCCGTAACATCACAGCCGGCAACGGTAACCATCACGGCCAAACCGTCTATCACAACACAGCCTGCTGGGCAGACTGTTGATGAAGGTAAACCTGTCACCTTGTCTGTTGTGGCTACCGGTACGGGGCTCACGTATCAATGGATGAAAGACGGCTCAAAGGTCTCCAATGCCACAGCTGCTGTATTGACGATCGCGGCAGCGTCAAAGGTCGATGAGGGATCGTACACATGCGAAGTAACCAGCACCTGTGGCACAACAGCCTCGTCGCCGGCCGTTCTCCGCGTCAATGGAGGAACATCCGTCAGTGATGATGATGACGCAAGTCTCTCGCTACATCTTATTGGTCCGCAGCCCGCAGCAGACATCGTCGTTTTTTCGGGTACATCTTCGACTGATCAACCCGGTCGTCTTTCGATCGTTGATATCCTCGGCTCAACGGTGAGGACGGTAGAATGTCAGACGGTATCGTCGCATTCGTTCTATCATGTTGTCGATGTGCATGACCTGGCAGCTGGCGTTTACGTTGCTGAGTTATACGTCGGCGGCAGTAGAACAAGCATTGCTTTTACCATACGGCGCTGATGATTGATGTTGTTTGCCGAGCATGCGCAGAGACCCGACCTTTGGGTGTCTGTTGATGATGCGACGGTGATCGTGTGTGCAAGATGTTTCGATATGGCTCGTACCTGCAGCTTCTGATCGGCGTGGCTATTCTGGGAGTGGGGCCTATCCTTGTTCCGGAGAGGCTCGTTTCTGCATTACTTCCCAGTGAACTTCCTTGTGTGCGCGGCTTTATTCGAAACGGTGGACAGTGGCCTGATTCGGTTCTGGCTGTCTTCCAATCAGATGGCGTCGATGTGTGGTTCACTCGCAGTGGCCTCATCCAAGATGTTCACACCGACACGAACGGTTGTCGAGTGGGTTCCGTTATGTACACTGGCTTTCAAGGGGCTATCGCCGGCCTTGTAGTCAGTGAGGTGTGTGCCGTTCCTGTTACGTTCATAACAGGTAGTTCCGGCGCTGCCGTTGCGACATTTGCTTCTTCAGAAGATCAGGTTCACATAGTTCATACAAATGGTTACGTCGAACGTTATTCGATTTCACGAGCAGGTAACCTTGTGAGGGACTCAATCAAGGTTGCTGAAATCAATGCTGGACTGCTTACCACCGAAACACGCAGCAAAGCTGACGCCGATGAGGTTCAATGGAACAGGTCTACGGTGTTCACCAGCGGGACCTACATCGGCGGGCCAGGTACAGATGAGATTGCGGCACTAGAAACACTGCCTGACGGCACCATTCTCGTCGCAGGTTCGACGACTCAGGCAGTGTTCCCGGAGAGCCTTGGAGGATACTCGCGACAACATCAAGGTAACTCCGACGGTTTTTTGGCACGAATTGATGCCTCATTGGGAAGAGTTTATCGCTGGACGTTCATCGGTGGCTCCGGTGACGATAGGATAAAGGCCTTGGCGCTTGATAGATCCCGAAATGTCTGTGTTGTGCTTCAGACAGACTCTTATGATATGCCTGTCTTGCAAGAGGGGAGGTTCACAAAGTCTTCTGGAGGCAAGGAAGCGTACGTTACTGTTCTCGATTCTTCTCTCATGAAAATCATCACGGGGGTCTACCATGGGGGGCCGGGTGACGACGTTCCCTGCTGCATATCGGTTGACGTGTTCGATGACATCGTGATTGCCGGTACGACAACCTCAACGAGTGGGCTGCCGACGACGCGACCTAACCTTGACGCCATTTCCGGATTCTTCATCGCTAACGGCAGAAAAACCACATATTCTTATCAAGTACCGAGCGGCAAGTACAACATGGGCGAGTCAGATGGATTCCTAGCTGTCTACTCAAGCAGCGGTCTTCTTCGAGCAGCTCGGTACTATGGAGGAGATAAGTACGATACAATCACGGCTATGACCACCGATAAACAGGGCCGGATCATCTTTGCCGGAACCACAAGTTCACCTACCCTGATAACCGTACCCATTGTCTTTAACGGTTGGCCCGGAAGAGTCCCTTACCAGAGAAATTACGCCGGCGGGGCCCTTGATGGGTTCATCGTGAAGATTAACCGGGCGCTTCAGTTAACGCAAGAAGATGTTGACGGGAATTTCGTGTCGTACTTCGGTGGTACCGGTGTGGATCGTCTGAATGCGTTAGTTCTCGGTCGAGATCAGGATATCTACTTTGCTGGAAACACGACATCCAATGGATTCTACCGTTCATCGAGTATTCAAAGTGCAGTAGTTGATAAGACCGATGGCTATGTATCATGGTTGAGTTCCGATGGCACCTTAATGAAAGGCTTTACCTACTGGGGAGGCTCAGAGGATGACGAGGTTCTTGCCGTGCATGCTGACCCCGCTTCTACACTGGTGTTGTTTGGAGGTAGGACCTATTCTGAGGACTTTCCAGTCGTCGGCACAGGTTCGAAGTCGGACATCGGTGGCTGGAGTGATGGTTTCATTGCTGCTCTCGACTTTCAGCGTTCGCGCTTTTCAACACGTATTCCAGGTAATAACAAAGATGAGGTTGTGGCTTTCGGTACTGCCAGGTATGGCGATGCGTTGTTTGCTCTCAACAGTGCATCAACGAATCTTTTCGTTGCGGATTCGGCAATCATCCGCGATCAGAACGGAGCTACGGGATACCTTGGGCGTTACTCTCTTGGCGAGGTAACGCTGAACACTCCAAACGAGGGTGAGATTGTGTGTGCCGGCTCAACCAGCAGTGTCTCTTGGAAAACGCTTGGCCTGTCCGACACGGTACGTTACTCCCTGGAGTATCGTTCTGTTGGTGGTGACGAATGGACGACCATCATACGGGGTCTGCGCGCTAAAATGTATGCATGGAAGGTCCCCTTGGCAATACAACCTGGAAGGTATGAGGTCCGGGTGACATCGCAGTTTGGTCATATATCGAAAACCGGGATTCCAGTTACGATCGACGTCAAGCCGGCCGTGTCCATTCGTACTTCCTCACTGCGTGACTGCGAGGGTGCGCCTGTGAGGATGGTTGCTACTGCAGCGAACGTCGTGGCTGGATTTCAATGGAGACGCAACGGAACACCACTCATCAGCGCCACCGACTCCGTTTATGTTGTCAATTCGCTCAATGCAGGTAATGTGGGAACCTATGACTGCGTTGTCAGTGGGGTTTGCTCGGCAAGTGATACTTCCAAACCCCTTGTTGTAGATGTAACACTTCGCCCGGTCATCAAGTCTCAGCCATTATCGATGACTGTAAACTCTGGAGTGCCTATCCTGCTCGGTGTAGTCGTTGATGGTGCCGGGATGTCATATCAGTGGTTCAAAGACGGTATCACGCTACCGGGAGCTACTTCTGAGCTTTACAGCGTGCAAAGATCAACGATGGCCGATAGTGGGCGATACTGGTGCATGGTTACAAACATCTGCGGGGTTACTAAGTCCGACACGGCGATCATCCGCGTGCGTCTTGGTACGTGGGTCAATGAGAACGATTCGACTGCCATCGGGATTCGAGTGATCACGCAGCAGCCCGCCAATGAAGTGCTGCAGCTTGAATGTTACGTGCCTTGCGGACTCTTAACAGTTTATCTTACGGATCTCACGGGGCGAGTGGTATTGCAGCCCTTTACAGTTGAATTTTCGCCTGGGGAGCGTCAGCAAGTAACTATCCCGGTTGCTCATCTTGCATCGGGGGTGCTGATCGTCACCGTTCAATCAGAGGCAGGTGCAATCAGTGTGCCCGCTCTGATCCTGCATTAACCGAGCTTGCCACGACACCGATGTTTGGTCAAGAGACTCTTCAACGCTATTTTCGCACTCTTTACTCGCCAATGTAGCTCAGCTGGTAGAGCAGCTCATTCGTAATGAGCAGGTCACCGGTTCAAGTCCGGTCATTGGCTCTTAAGCCCCTTGATGAATCCTTTCAAGGGGCTTTTTCGTACCCCGACTTTGAAGAGAATATCCCCATATCGCCATTATGCGAACGTGTGTCATACATTGGCCTGCGCAATGTGCCTTGCGACCATAGGGTGTGCCGATCGGACCACCTTCGGCGGCGATGTCGATGGCCAGTCGATTGCCGTTTCAGAGGCATTCGAGCGTCGTACGGTAGGAAAGACCGTCGTTGTGCAGGGGCAGATCCATGATGTATGTCGTGACGAGGGCTGCTGGTTCATCCTCTCGGACAGCACCCGTGAGATCACAGTGCGTTATGTCGAGGAGTCTGGACTTGGCATTCCAGTCATCTCCAAGGGGCTTTCGGCCCGGGTAAAGGGTAAGATTCGCGACACAATCATCGGACGCAGCAGAATACCAGAGCTAAGGGCTACCGGCATTGTTCTGATATCCAAATGAACCTACCTGAACTCCTGCGGCTTCGCCGTAAATTCGCGCAATGAAATTTGTGATCATGCTGAGCGGCCTTGTCGGTGCGCTCGTTCTGATGCACCGTCCCCGCCGGATCGATGAGCAGAAACCCCTCTGGTGGAGGCTACTGGTCATAGCATCGGTCGGGCTGACGTGTCTGCTTGGGATCTTTCCGCCACTGGCCGGAAGCATCACAGACGTGGTCGTTCAGCATCGGGCCGACTCCACCAAGGCAGTGCCTGCGCTTGTCCGTGTGGACGCAGTTGCGGGAACACTTTGTGATGCACGTGATACGCGAGTGAGTGTGTCATTTATCACCTCTGAACAGGTTCGAGCCACCCTCGTGTCGATCGATCCATCCGTAGCGGTTATTGCCAGGATCCGTCGTCTCGAAAGTGACCGTTCATTTGAGCTGTCAGAACTTGTGACCGTTGCACCGCCCCTTACAATGCCCTACATTGTGGGACTCGAAGAACGGGCACGCATACTTTTCTTCCATGTACCGATGTCATGGTGCGCCGTCATCGCATACTGTCTGGCTATGATCGCTGCTGTGCGATACCTTCGATCGGGACATATCGGCCATGACGAAATGTCCGCAGCAACGGCCTCCGTTGGCACACTCTTCACGGTTCTGGCCACGACCACTGGCGCTGTGTGGGCCAAGTTCAATTGGGGTACCTTCTGGAACTGGGATCCACGGCAGACGTCCATTCTGCTTCTTCTGCTGATCTATGCTGCATACTTTCTTCTTCGTTCGTCAATCGACGATGAGCAGCGTCGTGCACGACTAAGCGGGGTGTATGCGATCGTTGCCTTTGCCACAGTGCCGTTTCTGATGTTCGTCCTGCCGCGGCTGTTGCCGGGACTGCATCCGGGAAGTGCAGACGATTCCAACATTGGCCCGCTGCTTAGTCCACGCTCAGATGCGATCAACCCGACCAAGAATGCCGTTTTTGGACTTGCACTCTTTTCATTCACCATGGTCTTTGCCTGGTTGGTGAATCTGCGCGTGCGACTTGCCCGGGCAGAGCGCCGTCAAGCTGAGTTTCAGGAGGCTGCATGATGGACTTCCTCTCACAGCATGCGATGTATGTCGTTCTCGTGACGATTCTTCTGCTATGGAGCGGTATTGCGTTGTACCTCCAGCGCATTGACGCGCGTATCGGTGAACTTGAAAAGTCCGTCGATCGTTAGCACGGCCATGGAAAACTCATCACAAAAGTCTCGCCCCTTTCCCTGGAAGCTCGTGATCGCCTCGCTCGTCATCGTCGGGTTCGCCGCACTCGGAGTATCCGCATTGATGTCAAGCTCCGTCGAGTACTCAAATGTCGAACGAGCAGAGCAACTCGGCAAGACCGTGCAGATTGTCGGCACGTGGGTTAAAGAGCGTGGCATGCAGTATGATCAGCACAGGAATCTCTTTTCATTCTCGCTCAAAGACCAGCAGGGGAAAATCGTTCCTGTTGTATTGACTGGTGCCAAGCCCAACAACTTCGAGATCGCGGTGAGCGTTGTGGCAAAGGGGCGAATGGAAAACGGTGTATTCAGAGCTTCGAATGTTCTGACGAAGTGCCCGTCCAAGTACGAGGGACAGGCAGAACAGTGATTCGTAAGATCATCATCGTCGGCAGTCTGATCAGCATTCCGGCGATCATGTATCTAGCCATGCAGTACGGACAGCCGCCCAGTGTTTCGTTTGCTGAGGCTATTGACAAGACTCAGCACACCAGCGAATCTGATCCAGCCTCAAAGGTCATGGTTGACGTTGTGATCACTGATGCCAGTGATCTTGCATCGATAGCGGCTACTGATAATGCTGGTGCTGGATTCAGCATCCAATACACTGGGACGGCACCGACCAGCCCCCTAAAGACGGGAATGAGAGCTCGATTCGTCGGGCATGTGCATGGCGGCGACACGCCCATTTTCCACGCAACGCAGGTTCTCTTCCCATGATCGGACAACTGGGCATACATCTTTTGTTTGGTCTGGCCGTTGCCTGTACGGTGCACTACGCCCTGGCACTGCGAAATGGATCAACTGTTCAGGCGAGCATTGGACGCTGGCTCTTTCGCCTCATGACCGGCGGGCTGGTCGTATCTGCCGTCGGCCTGACATACCTGATTGTAACGCATCAGTTCGCCTATACCTATGTGTGGAATTACTCTTCCAAAGAGCTTCCTCTGCATCTGCTGATCGCCTGCTTCTATTCTGGTCAGGAAGGAAGTATTCTACTATGGACACTGCTTGTAGCGGCTATCGGGAGTGTTTTGCAGCCGTATGCGCGACGTCATGGCTATGAGTCGTCCGTTATGCTGTTCTACGGGCTCATTCTGAGCT
This sequence comes from Ignavibacteria bacterium, assembly GCA_040380835.1. Lineage (GTDB taxonomy): Bacteria > Bacteroidota > Ignavibacteria > Kapaibacteriales > Kapaibacteriaceae > UBA10438. The sequence goes on along the minus strand of JBEIIK010000005.1, from coordinate 21,903 downwards.
TTCTTACCCTCTTGCTAGTGGCAAAGAACCCATTTGCCTATTACCACGAGACCTTTGCCGCTAGCGGGATCACCGTCGAGGATATCCCGGTCAATGGCCGCGGATTGAACCCGCTACTGCACAACGCATGGATCACCATTCATCCGCCGATCCTCTTTACCGGCTTTGCATCGATGAGTGTAAGCTTTGCCTTTGCCATGGCGGGACTGGTTCGCCGCGAGTATCATCGTTGGATCGACATCGCTCTACCGTGGACGCTCTTCGGCACGGCTGTGCTCGGTTTCGGCATCATGCTTGGCGGCTTCTGGGCGTATGAAACTCTTGGGTGGGGTGGCTTCTGGGGCTGGGACCCCGTGGAGAATTCCTCGTTGATTCCGTGGCTCGTCGTGGTGGCTCTGGTTCACACAATGCTTGTACAGAAACGAACGCGCGGCCTCGTCAAGACGAACATGATTCTGGCGGTGGTCAGTTTTGTGATGGTGTTGTATTCGACCTTTCTGACCCGAAGTGGTGTGCTTGGCGATACCTCGGTACACTCGTTTGTTGACCCGGGAAAGTTCGCATTCTGGATCTTGCTGGCATTTATGGTTGTATTCATCGTGATCGGGACGGGCCTTGTTCTATTTCGTCGGCGGGATATGAACGTCAGTAAAGAAGAGTTCTCACCATCGACGCGTGAGTTCATGCTCTCGATCGGTGCTTCGCTGACGATGGCCAGTGCTGTGTTCGTCACGATTGGAACATCATGGCCCGTGATCATGGAAGTACTCGGACTACCCAAGGTTGCCGTCGCTGTAGAGTTCTACAATCAGATCCACCAGTGGCTTGTACCGGCGGTGCTGCTTGTCAATGGCGTCTCGCTTGTTGTACTCTGGCGCTCAACATCAGCTGAGCGGCTACGTCGCGGAGTTATACCCGCGCTTGTTGTAGCCACATGCGGAAGCGCGGTCTTGTTTGCCTTTGGCATACGAAGCATCTGGCCCCTTGCCCTTGGTTTTGCTGCGTGGTTTTCACTGGCGGTTAATCTTCGAGAGGCACTCCGACTTGTGCGGTCAGGTCCGGCCATGATGGGGGCTTATGTCTCACACACGGGCATCGCAATGCTGATGTTCGGAGTGATCTGTACGTCCTCATACTCGACAAGTTATCATGCGGTGCTTCTGCACGGACTTCCGAAGCAGGTGGGACCTTACACGTTGACTTATCTAGGAAAGGAGCAGGTAGAGCGACAGTTCAAGGACCGCGAGAAGTTTCGCTATTACGTGCGCATTGTACGTGATGGCAAGCGTCGCGTCGTTACCCCTGTACTCTATTGGAGTGACTTCAATCAGCGTCAGTCTGCCTTTCTTGAGCCAGGTATTGCCTGGGGGCTGATGACCGACCTGTATGTGTCTCCGAAGGCAACGGGGCGTGAAGATGTGTTCCACTCTACTGTGGTCATGCGCGGCACCACCGTCACAGCCCCGATCGACTCGGCCATGCGCCTTACTCTCGAGCGATTTACGATGCCCATGGAGGAAGGGGCTTCTGCCGATGGCCGCATGCAGATGGCCGGACTTGTCAAGGTTTCCGATGCTCAGGGCATGCCGCGTGGAGATCTGCGTTTACTGACGAGGATCACCACCGGAGCCTCAGGACCGATGTTCGACCCCGTATGGCAATCTCTTCCGGGTTCTACCTATGCCGTCGGATTGGTTGAGATCCAGCGCAACAATGATGATCCAACCAAGTCTACCGGAACACTTGCCTTCTACGACACTGCAAAGCCAATGCCCGTCGGACGTGAAGAGTTCACAGTGGAATTCAGTGACAAGCCACTAATCTCTCTTGTCTGGTTTGGCGTAATCGCTATGGTTGCCGGATTCGGACTTTCGATCGGACGTGCCTTATCGGCTCTAAAGAAGAAGAGCGCGATGGTCGGCTCCCAGAACGCACCAGGCACCGTAGCCTAGTCCAAGAGCACTAAGTTCAAGCCCTGCGCTGGAGCTGCGGATCAATCGCAGTGTCGGATGGCCAATCTTGGCCGTCATGCGGCGCACCTGACGGTTCTTGCCTTCAGTAAGGGTCATTTCCAACCAGGTCGTTGGTACTGATGCACGGTAGCGTATCGGTGGCATACGTGGCCAGAGCTCTGGCTCAGGCTCAAGCAACCGCACAGTGCAGGGTAGTGTCACGTAGCCATTGAGTTCAAGTCCCGACTCAAGCTTGCGCAGAGCTTCTGATGCCGGCCGCCCTTCTACCTGTACCCAGTAGGTTCTTCGATGCGCGTTTACCGGTTCTAGAAGACGTGACACCAGCCCCTTCTCATCACTCAGTAGAAGCAATCCCTCGCTGTCTGCGTCAAGGCGTCCAACGGGATATACATCGGGCGGCAGTCCAAACTGCTCAAGTGTTGTGTACATACTTCCGGGCTCGGGAGTAAACTGAGAGAGCACACCATAAGGTTTGTTCAGGGCAATGATCATCGACGGAAGTAAACGCCCGGAGCCAATCCGTCCAGTGACTCTCCGACATAGGCACCTCGAATATCGTAGAAGCCCGGACGCATGAGCGCAGGCGTGGCCCGTCGCGGGTCAAACAGGCGCTGCCGATTCTCGGTCTCACAGACATCAAGCGTGCGAAGCTCGCCGGGAACATACTTCGTGACGATCGAAAGAGGCCTGCGGTCTGCCGAGTACCAAACAGCAGAATCGACCTCGATGGCTGATGAGTCGGCTATTCCGAGTGTGTGGTTTCCGACTATCAGAGCAAGCGTGTCGCCATGTCTGACACTTTGCAAACTCGCACTGACGTTCATCAGGTAAAACGACCCTGTCGAATCGAGTTCTCCGGCCTGCTTGGTAACAAATGAGGTTGCATCAAACCGCAAATGGAATTCAACACTGGACAAACCATCTAGGAAGCTAGTATTGCGAGTATCGATACTGTCGATGATGACCGCGATCGTGTCGCGCCGGCCAGCGGTACCGAAAGCATCAAGCGCTTTGAGACGAATGACCGGATTATACAAACGTTCAAAGGCCATTCCTCCGGTGTAACCGTAGGATTCAGCTGGACCGTAGCCATAGATGAATACACCGAATGCCGAGTCGGACTCCAGACGATGGGCCCCCGATGAAACTTCTGCAGAGGCGTAGGAATAATCAGTACCGATGATCGACCGAAAAACTGAGAAATTGGTAACACCATCAAGGCGAAGTGAAGCAGCGGCGCTGGTCGGAACAATAACCGTAATGTAATGGCTGCGATAGATCGGCCTGCCTGAAGCATTTGGTCCAACGCAGCCAACAATGTAAGTGTTCATGTACTGTTCGACCGGAGGTACGATAAGCATTGATGGATCACCGGTTCGGGTCGACGACTGATCAACATTGGCCGAACGATCAATGATCGCCGCCAGTATCGGCTTAGTAGCTGATAGCACGAGGGCCTTGTCGAGTGGTAGATCCCAGAAAACCCCTTTGTTGAGCAGATAGGGCTGCTGTGAGTTAACAGTTACGAGTGTTGAATCATTGGCAGATAGCACTCGGCAGATAGGCACATCACTCGGATCAGACCGTAGAATGTCCGAGGGAGGCACCAGGGCTGGAACAATGATCTGTTGACCCCAGGTTTCGACACCAGGGATTTGTTCCACCAGACAGTCACGAGAACTTTTGTTCAGTGTGATCGGAGCAATTGCTCGCCGATGTCCACCAAGAACGGCAATTGGCTTGTTCGACTTTATTGATGTCCCCGTCAGGTCATCTTGCCGAACGCCATCCACCTTGGCCTGTAACAGATACGACTGACCGCGCGATAGCACAACTGACCTATTTCTTCCGAGTGACCTGTCCGAACGGTCAGGCCGAAGAACAACATCAACCACGGTTGAATCTTCAGTAGAGACCACCACGAACTGACTCGGAAAAACATTGACAGCACCTTGGAACATTCGAAATAATGAGGGATATGACATGACAAGATAGTTGTTCGAAAGAGCATCTGTTGGAAGAACAAGCCAGGCGTCACTGCTGCGGCTGGCACGAAGCACAGCATAGATCGAAACATCGTGCGACGCAGTCAAATGGAGGCTTGCCGGATTTGGACGCTCTCCATCCGGACTCGTGCCGTTCGCCATTTCGACCCCCAGCAGTTGATAGCGGTCGATGTTGGAAAGGCGTATCTCCCACATCGACGATGGAGGAATAACCTCGATGATCGTATCGACTACTCCGCTCCGTCTTCGTGCCAGGACTGTTACCGTTGTTTGGGCATCCTCCGTTGCTATAAGGAGTGCAAAAAAGGGCGGGTCGGCCGTTGTCGAATTGGAATTGTCATTCGGTGGCACGGCAAGCCAGAAGTCGCGACCACGACTATCCCGCGCATTCTGAGCAGACGCTATGCACACTGCAAGCAGCAAGCTTGCTAGTAAACTTATTAGCGATTGACGGCACGTCGACATATTGCTTCCATTTCGATGGCCGAACGATCCCATGAGAACTTGCTGGCCCATGCAAGTGATCCCTCCTGTAGTGCCCAAAAGAGGTTCGTATCGGAGAGCACCAAAACAATCTTCTGAGCAAGAACCTCAATATCGCCATAGGGATACAGAATGCCCGATACGCCATTACTCACCGAGTCACGTAGCCCCGGTGAATCGGCGGAAATGACAGGGGTGCCACAGGCATTTGCTTCAAGATTCGTAATGCCCCAGCCTTCTTTCCGGGAAGGATTCACAACGACATGTGAACGCGACAACAACCGGATCTTCTGGTCATCACTGACAAATCCGTGGAACGTAACGTGGCTGGTCAGCCCCGCTGCTGCAATGAGCGATCGCAGACGTGGTTCGTCATCGCCCCTTCCAAGAATATCAAGTCGGGCTTCTGGAAAAGTGCGTATGACAATCTTCATCGCACTAATGATATGATCGACAGACTTATACTTCTTGAGTCGGCCGAAGAATGCAATCGTCGGTACTGATGCCTTTACGGTTGTTTTCATTGGGAACCGATCGACATCAACGCCATTATGCACGATCTCGAGGTTCGCCTCGGAAATACCCGCAGCAATGCATTCACGCCGAGTACTGTCGGAAACAACTACCATTGGAGTGGTGCGATACACCATAGGAATCAGCCGCTCGGCCAGCCAGACATACGCGCCTGCAAGTGCATTTGACTCGCCGAAGATCGCCATGCCGAACAGGTGATGAACCAACGCCAGAGTCGGCGTTCTGACGAACAGGGGAGTCATGAGCGGGATCTTATTTATGTCATCAACGACAAGATCATAGCCCTGGTAACGGCCGACCCTGAACCACCAGAGTGGCACGGCAAAGTTGTAGGTCGAACGGCTCCCAACACGGATCACGCGCATCCCATCGATCATCTCCTCGAACTGGGCTCCATCGAATCTGCAAGTCACGAGGGTGATCTCATGACCCTGCCGGGCCATTCGACCGAAAATCTCATGCAGGTGAGTTTCAGCACCTCCGGCCTGAGGGTGCTTGCGGTCCTGCCAGTTGAAGATGACGATCTTCATTACTTCATCGGCGTCTCGACAATGACTTCAACAGTACGCGAATAGAACCGGCCTTCTGGTGTGGAATTGTCATAGAGTGGCAATAGCTCTCCCTGACCGATCACCACGGCACGCTGAGCTCCGAGAGCCGTAGAAACGGCTCGTGCACGCTGTTCGCTGAGCCTTCTGTTGTAATCCTCGGCTCCATTACGATCGGTATAGCCAGTGATTGTTACCGAGGAGGTAGGAGTCATGGCTCGCTTGACGTTAGCGAGTGTGGCCTGATGCTCGGGAGTGACATCCGACTTATCAAAGCCAAACAGAAAAAGCGAGAACCGGTCTATTGACTTATCGGTGGCACCCCCTGATTTCTTATCGGTGATCGTAACTTCGGTTACGTCAATTGTGCCGGTTTCGGTTGGAATCACGGTACCATTTGAATCCTGCACAACCAGCATGTACTCAAGCTTACGCGTGCCACGTGGAATCAACCGACCCTGTTCGGCAATGCGCCAGTCCACCTGACTCTGTGGAGCCCCTGTACCATGGAACGTGCGAATGATGCGATCACCTTCGGAGACAAACAACGTCCAAGACTTCAAATGAGCAGGGTCGTTGACTGAGAGATTGAAACGCACTGCGGGAGGATCGAAAACCCGCATCGTGTCGTTGGAGGCCACTGCAGCCAGAATAGATGGATCCGAACTGGCAATCTCGACCCGGCGGTTTTCTGCCGCACCGTCGGACTCCGATTCATTTGATGAGAGAGCAGGAAGCGCACGCTGTTCGACAGCAATCCGTGATGCCGATATCTTCCAGTTCTCGGTCAGGTAATTCCGCACGACCGTTGCCCGCCTTTTGCCAAGGTCTTCTGTTGACTCTGCCTCTTTGGAGTCCGTACATCCGGTAATGGCGATACTTGCTTCCGGATTTTCCTGCAACCGCTTGCCAATGATGTTCAGAAGCTGGTAGTATGTGACCATGGCGTCGAGATTGTAGAAGTTCTCGAGAGAGTACGATTCGACCTGCTCCGCTGAGATCTGGCGATAACGAGGTGCCAGCGTGTATGACTTAGGATCAAAAAACACATAGGGCAGCAATGGGCGTACTCGTTTCGAAGCGAATTCTTCTACTCGGATTGAAGTCCGATCACTTACGCTCCCATTTTCAAGTAGTCCCGAATAAGATATCGTCGGAACTGCCACAACCTGACTCGACTCCAAACGAGTTGGGGAAACGTTCCGGGCCACTTCAAACAACTCCAGATCAGAAATCTCTTCTTTCTCCTCTTCAGGTGCGAAGGATACAACGACACCTGCTCGTATCATTGCCATCGACCAGGAAGTATTCTGCAAGATGTTCGTCGGAGCAAAGGTGAACAAAACCTCCGGACTCATGAATAACGAACCATCAGCATTGAGCTGAAGATTAGTTCCTAGTCCTAACGTCACACCAAGGTTGACGCCGGAGAGAGATGTGAAGGATCCCTCAGCCGGGTTTCGCAGCCTCTGCCCGTTGTCAAAGACGGCGTTCGATGGCGTTTCAAGAACTTCAGCCTGTCTATACGTACCACCGATCTGATACGCACCCCAGAGCCCCATTTTCAGATCCAAACCGGAGCTTACGGCGTAGATGGCAAGGGGCTCAATAGCCATTCGCGAGACAGCAAGAGACATGTCGTGTCGGATAGTTGCCGTTTCGGCCGTTCCGTCGAGCTGGGTGATCAATTTCGACTCACGAGTTAGCATGTCAACACTTCCATGCTGATACCCACCACGGAAATCCAGAGACCATGTGGAGTTTAACGGAACGAAATATGACAGTCCGGCCGACCAGCCCATTCCGGAGCCTCCCGTGAAACCGGGACAACAATTGTCGAGTTCGGGCAGTCTCGAAAACGAGGCAGTATGCAGATCGTAGCTGCCAAGGATCACAGCTCCGATACGGGCACGCGGACTTTCATCCGACGATTGTGACATAGCCGTCAGGCTACTGAGAGACAACAGCACAATCATGATATGAAGATTTCTCATCGGATCACCTCAACACGCTGTGTTACGGTTTCCGTCGGAGTCGTCATAACGATGAAGTATGTGCCATTGTGCAAGGATGTGAGATCCAGCGGAACTGTCCAGCGACCCGGTGAGGTATCATCATCAAACAGGAGGGCAAGATTACGCCCCTGGGTATCGTAGAGGCGGATACTCGTTCGACCGCGCTCGACAACGTCCACGATGGCTTCTGCCTGGCCCGAGGCGGGATTTGGATTGACGGTCACACCAACACCGTTTGTGCGAAGTGAAATCAGACGGGCACGGCCGCTTAGTTTACAAAGGTCAACTAGGCGAACCTCGCCGTTGAACAATCGGAATTGTAATGTATCAGCCACCGTCACACTGTCGATGCGTATGACCGATGACGTGTCATTTCCCCATGAGGTCTGGAACGTCATCATCGTTGCAAGGGAATCCTTGGCATTGAGCGGAACCTGAACGCTGAAACTTCGTGTGCCATCAGGTTTAAGTGTTCCGACCGGGGTCGTTCCGGACGGAGTGAGGATTCGACCGTTAACCGAACAATGGATTGTGAACTCCTTGACCGAGGTCCGGTCCATGTTCGTGAGATTCGATACATAGACCGGAACAGAAACCAGCTCCCCGGTACGAGCATCGATCTTTCCAATCCGGACACGACCGCCGATGATGCTCTTAACGTTAGCTCGCAGGGTAACGGTCTGACGACGGTCACAGATCGTGTCAACAAACGTATATGTCGTTTCATACATCCGCCCCGGTTGCCCGCCCGCAAAGGTCACCAACATGTCCGACGAGCGACCTCCGGAGGTGATATCGGGCGAGATGCTGTCAATTCGGAACAGCCCGAGGTTGATGGATCCTCGTGGCCACTGCAGAGAGATCGTACCGGTGTTGATGATCTGCAACCTGTCGCTTTGGGATTCGCCCTCGGCAATGTTTCCCATATCGACGACCGTACGGGACAGCTCAAAACCTACGGAATCACGACGTGCTAACATACTGACCACCGTGCGGCCGTTGATGGCGTTCGAAGCATTCGACGAGGCCACAACACGAACATCTTTCACGCCGGCACGCTTGGGATCAAAACGAATCGTCAGAAAAAGACTATCCCTTGCTGCCATTGTGTACGGGAAGCTAGGGGGAGAGATAATCTCAAACTCATCAGCATTAGCCCCTTCAAGGCCTATTGAGTAAAGCACGGTTTCCGAATTGCCGGAATTACGAAGGAGAACGTTTCGCTGGCTGGGGGAGGACACACATGGAGTAGACGTAAAGAGAACGGAAGACGTGGCTGAAAGACGTCCCTCGCCGGTTGCCTCGCCATAGAGCCGCACGACCTGAGCCGGCCGAGAATCAATTCTCATGTTCAGGACGGCAGAAAAACGACCGAATGACTTCGGATCAAAACGAACAGTGATGCGTCGGGTTTCACCACCGCGAATCGTGAACGGACCACCGCCCGAAACGATGCTGAACACCGACTGCTGATACTCGAGGATCTGCGTCAGTGTCACGTTGTACGTCGTTGAGGGATCGCCACTAGCCGTGAGCGTGATCACGCTGTCAACGACTGACTGGTTCGCTACGTGACGCCCGAAGTTGAGAGTCTCCGGTGCACGCAGAGTTGGCAGCACGCCATTACCAGTAATAGAAATGGACGCAGGGCCGCGTCCGGTTTGGACGTTTACGAAAGCCAGACGCGAACCGGCCTCACTCGGAGTAAACGACACATCAAATCGCATCTCGTTACCTGATGCTAGCGTAACAGGGAACGCCGGAAGCGTAACATCAAAGTCGTACGGAGTTCCGGTTGAATCAAGTTGGGCCGAACGGATGATCAGCGGACCTGTACCGGTGTTCTTTATGACCGCGGCGAGCTTATCCGTTCCCTCACCCACGGTTACATCGCCCATAGAGACGTTCGATGCCTGTATGTTTCCACCGCTGATGCGAAACACCCCGTCACTGAGATCCGTGATAAGACCAAGACGCTCCAGCGGCCAGATACGCCCCGTGTAGTCGGTTGATGCCGTGACCACATTCTTGCCATCATGCGAGTACATCGCGGAGTAGACTATTCCCTGATGACCGACAAGAGAGGCCTGCCCAGAGAGAGTTGACGTCAGGAAAAGTTTTGCCGCGGCATCGCCACCGGCCGTGAGGATAGTCTTATCATCGGGCGAAAACGAAAGCGATAGTATGCTGCCTACGCCGGGTGTGGTCTTGTCCACCAGTTTTGCGTCGGTGTAACCGTACTTCCGCAGCACAAAATCAGCACCACCGGTTACTATCACATCCCCCGTAGATGATGCGCTGACGGCGTATATGGCACCCTGCTGCGAAGGGTCCACGAAGGACTTCACCGTATCGAGACTGACCGGATCCCGGGCTAGTGCCCTGCTGCCTTCGGCAGAGATAAGAACGCCGCCGGCTATGGCATGCACGTCGTATACTGGACCGTCAACTGCGGTAACGATCTTGCTGATGGTCCAGGAATCCGTCGAAACACGTAGAATGGATTTGTCAGTTCCGACAAAAAGTGACTTTCCGTCGGCACTGAACGCAACCGACCATGCTCGCGAGTCAAGGTTGATCGTTGCGAGCCTGCGACTCGTTGAATAATCCCAGATCCGGACCGTACCGTCATGACTGGCCGATGCGGCGTATGTTGTTCCCGGCATCTGAGACACCGACCATACCCAGTTACCGTGGATGCCAACGATGCGCGTCTGCTGACCGGTGCGCGCATCCCACAAACGCACCGAACCGTCATCACCACCAGTTAGCACCAGGCGGTCGTCTTCGGTGAAGATGCTGCTGTAAAGCGGTTGCGTCTGCCCCTTAAGCTCAAGTACACTTCGCTGATCGACGATGGTTGTTGATATGCGAAGCTGGCAGCGTTCTCCGGTAAGGGGGCCGGGGGTCCACTTGTAGGCTAGTCCGGTAGCTGATTCGGTGATGCTGTACCATGTGACGCCATTATCGTAACTCACCTCTAACCGCACGTACTCATCCGGCAGAGCATTTGTCCAGCGAATGATGGTATCCTTTCCGGCAATGAACTCTTCGTTACCCGTAGGCGAGATGAGTTGAAGTTTCTGTCCCGAATAAACAGAGCCCGCACGAAACACCGCAGTTTCAGGCGCACACGCATCGGAGGTTAGGTTCAGTCGAGCATAATTAGCATCAGTTGTTGATGAAGTGTATCTGACCGAAAATGACAGGGTCGCTCCGGCTGCTATGGTCACAGGAAGTGCTGGAGGATTTTCAATAACGTATCCATCCTGCTGGTCAAGAGTAAGTGAACTCACAACCACCGGTCCGCCGGGTGCGGTATACGTTACGAACTCTGTTCGGGTTTCTCCGAGCGGCACGATGCCGAAGTCCACAGAACGACGCGAAACCTCGAGACGAGGCACAAATGCACGTGGAAGAACGTAGGATGAGCTCCTCTGGAGATTCGTTCCCGTGAACTTCAGTGAGAACTGACGCACCGAGTCACACGGACTCGGAGTCTGCCAGGTGACCGTGCATAGTGGGAGACGCTTTGCATCGGCCACAAACGCACGGGCGAAGTCTCGGGCATCGTTTACGGTCATCACCATTTCGGCGCGGCCCCCTGCGGATGAATCGGCAAGCATTCTCAGATCGTCATTGAGGACGGTACCGATTCCGATCACATACACCCGTATTCCGAACGTTCGCGCCAGGGCAATAGCTGCACGACTGTCAAACCGGGATGTTCCGTCGGTCAAAATCAGCAGAGCACGGGCGTTACGCGCGTTTTGGAGGTGAGAAAGCGCACCGGCAGGGACATCAAAAAGCCCTCTGCGAAGGTTGAAACCACCAGTTGGTGTAAAGGCCTGAAGCGCACTGGCAAACTGACTCTTCGTCAGTGTGAGCCCGCAGGAGAGTTCGGCAAGGGCATCTATTCCGAGGAGCCCGATTTCATCAAACGACAGTTTCAGCAGATCCGAGGCGGCCGTGGCAGCAGCCCTTGAAATGGCCAGCGGGGTAACGGTGCCCGAAAGCGGCTGCGTTGTCGAGCTTGACATATCGATGGCAACCAGCAGCGAAAGATTCGATCCGGGGCTGGATGGATCGCATGATGTCACGCCGGTAACTGTTGCACCATTATCGGTCACCTGCACCCTGTCGGCACCTATCGAAGCGGGCAATCCGGCTGCGTCAAGTGGTGCGATGCGGCACGACACCTTGCCCGGAGCCTCTACTTTTGTTCTAACGATCGCAAACGAGACCGGTGAACCCTGACAGAACAGATGCATGGCAGAAAAGGCCATGACCAAAAAAAGACTACAAACCCTAGATGGCATGATCTCACCTTGAAAAGCACAAAAGAAACTTCCAGACTACGTCTGCCCGACGGACGACCAAAATAGACAACCAAAAGAGCAAAACGTTTCCTCAGGGAACCTTTGTTTTCAATTCAATGACTACCGTTCGATTGGAAGCTCGCCCTTCTGGCAGGTCATTAGGAAACTGCGGCGCAGACTCACCCCTTCCATCAACGGTGACCGATGTGACACCGAGAACTCGGGCAACCTCCTTAGCGCGACGCTGCGAGAGATCAATGTTGTAGTCGTCCGACCCCAAAACGTCGGTCATACCCAGGATCGAAACTGTGGTCTGAGGTGTGATACGTGAGCGGATGATATCAATGATCTTGCGGTGCTGATCGCCGAGGCCAGCATTGTTAAACTCAAACAGCACAAGCCCGTAACGCTCAATCAACACGTCGCCACTGCGCTCAGTACGCCACTTTTCGACAGACTGCTGACTTATCGGGACGGCGACCTTCCTTATGCTGGACTGTCCGGCTGTATCCTTTGCCTGGATCTGGACCTCAAGACTGGATGATCGCGAAGGAGCGACTAACGACGTGATATCGACATCTTCCGAACCGCTTTGAGCTTTCACTGTCCGTTCGACCGGTAGCAACCGGTCATCGACTCGCACCTTAGCGCTCACCTCTGTGAGTGCACCCGAGGTAACCGTGTCGAGTATCCTGATACGTCGAGGCTGCACCGTGACATCGGTCATTCCGAGCGTGATCGGAGCCATGACGGCGAAATCCGTGCACGAAATCTCCACCCGCTGATTTTCTTCGATGGCAAGTAACCGTTGTGAGCTGTCGGCAGCACGGGTAGCAGGAAAGAGGCTCATGCCTGAAATGATCTCGATGCGCTCAGAATCGATCCCCAGTTCGATGAGCTTGTCGCGTACGGCTTCGGCACGTCGGCGCGCCAGAATAGCCCCCTGGTCTTGAGGTGTGTTCGAAGTCATCCCACCGATGCGCAGCTTTGCCTTTGGACGAGCCTTCATTCGCGCAACGATGATCGAGATCTCGCCATGAAGCGCCTCAAGGGGGCTGAGGGTCAACGTGTCTCGATTAGCGCGTTCGATCCCACGTTCGTAACGCTTGGGGATCTGCCATGAGCCTGCGTCGAAGTACACATTCCCGAGCATCGGATGCAACGTTCGGACGAACATCTCGCGGCGATTGAGCACTGGATCTGGCGTGGTCGTGCCATCATCGTTGAGGCCCAGAACTGTGAGGCTGATCTTCGGAGGTGCCAATGATGTGCCAGCACCACGTGCGACGATCGGTGGTGGTGATGGTGCCTCCGGTTTTGCGGGAGCAGACGGCTGTTCGATGCTCGTGGAGCGCCAGCCGAGTGACACCGATAATCGAATGGCATGGGCGTACCACTGTGCCCCCTGTGAGACCGGTGTCAGGGCGTATGAGAAGGACAGTTCGGGAAGCATGACGATGCTGCCGGACGAGGTTAGGTTCAATCCCCAACGCAGTGCACCGCTCAATGCAATACTCAGAGAAGGTGTCGAGGGAATGTCTCCGGAGTTACTGATCCACACCCGTCCGCCATTGAGGAATGAGCCGAATTCAGTTGGTTTGGCTAACGTCTCTGACTGCGTAAATGTCGAAGTTATCGGAACGCCAAGTCGCGGACCGAGTAGAACGCTGCCACTGCCAGCAAATCCCAGTGCAAGCAGTGGCTCCAGGACAATTTGCGCCTGCGTGCAGGAGAGCTGATGACGAAACACCGCGGGAACCACACGAGGTGTGTCTCGCAGGTCTGCCACATAGCTGCGCTCGTCAAAACTGAAGCTCACCGCATCATAGGACAGCATCAGGCGAGTGGTCAGGCTCAACGGTCCCGTCAGTGAACGCTCATACCACCCGCCGAACTGATAACCGGACCCAGTGCCGTCGGTAAATCTCGGGCAGCACGACGGGAAGGTGCCGAGTTGCCGGAAGTCGGCCGAGGGCGTCGGTATGCTCAGACCGGCGATAATGCCAACGGGTTGTGCCAGTGAGGTGCCTGACAGCAAAGCGATGAACAAAGCGCACAGTAATGGAATGGGCCAGTGCCCAGTATTGCGAAGGATCATGGTCGAAATGTTCTCCAGTGTATCCGGCCATAGAGCAATCTGGGAAGCAATTCGTGACACTTGGCTACGGTGTTTTCTTTTTTGATGGACAAAGATCGACGATCGCGCAGTCCACACAGCGTGGATTCCGGGCAACGCATGTACGCCGGCCGTGGTTGATGATCAGGTTGTCGAATTGATTCCATCGCTCAGGCTTCAGGATCTCCATCAGGGCAAACTCGATCTTCACGGCATCCTGCGTATCGGCAAAGCCGAGAAGGTTCGAAATCCGCGTTACGTGGGTGTCAACTGTCAGCCCGGGAATGTCAAAACAGTTACTCAGAACGCAGTTAGCTGTTTTTCGACCTACTCCGGCAAGAGTGACCAGCTCATCGAGTGTACGTGGAACCTCACCCGAGAATCTTTCAAGAAGCTGCCGGCAACAGTCACGAATGTTTTTTGCCTTGTTCTTGTAAAAACCGGTAGTCCGGACATACTCTTCAAGTTCCTCAAGGGATGCTTCGGCATAGTCCTTGGCATTCTTAAACCGCGCAAAGAGTGCTGGCGTGACTTTGTTGACTCTCTCATCGGTGCACTGTGCGGATAGAATCGTGGCGATGAGGAGTTCAAGAGGCGAGCAGAAGTCCAATCCGACTTTTGCATCGGGATAAGCAGCTGCGAGCCGATCAAGGATCGAGTTTAGCCGAATTGACTTGGCTGATGTGGATTCACGTCGTGCCATAGGTCCTCGTCAGAGCATCCTGTGTGTCGCGGTAATATCGGTAGGTCGGATGATCTGTCCGGGCAATGCTCACGCCTGCGGTCGCTACCCGTTCAAAGAACTCCGCATCATCGCCATATTCAATCTCAGAAAACGTGCCAATTGCCTGGAAAAGATCACGACGGATGACGAAGGTGCCGCCGATCACGCAATCGTCAAGATGGATCCATTTCGACGGGTCGTGGCGGTCGCGTACCATGGAATCTCCTATTACCTCGACCCCGCCGTGCAGTAGCATGACATCCGGGTTTGCCAGCAGCATCTGCCGACGGCTCGAGAGGTGCTGCACAAGAAATTCATCGTCGCTATCGAGGAATGTCACGAAAAGCCCCTTTGCCTGAGAAATGCCGTAGTTGCGCGAACGGGCAACACCGGAATGCTCACACTGGAAATAACGGAAGCGCGCATCGGCATCGGTGTATTTTTGAACCACCCGGGATGTGTGATCTGTGGACCCGTCATCGACAATGATCGCTTCCCAGTCGTTTTCGTCCTGTCGAAGGAGCGAATCCAGGGCCCGGGGAATCAATGAAGCACGTTGATACGTGCAGATGATCACGCTGAAGAAGGGAACATGCATACCGCGCGAAACTACAACCTCACACCCACCATCCCCGTGTTGGGTGTATGTCAATGACGCCCCTTGACTTCTGGACGACGTGCTCGGCTAACGATATTCTGCTTGAAAAGGAGCAGGTCGATGCCCTGAAGCGCTACCATGATGAGCTGATCTACTGGAATGCCAAGGTCAACATGATCTCGCGCAAAGACGAGCACAACGTCTGGGATCGTCATATTCTTCACTCACTGACGATCCTGAAGTACGTCAGTATCCGTCCAAAAGCACGGGTGCTTGACGTCGGTACGGGAGGGGGCTTGCCCGGAATCCCCATCAAGATAGCCCGTCCGGATCTGAAAATGCTTCTCGTAGATTCCATCAAGAAGAAGGCGACGATGGCGGCGATGTTTGCCCAGCACACCATGCTCAAGGATATTTCCGTGATGGCCACGCGGGCTGAAGATCTGGCACGTGAGCCCCACTATAATGGCTCGTTTGACGTTGTAGTCTCCCGTGCCGTTGCCCGCACGGCCACTCTGCTTGACTGGGTGCGACCGCTTGTCAAACCCAATGCGGTCTGCGCATTTCTTAAGGGCGGAGATCTCAGTGAAGAGATCATCGAGGCCGGGGCGGCATTCAAAGACGTGCGCATCGAAGTGATCCCGCTGGATATCTTCGGTGTGCCAATGTTCACGCAAGATGAAAAGAAAGTGGTCGTGTGCCGATTCTCGTAGTATTCATTGCACTTTCCCTGTTCTGTGGCCCCGTGTTGGCGCAGAACGCTCCCATATCGGGCTCAGCCGTCAAGATCGCACGGGTCAAGTACTCGGGTGGGGGAGACTGGTATAACGACCCCAGTGCAGAGATCAACCTTCTTCGTTACATCCGCGCCCATACGCCGATTACAGTCGAGCCGGTCTATGAATACGTCGATCTGGGCACTGACAACCTGTTTCTCTATCCGGTACTGTTCATGACCGGACATGGCACGGTAAGTCTCACTGAATCGGAGCTTCGAAATCTTCGGGCCTATCTGGCAAATGGGGGCTTTCTCTACATCGATGATGACTACGGCATGGATGAATCCATTAGACGTGAACTCAAGAGGGTCTTTCCGGAGCAGCCACTCAGAGAACTGCCCTTCTCGCATCCGATCTATCACTGTCACTTTGATTTCCCCAAGGGGCTTCCCAAGATACACGAGCATGACAACAAGCCCCCTGAGGGCCTGGCCTTGTTTCATGACGGTAAGGTCTGCGTGTTTTATACCTATGAAACAAATCCGAGCGACGGCTGGGCGGACCCCGAGGTGCATAATGACCCGCCCGAACGCAGGGAAGCAGCACTAAAGATGGGAACGAACATCATTGTCTATGCACTCTCGAGGTAACGTCCTAACGATCATGACCCCACGTCGTGCCCATATCATTCATCGTCTGCGAGCGGTCACCCGCTCGGAACAGGGATACAATCTGATCAGAGGTCTGGCTAACACGACAACGATCATCTGCCTGGCAGTGCTCCTAGCCTGTGGATTCGAAGCCTGGCTTCATATGGGCGTACCGATGCGAACGATCCTCTGGTGGTCCATACTTGGTCTTGCTGGACTCGCCGCCGGCTTTCTCATCGCCCCGCCGATGCTGCGTCTAGTCGGAATTCTCCCGACCGACGATTCAGAGAAGATGGCACTGCGCCTTGGAAAGGCATATCCGCAGATCAATGACGCGCTCTGTAACGCCCTCCAGCTGACACGTCAGTCGGAAGCTGGCAGCGAGCTTACCGAAGCCGCATTTGACGATGTTGCCAGCGTTGCCGACCCGCTCGACTTCTCTGTTATCATTGACCGTCGTCCGGCCCGCATGGCTGCCCTGTGGATGATCCTGAGCGCTATGTCTGTTACAACCGCTCTGATGGTTCTTCCGGGTTCTTTCGGCAGCGCCTGGCGCCGCCTTGTCGATCATGAAACGTCATATCTGCCACCAGCCCCCTTCACGCTGATGGTGGAGGCGCTGCAGGATACCCTCATGCGCGGTGCAGCTTCAAAGGTAATCGTTACGGCACGAGGCGTACCACCGGAAACGGTCACGTTTAATGTTCGCGAATCAGGACAGAAGACATTCACCCAGCACACGATCCGTCGCGACTCTGCAAGCGTATACTCGTTCCTTTTCTCCGGTCTGACTCAGTCCGTTGAGTTCTTTGCTGAAAGCCCGTGGCTTGATACACGAGTCAGCAGCGATACGGCCCGCATCGCGGTCATCGACCGACCGCTGATCCGTGCTCTGAGTGGCAGCGTCACTCCACCGACATACACACGCCTTGCATCATCGCGCCTGGACGCCACGCATGCCGATGTGACCACGATAGCCGGCTCAATGGTGCGCCTGAACATAGAGAGTAACAAGCCACTTCGCCGTGCTTACATCGTGGTCAAAGCCGCCGGTACAGATACCGCCACAGCTGACTCATCGGTCGTCGAGATGACAATTACGGCTAACTCCGCCTCAGGGGGCTTCATGGTCCGCCGCACGGGATCGTACACGATCAGGCTGGAAGATCGCGATGGAACCACCAATGTCGATCCGCTCAAAGCAGGCATCGTTGCACTCACGGATTCCTATCCGATGATCTCGCTCATTTCTCCACGAGAAAATGTCGAGCTCCGCCAGACAGCCGTGCTGCCGATCGATGTTTCGGTTAGTGATGACTTCGGATTCTCTGGACTGAAGCTCTACTATCGACTCACGGCATCGCGATATGCCCTGCCGGAGAAGAACTTCCGGACAATCATGATCCCTCTGCAGGGACCGACCACTACGCAGGATATCCGCTACGTCTGGGATCTTGCAAAAGTGGACATGACTCCGGAAGACACTTATGAATTCTATCTGGAAGTGGCTGACAACGATATCATCGGCGGCCCCAAGACGGCAAAGACGGCGACGATATCCGTGCGGATGCCCTCGCTTGACGAAGTGTTTGCCGAAACTGACCGTCAGCAGGGAGATATCCGCAAGGAAATGAAGAACCTTGCCAAGGAAGCCGAGAATATCAAGAAGGAAGCCGAACAACTGCAACGCGAACTCCAGAAACAGCAGTCAAAACAGCAAATGGAGGCATCCTGGGCCGATAAGAAGAAGGCAGAAGACCTTATCAAGCGGCAGCAGGAACTTGAACAGCGAATGGAGAAGATGGCTGACAAAGTCCAGGAAATGACAGAAAAGCTGCGTGACAATCAGGCCATCAGCGAAGAGACACTCAAGAAGTACCAGGAACTGCAGCAGCTGATGCGTGAGGTCAAGAACCCTGATCTTTCCCGAATGCAGGAACAGATGCGCAAAGCCATGGAGGATATCTCTCCTGAAGAGCTGCAGCGCATGATGAAGGACTTCAAGTTCAACGAAGAAGAATTCCGGAAGAATCTCGACCGTCAGCTTTCACTGCTCAAACGCATGCAGGCTGAGCAGAAGACCGATGAACTTGCCAAGCGTGCCGAAGAGCTCTCCCGTAAGCAGGACGAATTGCGTCAGCGTACCGAACAGGCGAACCCGAACAACAAGGCCGAGAATCAACGCCTGGCCGAAGAACAGAAGAAGCTTCAGGAAGAACTTGATCGCTTGGCCCAGGAGTCAAAGGACCTGGAGCAGCTCATGAAGGAGATCGGTCAGGACATGCCGCAGGACAAAATGCAGCAGGCACAGAATGACCTGAATGCTTCGGAGACGCAGAACCAAATGGAGAAGGCCGAAGAGCAGATGCGTCAGGGTCAGAACGAGCAGGCCTCGGACAAGCAGAAACAGGCCTCACAGAATCTCCAGCGCTTTGCCCAGCAGATGAAGAACATGAAGCGGGAAATGCGCCGCAACAGCCAGCGCGAGTCCATGCGTCAGATGCAGAAGAACACGGAAGATCTCACTCAGCTGTCAAAGCAGCAGGAAGCATTGCGTGAGCAGATGAAGGGTTTAGACCCGAATTCCATGCAGATGTCACAGCTGGCTCAACAGCAGCAGCGCCTTCAGGAGTCGATGCAGAACATCGCCAACAACATGATGCAGCTCGGACAGAAGTCCACTTCGGTCACACCTGAAATGGCTCAGGATATGGGTGACGCGCTTCAATCCATGCGCGATGCCATGAAGTCCATGGCTGATCGTAATGGGCCGCAGGCCATGCAGTCACAGTCTGCTGCCATGAAGGCCATGAACGGAGCCGCCTCAAAGATGGGTAGCGCCATGGCTCAGATGATGCAGGGAGAAGGGGCCGGGCAGGGCGGTAGCGGACAGATGCCGGGTCAGGGTCAAGGACGCGGCATGAGCCCCTTTCAGCGTTTGCAGCAGCTGGCCGATCAGCAGCAATCGATCAACAGCGGCATGAACCGCGTAGGGCAAAGTGGCCAGATGTCCGAACAGCAGCGTGCTGAGATGGGACGTCTTGCAGGACAGCAGGGCCGTGCGCTGAAATCTCTGCAGGAGATCGAGGAGCAACGTAAGAATGGAGCCGGACAGAAGCAGCCTCTGGGGGATCTTAATCGCATAGCTAAAGACATGGAAGAGGTGATGTCGGATATGCAATCCGGCAACATCACATCGGACACTCGACAGCGACAGGAACGTATCCTGTCCCGTCTTCTCGATGCATCCCGATCGATGAACGAGCGTGACTACGAAAAGAACCGCGAGTCGTCTTCCGGTAAGGACGTTGATAAGCGCTCACCGGCCGAGATCGACCTTAAGCGGCAACAGTTGATGTCGCGATCGACGGTCGAGCAGCTTCGACAGGGGTACACCGCCGACTATGAGAATATCATCCGGCAGTACTTCGAGGCCCTGCAGCGTCAGCGGCTTTCGCAGGGCACGAATCCATGACGCGTATTGTGATCCTGAGCTTTATTCAATCAGCCCTGAGTGTCGGCGGCATCAGTGTGCTACATTCAGTTCTGCATGGCAAAGAGCAGGGCTTCGCAAGCACCGCATTGTCACTGCTGAGTCTTCGCGGAGTGAGTGGTTCTCTAATGCTGTTCTTGGGGTTCCTTGTGATGTCGCATATGTTATCGCTGACCAAGGTGTCGGTGTTCATACCATTGAACACGGCTACGACGTTTCTTCTCACGGTCGGCTTTGGAATGATAGCCGGTACGGAGCGTCCGTCGCTTACACTCGTCGTTGGCATGGGGCTTGTTCTTTCGGGAATAGCCCTGATCACCGCACAGCGCAGCTAGCACTGCTACCAAATCAGTAGTTGTCGATCTGGGCTCGCTGCAGGTGACCAGAGTAGTCGACATAAACTGTCTTCCATTCCGTGAAGATGTCGAACACCGTCCAGCCCCCTTCACGATGTCCGTTGCCGGTACCCTTGATGCCTCCAAAAGGCATGTGTGCTTCGGCACCGATTGTTGGTGCATTGATGTAGGTGATCCCGGCTTCGATGTCTCTGATGGCTGCAAAGGCTCTGTTGACGTCGCGGGTGTAAATGCTCGAAGACAAGCCGTACGAACAATTGTTTGCCATGGCAACGGCCTCGTCAAACGAACGAGCCTTGGCGATGCTGAGCACCGGTCCGAATATCTCTTCCTGAAAGATCCTGTGATGGGGCTCAACGTTGGTGAAGATGGTTGGCTTGACGAAGAAGCCCTGAGCCTTAATGCCCTCTGTATCGCGCTCTCCACCGGCAACACAGGTTGCCTCCGCTTTGCCGATAGTGATGTAGGAGAGGATCTTGTCGAGCTGACGCTGATTGATCACCGGACCGACCTGGGTGCCGGCAACTCTACCGTCACCAAGGACGATCTTCGAGGCAGCTTCGATCAGTCGCTGCACAAACGCATCGTGGATCGCCTCGTGCAGAATCAGCCGGCTTGTTGCAGTGCAGCGCTGACCAGTTGTGCCGAACGCACCCCAGAGAACACCGTCAAGCGCAAGGTCGAGGTCAGCATCTTCCATGACGATCTGGGCGTTCTTGCCACCCATTTCAAGCGATACTTTCTTGTTGAGCTGTCCGCAACGAGCGGCTATGGCCGTGCCTGTCTGTGTTGACCCAGTAAATCCGATAACGCGTACGGTGGGATGCTCGACGATAGCCGAACCAGCCTCAGCATTGCCATGGATGACATTGAACACACCTGCCGGCAGGCCAGCCTCGAGAAGGATCTCCGCAAAAATGTTGGCACTGTGTGGCGAATCATCACTCGGCTTAAAGACAACCGTGTTGCCCGCAGCCAGTGCCGGCAGGATCTTCCACGACGGCACGGCGATGGGGAAGTTCCATGCGGTGATGATACCGCATACACCGATCGGCATGCGGAAAGACATATTCATCTTGTTGGACATCTCGGACGGTGCCGTATAGCCAAAGAGTCGACGTGTCTCTGTGGCTGCATAGTAGGCTGTGTCGATGGCTTCCTGGATGTCGCCCTTGGTCTCGGTGACTGTCTTGCCCATTTCGCGGGTCATGATCTCGGCGAGCTCGTCCTTGCGACGTGTAAAGATATCGCCGGCCCGACGCAGGATATCGCCTCTCTTGGGCGCGGGCACAAGACGCCACATCTCAAACGCCTTAGCTGCTGCCGTCACGGCCGCATCGACGTCCACGGACGAAGAGAGCGGAAACAC
>JBEIIK010000004.1:0-55706 GCA_040380835.1 Ignavibacteria bacterium | reverse complement strand
GTCACGAGGGTGTCCTGGTCGATGCTGCGGTGTTTGCCGCGCATGACCGGGATGGCACAGAATGAGCAGGGGTGATCGCATCCTTCGGAGATCTTCAGGTAAGCATAGGGCACGGGGCTTGTCAGGATCCGCTCGCCCAAGAGTGTGTATTTGAGGTCCGGCGAGATAGCCTTGATGATCTGACCATAGGCTTCAGTGCCGAAGAAGTGATCGACCTCGGGGATCTCGCGTCGCAGATCGTCACCGTAACGCTCGCTCAGGCACCCGGCCACTACAAGCTGCTTCAGGCGTCCGCTGCTGCGCAGCTTGGCGGCCTCGAGAATCGCATTGACGCTTTCTTCCTTGGCCTGGTCGATGAAGCCACAGGTGTTGATCACCAGCGTATCGGCGTCGTCGATATCAGTGGCGAGCTCGAGGGAATTAGCCGTCAGATGTCCGGCCAGCGTCTCACTGTCAACCGTGTTCTTACTGCATCCCAGCGTCAGGATGTGAACCTTCATGCGAATTTCTCTTTCAGGCGTTCGGCAACGATCGCCGGGACGAACTCGGAGAGCTCGCGGCGGTAGCGTCCGAGCTCGCGGATGATGCTCGAGTTGAGGTAGGTGTACTTTTCGTGCGGCATCAGAAATATGGTGCTTACGTTGGGCTGGAGCTTGCGGTTCATCAGGGCGATCTGAAACTCGTATTCGAAGTCGGTGACCGCACGCAGCCCCCTGACAATCACGCTGGCGCCGGCCTGCTCGGCAAAATCAACCACGAGTCCGTCATGGACTGTTACGCTGACGTTGGGCAGTTGGCGTAGGGATTCGACGGCCATTTCGAGTCGCTCCTCTTCGTTGAAAAGGGGCGTCTTCTTGCTGTTCCGGGCAATTACCACCGTAACACGGTCGAACATCTGCGCGGCGCGTTCGATCACGTCCACGTGGCCCATGGTGATCGGGTCGAATGATCCCGGATAGATGGCGTGCGTACTCATCGAAGGCAAACTTACGCCACGGGCCCGACACGCCGCAGAACGTCCACGACGCTGCTACCGAAGGTGCCATGCCATGCTGACTCGAAACCTTCACAGGGTAGAATGAATTCCTGATCACCATGTTCGATAACGCCCATAGCGCCCGAGTCAAGTATGGACGATCCGGCCAGTAGCCGCACCACGGTATTGCCGTGCTTCTGGGCATAGGGTGGGTCGGCAAAGGCAAGTCCGACTCCATGCTGCTGCGCCGCGCGAAGGTATGCCGGTACATCGGCGCGAATGATCTCCACGTTATCGCTGATACCCAGCGTGATGGCCACAGAGCGTAGATGCCGGCAGATCTCAACCGAAGCGTCGATGAGTGTGGCCGAGCGAGCCCCGCGACTGAATGCTTCCCAGCTCAGAATCCCGCTGCCGGCATAGAGGTCGAGAACATGGATGTCCCAGCTTGTAATCGACCGCTCCAGAACATCGAAAATCGACTCGCGCATGCGGTCCGTCGTTGGGCGTGTGGCCATGCCGGGCGCGGCGGGGATCACGGTTCGCTTGAATGCTCCTGCAATGATGCGCATGATGCGTTGTGGTTTGCCGTTGGACCTATACGTCCGTAAACAGAGCAGCCATGACCGGGGCCACAACGTGGGCCCTTGCGATGATGCGCCGCTCAGCCTCGGCATCCAGCTCGGAGCCGACGTTGCGAAAGGGCTGCAGGCGGGCTGCTTTTATGTTGGCCTGACGTAGAAGCGGCCTGATCGTTTCGAACATGCCAATGGTGAGGTGATCCCCGAAGAGCAGGACGTGGTTGATGTGTACACCATGACGCTGCCGTATCAGAGCCAGTTCTGCAAAAATCGCATCCTGCAGGGGCAGCCCCTGAACAACGGGTTGCGCACTGAGAAGTTCGGGACGGTGGTCGGTTCCGATCACGGCCGTGATAAACTGATCGCCTCGACGTCCGAACATGAGCCAGTGCTCGGACTGCGGAGGCACGCTTGAAAGCGCTGCGTAAACGTCGGCACGAACGTCGGACATGATCCGGCATGGCGATCCAATATCCTCGTGAAGTTCTTTCACGGCACTGGACCGCACACATGTGAGCGTGCGCCAGTGAGCCTCGCCCGCCGTAGGGAGAGAGCATTCGAGATCGATCTGCGGCATTGCGCCGGGACTGATGCTGCAGATCTGTTCCAGTTCGAATGTACGACGCTGCGCGTCCGAATTGGCTGTCGAGGTTGGAAAGCCGTGGATAAACCAACCGCGGCTGATCACTACAACCGTCGGAGGAGCATCCAGTTCGGCACGCAGGTCCTGCATTGCGCCCGGGTCGAGTTCACGATAGCCGGTCAGCATCGGAACGTCGTTCCGCGTGGACCATGTTGCGATGAGCGTGCGTCGCGGATGTAGATAAACGGTTGTGACCATACGGGCCGTGAATTTACGGCACGCTGATATACGGGCGCATTTTTTCGAGGGTCTTTTGCCCGATTCCCTTGACGTCCATCAGGTCCTCGATACTGGTGAAGGGGCGCTGGCGTCGTCGCTCAATGATGCGCTGCGACATGGCCGGACCGATGCCCGGGATGCGTTCCAGCTCCCGAGCCGGGGCGGAATTGAGGTTAATGAGCGTTCCGGGAAGGGGCTTGCCCGATGCACCACGCCTACCCCCGGCAGAGGCCTGCTCAGCCCCCTGAGGAATCTGCCCTGGGCGCGCTGTGTCGGGTCGACCGGTGCTAGGCGCCGTCTGCTCCTGACGTCCCAGGCTATCGAGAGTCGTCAGCAGCGATTCAACGGACGCATGCTCATGCAGACCGCTGTCGGACATCACCGGCAGAAGTTTGGCTCCGGCCGTGCCGAGAAGGATAAGGGTTGTGAACACACCGACGAACGTCGCCTCGCTGCGCGTAACGTGCAGGTGGTTCTGGAGGAAGGTCAAAACGTGTCGCATCGCGGGATACTCCCGGAAGCGCCACGGTTATGAGAGCGCTTCCTTGAACTTGTGGAAGAAAGATGACGCCGACGAATTGTCGCGCGTTGTGAAGTTCTTCGAGCCCTTGAGGGACTCGAGCACCTTGCGTTCGTCTGAGCTGAGTTTCTTTGGAATAAAGACAGTGACCTCTACCAGCTGATCGCCACGTCCGCGGCTGTTCAGATGCGGTATGCCCTTGCCCTTGAGCCGCAGCATTGCGCCCGGCTGCGTGCCGGGTTCGATATCGAGTTCTGCCGTTCCCGAAAGCGTTGGTACGTCAACGGTTCCACCCAGGGCTGCTGTCGGTACGTCAATGGTCATCTGCATGACCACGTCGTCTTCGTGACGTTCAAAGACATCGTGCTCGGCTTCCTCGACCACGACGATCGCATCGCCTGCCTGACCCCCTCGACGTCCAGCGTGCCCCTTTCCGGTGACCGACAGATAATTCCCTGAGCGAACTCCGGCAGGAATCGTGACTTTTACCGACGATTCTCCTTCGACGCGGCCTTCGCCTTCGCACGTCTTGCACCGGTCACGAAGGATCTCTCCGCTTCCGCTGCACTGAGCGCAGGGGGCGATGTTGATGAACTGACCGAAGACGCTGCGCGAGACCTGACGCACCTCGCCGCTGCCCTGGCAGGCCGAGCAGGTGATGTATCCTCCGTCGGAACCGGCACCGCTTCCCGAGCACGTGCCGCAGGCACGGTAGTGCCGGATCTTGATGGTCTTCTCGACGCCCTCGGCGATCTCCTCAAGCGTTAGTGTCATTCGGATGCGAAGGTCGGCACCAGGCTCTTTGCGTGAGCGCGGACCACGTGAGCGCTGCCCGCCGAACATGTCACCAAAGACGGACTGACCGAAGATGTCTCCGAAGGCACTGAAGATGTCGTTTACGTTGGTGTAATCGCCGTAGGACTGACTGCCAAGCCCGGCTTCGCCGTACTGATCATAGCGAGCTCGTTTATCGGGGTCACTCAGCACATCGTAGGCCTGCGCTGCCTCCTTGAACATTGTCTCGGCGTTGGAATCGTCCGGATTGCGGTCCGGATGGTACTTCATTGCCAGCTTACGATAGGCCGATTTGATCTCGTCGGCACCGGCCGACCGGCTCACTCCGAGAATTTCGTAATAGTCGCGCTGTGCCATCAGGATTCGGCCTCCGAGTGTGGGAGAAGTCCTGCCGAAGTGATGACCTTGGCATGCCGCAAAACACGGTCATGAAGCTGGTACCCACGCATGACCGGCTGCACGATATGTCCCTCGGGATGTTCCTGGGAGGGGGCATGCATGAGCGACTCATGAAACTCAACGTCGAAGGGTTGACCCGGTTCGGCATCTAGTACCCGAACGCCGGCCTCCTCAAAGATCTGACAGGCCTTGGCGTAGATCATTTCGATGCCCGTTCGCAGCGGCTGAACGTCGTTAGTGGCAGATGCCGCCGCTGCGGCGGCATGCAGATCATCCAGCACGGGAAGCATCTTGGTGATCACATGTTCCGAAGCTCGCAGATGAAGGTCCTGCTTCTCCAGAGCCGTCCGCCGGCGCATGTTCTCCAAATCGGCCAGGCGCCTTGCGGCAAGGTCTTTCCATTCGTCGATCTCGCGCTGCAGCTGTTGCAGTTGCGAGAGCTCGTCGGTTGATTCGGGAGTCGTATTCTGTTCTGATTCAATCATGATACGTGTCCTGCAGAGAAGTCATGGGGGAGAGCGCCGCATGACGAATGTGAGGTAACTATGGTGTGCCCTGGCCGAAGGTTCTACTAAGTACGCCCGACATCAGCTGAACGATGCCGATCAGACGTCCATAGTCCATTCGGCGGGGTCCGATCACTCCCAGCGTGCCGCGGGCCGCACCCGCCCGGTAGGTGGAGGTTATCAGCGAGTAGTTGTGAAGTTCGGCGTTTGGAATCTCATTGCCGATACGGATCGTTACACCGTCGGGCGAGGATGATGTTCCGAGCAGGTGTACGACCACGTCTTCATTCTCGATCAGTTCAATGATGCTCCGCAGGCGCTCGGGCGACTCGTTCTCTGCGGCAGAGATCAGATTCGTCGTGCCGGACACATGCACCGTTGCCCCCTGGTCAGTGGCGGCGAAGCTTCCGATCTGCTCTACAAACAGGCGCAGCAGTGCCGGTTCGATTCCATCGGCGGTGCTATCTGAGGTGGCAAGCGTCACGACGTGCTGAAGGGGGCGTCCAGTTAGCCGCTCGTTGAGCATCCGGGCAATTTCCCGAACGGAATCAGCATCAACGGCCGAGCGTGTTTCCAGGCTGATCGTGCGAACGACCTCGCTGTCTAGGTCAATGATCACTACAAAACGCTCGCTGCTCAGTGCCACGATCTCTACCTTGCGCACCAGAGCCTCACGAAATCGTGGGATCTGCACCAGTGCCATATGACGGCTTAGCGAACCTAGAATGCGCGAGGCATCACGCACGACGCTTTCCTTCGGAGCAGCTAGCAGGTCACGCACGGCATCGTCAGTGGCGTTGAGTTCCGCAGGCGGACTGCCACCGGTCTTTCCCTCACTAAGTGAATCCACATAGAACCGATAGCCCCGGTCGGTAGGCATGCGTCCGGCCGAGGTGTGCGGATGAGTAATGTAGCCCATCAATTCCAGGTCGGCCATCGTATTACGGATCGTTGCCGGACTCAGCGGCATGGTGCGCTCAAGAAACGACGAAAGAACCCTCGAGCCGACGGGCGTGCCGCTCAGGATGAACAGGTGCACAACGGCCTGCAGGATGGTACGCTCGCGCTCATTGAGCTGGCGTTGAACCGCTGGGATGAATGTAGCCGGCGAGATCATGGACGCCTCAGACGCCGCTCAGGTAGAACGAGAGGAACGAAAAACCGTAATGCGTTACATCTAGTGACACAAAGGTTGCCGCCGCTATGGCAACGATCAGCCCCAGTCCGAGCGTGTAGACGATCAGTGGGCGAGCGTCGAACACCACGCTGGTGGCTCTTAGTATGCGCAGCACTACCCAGGCAGAGACAGCAAGGACGGTAAGTGGTACAAATACCGAGAGCTCGTTGGCCGTGAGTGCCTGATGCAGAGCGATGCCGATCGGCAGCAGGATCAGAAACGGCAGGCTGGACCAGACGACGATGGTGAATGTGTCCTGAATCGAGATGCGCCCCCTGACAAATGCCGCCGCAGCCCGCAGTGCCAGACAGCAAAGACCGAATACCACCAGCGCCACGATCGACCAGGCCAGAACCGCAAGCGCGGGCTGCCAGGCCACAAAGCGAAGCACTTCGTACATGCCGTCACTCCAGATCAGAACATGCAGGACATTCTCGACCGTGGAATCCACGCGGACGAAGTAAAGAAACGAGGAGATCACCAGTCCGACGCTCCCCGAGATCACAAGTGCAAGCAGGCCGGTGTGTGCCGTAGAAAGAATGCGCTGATCACGGATATCGGCGTAAAAGTTATAGGGCCGCAACAGAGCCCGAACAACGTACTCTCTGAATCGTCGGGAGCGGTTGGCCAGCAGGGCAAGACTGATACCCAGAACAAGACCTGTAACGATGAAGATCACCGGGGTGGAGAACACCGACTCGCGGGCCTGCAGCAGGGGGAGCTTCTCGTCGTTGATCAGGGCCTTGTACATCTCGTACGAGACACGCCTCTGGCGGTACGTATCAACCAGTCCCGAGGTACACATGTAGGCGTCATGATGGTCTGCAAGCATTGTCGGACGTTCCAGAGTGAAATCATTGAACGTCCAGACCAGAACACCGGCAAGTTGAGCGGCGTTGCTCCAGGCATAGAACTTGCTGATCAGAAGGGCTTGTGCCTCGTTCGAGAGCGGGTCGCTGAAGCCACTGGTGTTGGCCGGTGAGACGAGCGAGCCGAATTCGGCGATGACTGCTGCCGAGACAAATGAACCTCCTGAGTGGCGCTGGAGCGAAAGCAGGCCTGCGCTGTCGGCAATTGACCTGAAACGCACCATGATCATGTCAAACCCACCCTCACTGGCCTGATCAACCTGATCTGAGGATATTACCTTGAACAGGAGCTTTGTGGAGTTGCGTCGCAGGTACTGGCCCATCTGCTGATGATAGCGCATCACCGACGGCGCGCGCTCATCGAGACCGTCACTCAGGCCGAAGCCCATCACCGAGGGGTGCTGATCAAGAAAAGTGACAGTGCGCTCGGCTATGTTGCGGTAGCGTGTGGCCAGTTCCTGTTCGTCGATCATATTGGACGGCACATCGGCACAGGGAATGTCGGCAAGCACCAGGATCCCGTAGTGGTCGCAGAGAGAGAGAAGCGTCGGATGCGGGCTGCCATGCAGCACTCGGATTGCATTCACGCCAAGAGTTTTCATCAGCGAGACGTCAAACTCCAGTTGCTTTCGTGTCATCGTCGGTCCGTATCCCGGTGCATCTTCGACGTAGTCAACGGCGTGGAATCGAAGCACGGTATCGTTGAGCAGCAGTTTGCGAGCACCATCGACCGTAGCCACGCGAATAGATCGAAACCCAAACGGCATTCTGAAGACATCCACCATGGAGCCCCCTGCCGAAAGCCGGAACTCGAGGTCATAGAGATTTGGCGATGCCGGACTCCACAGACGCACGTTGGGCACATTCACGGTCATCGCCGGTGCAGTCTCGCGGGAGCGGCCGATGGTCGCCTGCGCTGCCGAGGCCGCAACAACTGCGCCGCTGGCGCGATCCACCACGCGAAGGTCCAGCGAGAAGGGCATCGTCGCATTAGAGAGACCGTCCGATCCGCTGCGCAGCCCCTGAAGACGCTCGACCAGGCCACTCAACACGCGGGCCGAGACGGCAACGGTGCCGGTGCCGCCCTGGATCGACGTACGCAGGCGCACGCTCTCGGTCCAGAGATGCGGTGTGCCGACCAGGTACACTTCACGCAGTACGCCGAGGTATTGCTTTACGGCGCTGCGAGACAGTCTCTGGATATTCATCGCGAGCTTGCTTGGCGGCGTGACCAGCAGCTCAACGGTATTCTGGCCTGGCCTGAGAACGCCCTCGCGGATGCGAATGCCGAAAGGCACCATGCCACCCGGATATCGCATGACGAAGCGTCCGTTGACAAGCAGCTCCACAGCATCGACCATGCCGAATAGTTGCAGATGCCAGGTGTGATCGTAGAGCGCCGCACTGTCAATCTTGAGAGTCCTGCGAATGCGCACGGCATCGGTGCCGCCGAGGTCTCCCGGAACGCGCGTCAAACCCACCGGAACGCCATCTTCGATCCGTTGCCATGAACCACCCAGATCGTACACTTTACGAGTATCGCTCGAGAGAAAGGGGGCCGCGGGGGTATCCTCCGAGGCTGCTCGCAGGTTCCGGCATGGAACCACAAGCAGCAGGACTGTGACGACAGTCAGAAGGGCCGTCGCTGCGATGCGCTGAAACGGGTGCATAGGTCAATGCAATAGGATGCTGCGTAAATCGTGCCATCAGGCTGTCATGCCTTAGACGGCGCGGAGAAATCTTCTCCGCCGTAGCCGTGCAAAAGTAACGCGTCGGTTATCTTTGTCCATCACGGAGATTCACGGAGCTGGGATATTCTCGCCAATTGTGACGCCATGTTGCCGACCTCCAGGGGGGTTGGTCGTCAGTTTTGTTGAACAACCATAGGTGAGTTGCCCCGCGTGTTCGATCTCACACGACGAACGTGGACGTTATTGCTTTTCGCGATCGCAGCGGTGGCATCGCCGGAGTGCGTCCTGTCAGAGGCAACGATTCTGCCGTGGCTTGCGCAGAGCGAGCCCCTTCACCTGAGCGCCATTGAACTTTCGACGAGCCTTCTGGGCTCGATGTATGCGGCTGTTCAGGCCGATTCGGTGCGAAAGGACACGACCATCCGCGGTCCGGTCGGGATCGGTGATCCTACCAATACAGACATCCCGGGTTACTATCCTGATGTATTCATCAACCGATTTCCTCTGACACCGGCGCAGCGTTCCTACAGGTTTATCAAGCTTCCGAAAGGATACGAGCAACGTGGCTCGATCGATACAACGCTTGGCCAGATCAAACTTTTTGAGCTGACCGACGCAATGGACGTTGGAACAATGATACCGCTGTCCCTTGATTCCTACCTCGAGCAGCGCCGCATTGCTCTTCTTCGTAAGGCACGCGATTCGTCGCTTCTGAAATACGAAATGAAGAAGCCCCTTTCGGCGGCCGAACTCACGAAGCTCATTGATCAGGCAACAAACATCACCATCCCGTTGCCACAGAATCCGCTCTTCGGGATTTTCGGCAAACCCGAGATCGCGATCAACGTCAACGGCGAGGTTAATGTTCAGGCAGGCTGGCGCTGGGATTCGCAGTCACTCGGAACGGCCTCGATCGCCGGACAGAACCAGTCGGCACCGATCTTCAATCAGAATATCCAGGTGAACGTCAGCGGTCGCATCGGAGATAAGCTCCGCATGAACGTCGACTGGAATACGTTAAACCAGTTCGAATTCAATAACCGCTTCAAGATCGGTTTCGAGGGCACAGATGACGACATCGTCAAGCGTGTCGAGTTCGGTAACGTCAATCTCGAGTCTCAAAGTGCTTTGATAGGGGGCGGACAGACGCTCTTTGGGGTGCGGGCAGATTTTCAGTTCGGACCACTCTTTCTCAAGACCATTGCATCGCAACGCCGCGGCGAACGGCAGTTCATCAATGCTCGCGGCGGATCGTCACGACAGCAGTTCACCTTGAGGGCGTATGACTACGCCAAGAACCACTTCTTTCTCGACACGGCCTACTTCGAAGTCTGGAGAGAATTCTTTAAAACGGCTACTCCGGCACTTTCGAAAGTCGGTTCCTCGCTGGTGGTCAAGGAGATCGAGGTGTGGGAGTCGACCACGGACCTTAAAGAGGTACAGGCCAATGAGGCTGTTGCTTATGATGATATTACACCGATTCAGTATGCAACAGGGCAGCGCTACCCGGCCAACCTGACGCAGGCGGAGATCAAAGCCGGGTCGATCGAGCGCGGCAGGTTTATCCGACTTGAACCGCGGCGTGTCGAAGTAGATATGAACCTGGGTACGGTAACGGTGGCCAACCTGCGCAATGACAGGTATTACGCTGTTTCATACCGGATCGAGGGTCCAACATCATCCGACGCTGATGATCTATACTACGGCACGCTCTCTCGCAATGCCAACGAGCGTGATACGATCGTCCTGAAGCTTATTGCCCGTCCGCAGATGCAGCCGGGATTCCGCAAGATCTGGAAGCGCATGATGCGCAACCGCTATCCGGTAGGAATGCCCAACATGAATGCGCAGGATGCCAAGCTGGGGATGTGGTACTACCGGTCGACGAATGATTCGACCGACGTCCTTGAGGGGGCTCCTGACAAGATCGTCACCATCTTCCGCGTTGACCAGGTTAATAACGGAACAGGTGTTGCTCCTCCTGACGGGGTGTTCGATCCGAGAGCGCCGATCTTCAATGCTCAGCGCGGTGAGATCACGTTCCCGAGTCTGGAGCCCTTCCGAGAAGGTCTGCGCGAGTACTTCGCCTCCAAGGGCAATGCCCAGCTGGCAGAACAGTATGTCTTTAATGAAGTTTACGATACCACCGAGATCGCGGCTCGGCTTGTGACGGCTAAAGACCGGTTTCTGATCGTTGGAGAGGGTACCGGAACGTCCATGGGCAGTCGCATCCCGCTGGCCTATCAGCTCGCACCGGGCAGCGTTCGCGTCACGCTTGATGGTATGGCGCTGCGTGAAGGTGTCGACTTCATGGTCGACTACAACTCCGGATCTCTTTCACTGCTGAATCCGAGGGCCCAGCTACCGAACGCCAACCTGAACGTCGAGTTCGAAAAGAATGACATCTTCAATCTGACCACGCGTACGCTTCTGGGGCTGCGTGCCGACATGCGCCTTTTCACCAAGCGTCGCATGAACGGGTCGATCGGTATGACGATGATGAACTACGATCAGGCCGCGATCATTGACCGCGTGCTGCCGGGCCAAGAGCCCAACTCCAACTTCATGATGGGGTTTGACGCAAAGTTCAATGCAGAACTACCCTGGCTGACTTCGGCCCTGAATGCAATACCGGGAGTTGATACCAAGGAGAAATCCACGTTTACCTTCAATGGTGAATGGGCGATGGTATCACCAACGCCTAATAAGCGCTTCTCCACGGTTGAAAGTGATCAGGGTAAGGCGGTCGCCTACGTCGATGATTTTGAATCTGCACGTCGGTATCTCGGTTTCGGTCTCACTCCAACTACCTGGGTGCATTCGTCGGCTGCTAAAGACAGCACGCTATGGGACAGTGACACCACGGCCCGAAAGTACCGAGGCAAGATGTTCTGGTATCAGAAGTTCGTACCGGATGTTCCCCAGATCGACGTGTATCCGAATCGAGCACGTGTGCAGGGTCGCAACAATATCAATCCGCTCAGGATAGCATTTGAGCCGGACGAACGGGGTATTCACAACCCCAATCAGGAATTCATCGACCGCGTTTCACCCGAGTGGAATGGTGCTGATAGCCTGAATGTGCGTCAGCAGGCTGCCGATTTCCAGCGAGATAATCGTCAGAAGGTCTGGGCCGGAATGACCCGGCTTCTTTCACCATTCAACACGAACTTCGATAACGAGAATATTGATTACATCGAGATCATGATGCGGATCGACTCCTACGAGCCGGGCTCGCGAATGTTCATAGATCTGGGGCAGATCAGCGAAGATGTTGTTCCGAATCAGACCCTTAATACTGAAGACCTTCCTCCGGCAAACAACCTCATCGATGTTGGCGAGGATACCGGTATTGACGGACTTACTGATGAGCAGGAAAAGCTTGCCTACCCGGAGCCCCATAACCGGGAATCCGACCCTGCACGAGATAACTACGTCTTTGACTTTTCGGCCAATCGAGACAATCAGTCCGAAGATCAGTTCCGTCGCTACAACAACTTTGAAGGCAACGCTACACAATCCGAGTACGGCCAGTTTCCGGACACGGAGATCCTGAACCGTAACAACGGACAGACCATCTCGCTGGATAACAGTTATTTCCGCTATGAGGTAAAGCTTATTCCGAATGCGTCCCTCAACTCACAGATCGTCGGTGGCAATCCCTCCAGTGGCTGGTATCAGTTCCGGATCCCAATCCGTCAGCCTGATTCGGTGGTTGGTAATCCACTGTTCACCAATATCCAGTATGCGCGTATCCATGTTCAGGGTGGTGCTGTCAAGCTCTCGATAGCCGACTGGGGAGTTGTGGGTTCCTACTGGCTTCGCAATCACCAGTTCCAGTCCGGAATTGAACAGACCGATACCGTAGTCCAGGTTGCCTATGTCAACCGTGAGGAAAATCAGGATGCACCGGATTTCTACTCCATGCCCCCTGGCGTGCGCCCACCGCAACAACTTCAGAATCCGGACCCATACCAGCAGCTCTACCTGAATGAGCAGTCCCTTGTGGTGCGCACCAGGAATCTGCGAGCCGGCGAAGAGCGTTTCACGGCCCGGATCTTCCGTCCGTGGGACCTCTTCTTCTATAAGCAACTCGCCTTCTTCATTCACGGTGACAACACCATGCCGGCCGTGGTCTCTCCCGGATCGACACCCACGGCGTACTGTTTTATTCGTTTCGGGATCGACAGCGCGAACTACTACGAGTACCGGCGTCCGATGATAAGGGGCTGGCAGGATCTGCGGGTGATCATCCAGGACATTACGGCCATCAAGGAGATTCGCGATAAATCGCGAATTGATCAGCGTCAGGAGTTTCCGGTTCCGGGTGATCCACAGGGGATCTATGCCATCAAGGGAAGCCCCATCATGACTCGTATTTCCTTCTTTGGATTCGGTGTTGCCAATCCTGCCGAGCGCTATCCCAACGAGCTTTCCACCACGATGTGGGTCAACGAGTTGCGAGCCGTTGAGCCGATATCCGATAATGACTGGGCCGCCATCGGTAACGCCACACTTAAGCTGGCAGACATCGGTGATATCACCACGGCCGTCAATGTGTCCACTCCGAACTTCCACCGTCTGGAAGAGCGATTCGGGAACCGCATGAATTCGACAACGTGGACAACCACGGTTCAGGTAGGGCTTGAGCGACTGCTTCCAAAGAGCCTGCGAGAAACGCGCATCCCGATCACCTACACCCATGCCGAAATCGCCGAGACTCCGCAGTTTCAGGCCCAGAATGACGTGGCCCTGGAGACGGCCGCACTGGCCGCCGCCAATGATACACTCAGGAAAGGGGGCTCGCAGGCTGCCGCTGACAGAGTGGCAGAATCGGTACGACAG
The DNA here is from genome assembly GCA_040380835.1 of Ignavibacteria bacterium. Taxonomy (GTDB): domain Bacteria; phylum Bacteroidota; class Ignavibacteria; order Kapaibacteriales; family Kapaibacteriaceae; genus UBA10438. The sequence continues at coordinate 42,485 of JBEIIK010000004.1, read as the reverse complement.
AGATCACAGCGGGTACGTGTGCAGGATCAGTGGGCACTCAATGGCTTGCGTCTTGGCATTCCCGTCAAGGCCTGGTACATAGATGATACCTTCAACAAACTGACGTTCAACTTCTCGTACAGTCAGGAGTTCGAGCGATCCCAGGTTGTTCAGCAGCGATTTGACTGGCGATGGCGGTTCAAGATGGACTATGCGGTGAACATCGCTCCGAAGTTCTCGGTCTCGCCGCTGAAGTTTCTTACCGACATCTGGGGCTTGAAGGCCTACAAGGACGCCAAGATCAATTTCCTGCCGCAGTCGCTCAATGCCGGATTGAACATGACAAGGGCTCGAACAACCGAGCAATCACGCTTTCTGACGCAGGCAAGCCCCATTGCAAGAGAATTCATTGCCGACAAGTCACTAGGCTTTAACTGGCGCATCGTCGAGAATGGATTTCTGAGCCCCTCAATTGACTACAAGGTCAACTCGGTGTCGACGATGGTACCGTTCGAACTCGATGAAAACGGACGTCAGCGCACTGCCTCTCAGCTCAGTTCGCGCATCATCGGTGGCGAGGCAGGACTGCTTGACTTTGGGAACATCAGTAACTACGGGCAGAATGTAACGATCTCACTACGTCCTCGACTGCCGGAGATTGCGGGTTTGAACCGGTTCTTTGAGACAACAGGGTCGTATTCATCGAACTTTACGCTGCTTGACCCTCTTCAGGCTGACATAAGTCTCAGGGATGTGGTCCGTGAGGGGCGCTACAGCGCCGGTTTCCGGCTCAGTCCGGTGCTTCGCTGGCGACAGCTTGGTGCCGAGATATTCGGTCCGGTTCCAAAGGATAGTGCCGGTTTTGGACGCATCATCCAGGAGATCATCTTCGGATTCGAGAACATAACCACGACTTTCAATCAGGGTACGAACGCTATCAACAAGGGTATTCTGGGCCAGTCAGGTTTTGACAATTTCTGGACCCGTACGATGCTGTTCAGAGACAACAGCCCGTCGCTGGGCCCCAGCACGGCCTATCAGATGGGACTGGTTTCCAACCCGCATGGAGAGGTCTCGCTGGTGCCCTCTTCGTCGTTCCCGTTTTTCGGTTTTGCCACGAATACCGGCGTACGCCCTGCCAATGCAGTCATGCAGGATGACTACTCTCAGAAAAACACTGTTCAGCTTCAAACCAGCCGTCCGCTCTGGCCTGGAGCCACACTTGATCTTACGATGAAGACCGACCTCGGCTACACACGCAACCAGCGAGTCGAGACCGACCTGGCCGGTATTCCGACCTTTACCAACATTGTCAAAAGGCAGACGCTGGATCGATCGTTTATCAGCTTCCCGGATCTTCCGTTCGGACTCTCAAATGACAATGTCGAAGAGGTGGTGCGACTGTACAATGAGCGCAAAGCGGTGATCCTTGCCAACCCCGATACGTCAAGCCGCAACTCGAATCTTCTGAATGCTCTGGCCGAGTCATTCCGGGAGGGATTCGAATCCTGGCAGCTTTTCAGCGGAGAGCTCGCACGTATAATGCCCGCTCTGAACTGGACTATTCGCTGGGATGGTATAGAAAAGCTACCGTTCTTCAAGGGGCTTGCCCAGCGTGTGTTTCTTGAGCACGCCTATCAGTCCAACTACACGGAGAATGCGCGCATCAACGATAACGGCCGATTCATTGAAGTGCAGCAGATCAAAACCGGGTTTACTCCATTGGTGGGCATGAACTTGTCCTTTGACGAACGAAAGCTCAATGGTCTCCTGACAGCAACTGCCCGCTACAGCGTTACCACAACGCACGGCTTCAATGCCTCGGCACGCGCTGTGATCTCACAGGAAACATCTCACGAGTTTCAGATACAGGCTTCCTACCTGAGACGAAATGTGCCGCTGAAGTTTCTAGGCATGGATCTTAATAATGACCTCGAATTGACGTTCAACACGCAGATTCGGCGCAACAGACGCGGTCAGTATGACGTGCTTGACTACAAGCCAGGTGGAGCCGTGGTCGATGGCACCACGCAGATCGTGATCGAACCGCGTGCCCGTTACACGATGAGCCAGCGCGTAACGGCCTCGGCCTTCATCAGGTACGAAGGAAACTTCAGCGAGGGGGCGGCCAATCCGGGCTTCAGTACCACGCAGGTAGGACTTGATATCCGACTGTCGATATCTGGCGGAAGATAGCGTGAAACACGCATGAAACAAGTGTTTTCGATGACTGCCGGTGTTCGTACCTTTGCCGCTGGCTGACGCTCCAGTCGGCCCCTGAATTGATTGTTCCAAAGCCTTTGGGCCATACCGAATCGGAGTTTGCCGTACTATGGGAAAGATCATCGCCGTCGCAAATCAAAAGGGTGGTGTTGGCAAGACAACGACAGCCGTGAATCTCGCGGCATCCCTGGCTGCCACGGAGCAGAAGACCCTTTTGGTTGATATCGACCCGCAGGCTAATGCATCTCATGGTTACGGCGTGGATACAACACAGCTTGACAAAACGATCTACGAAGTGCTGATCAACCGTCTGCCGATCGAATCTGTAGTGGTAACCACGGCAATGCCATTTCTCGATCTTGTGCCATCGCATATCAACCTTGTGGGTGCTGAGATCGAACTTGTTGACGTTCCGAGCCGCGAGCATCTACTAAAAGGAATTCTGGCCAGTGTTAAGGATCGCTACGACTACATCGTCATTGACTGTCCACCGTCTCTTGGTCTGCTAACACTAAACAGTCTGACCGCTGCCGACTCGGTGCTCATTCCGGTACAGTGCGAGTTCTATGCCCTGGAAGGACTTGGTCAGCTGCTCAACACCATCTCCATCGTGCGTCGTACGTCGAACCCACGTCTGGAGATCGAAGGCGTCCTGCTGACGATGTACGATTCTCGTCTTCGACTTAGCAACCAGGTGGTCGATGAAGTGCGACGTCACTTCGAAGACAAGGCCTGCCGCACGGTGATCACGCGCAACGTTCGGCTTTCGGAAGCACCAAGTCACGGTAAGCCGGCATTGCTCTATGATGCCTCCAGCATGGGCGCACAGAACTACCTGGCCCTGGCAACGGAGATCCTCGAAAAGAACGCCGCCACGGCCGGTGCTCTGGTAGGTTGATACAAGGGGGGAGAATCGTGAAACAAGGATTAGGACTCGGTAAAGGTATCGGAGCGCTGATACCCAAGGAATTGATTCGTCCCGATAGCACAGCGCAGCAGCCGCTGGCTGCCGACAACTCGGCGTCGGGCGTGAGCAGCATTGAGATCGCTAAGATTTCGACCAATCCTGTTCAGCCCCGTCATCACTTTGACCAGCAAGCGCTCGAAGAACTCGCACAGTCTATCGCCGTGCACGGGGTGATCACACCGATCACCGTCCGCCGGCACTTTGACGGATACGAACTTATCAGCGGCGAGCGACGCCTGCGGGCGTCGCAGATGGCCGGCCTGACGGTGATCCCGGCACATGTGATCGAGGTTGGCTCCGATGCGCAGATGCTAGAGATCGCACTCGTGGAGAACCTGCAGCGCGAAGATCTCGATCCACTGGAAGTGGCCCAAGGCTATCAGCGTCTGATCGATGACTGTCAGCTCAAGCAAGAGGATATCGCCGTCAAAGTAGGTAAGGACCGCAGCACCATCGCTAACTCGCTACGCCTGCTCAAGCTCCCGGCCGACGTGCAGGCGGCACTTCGTAACAGGCGCATCAGCATGGGACATGCTCGTGCGTTGCTGACGCTTACAACAGAGGCACGGCAGCTGACCGTGCTGCGCGAAGTGATCAATCGCGAGCTTTCGGTTCGCAAAACCGAGGCTCTGGTAAAGGACATTGAGCTCGGACGGAAAGACGTAACCCGAGCCGGAGGGATCAAGGTCAAATCGTCAACATCCTCAACTGTCCCTCCGAATGGTCCGGCAGATAAGTCAATACAGACCATTGAAGACTCCCTGCGTCAGACCTTTGCAACGCAGGTTCGTGTGCGTCTCAAAAGTGATGAGTCGGGATCGATCGATATCGAGTTCTTCTCATTGGAAGAACTTGAACGACTGCTGGATATTCTGCTGGCATCACCCGTACAGGGCTTGCGCTGATGAGCCGGCAAGCGTCGTATCATGTCACAACATATCGCGTGCGATACAGTGACACGGACAAGATGGGCGTGGTCTATCACGGCGGCTATTTGCGACTGTTTGAAATTGGTCGGACCGAGTATCTGCGTGATAAGGGGCTTCCCTACAGCGAGCTAGAGCAGTCCGGGTACATGCTTCCGGTTCTGGAGTCGCACTGCGAGTATCTTCTTCCTGCGCACTATGACGATCTTCTGCAGATTCGTACGGTTGTCGAACCTCTAAAGGGGGCTCGCCTGAACATCAGCTACGAGATCACACGCAACGGCGCTACACTCGTGCGAGGCTGGACACGTCACACGTTCGTGCGTGCAGATAACTTCCGTCCGACCCGTCCGCCGGGCAATTTTCTGGAACTGCTGGGAGATCGTTCGTGATTCGACCTCTAATGCTCCGGGCAACAGGATGTCTGTTTGTTGCTGTCAGCATGACCATCGCTGCTTCGGAAGCACTGGCACAGCAGGGCTTCATTTTTAACTTTCTGCGCAGCACCATCAGCGCTCGTATGGCTGGTCTGGGCGGAGCAACGGTAGCCATCACGCAGGACCCGGCTAACGTTGTGATCAACCCGGCTGTTCTGACAACGGTGGATTCGTCGGCAGTGACCGCAACGTTCATCAAGCACGTCCTGGACATCAATGCCGGCTATGCCAGCTACAGCACCAATGTCGAGTCGGTCGGCGACATGGCATTTACGGTCGGATATCTCAACTACGGTACATTTCAGCGCACAACCGGAGTAGGCGATCGCACCGGCACTTTCGGTGCAAACGATGTTGCTGTCTCGGTTTCGGTTGCCAATGAACTTGATTCCACGCTGAGCTACGGAGTGTCGGCCAAGGTGCTGCATTCAACCATTCCCGATATGTCCTCGACGGCCGTTGCCCTGGATGCCGGCCTGCTCTACCGGGTGCCGGCCAAGCGCGTCACCATCGGTCTCTCGATTCTGAACGTTGGAACCCAGCTAAGCACCTATGACGGCACACGCGACCGTCTGCCACTTGATATGCGGATCGGAATCAGTCATCGTCTGCGTGGTCTGCCCCTTCTCATCAATGCCTCCCTGAACCATCTCACCGATGATGTCGACAACGTCCTTGACCGTTTGAAGAACTTCTCCGTAGGGGGCGAGCTCTATCTCGGAAAGGTCGTGCAGGCGCGTCTGTCGTACGATAACCGTATGCGAAACACATCAGGTGTGAATGTCGCCTCGCAGCTTTCCGGACTCAGTGCCGGTCTTGGGTTGCGCCTGCCAGGACTTTCCTTCGATTATGCATACAGCGCTCTGGGAGCTGCAGCCGTAATGCACCGCCTAAGCATTGCCGTCCCGCTGCCCTGATAATGATAACGATGACCTATCGCGGGTTCCATTATCGTATGACGTTGCCGCTACTGGTAGCCTGTGCGCTGTGCTGGATAGCTGCCGGAGCCAACATCGCCGGACTTCTCAGTATGCTTGTGCTTTGTGCGATCGTGGTCGTGTTCACCTACCCGTGGGACTCGTGGGCCGTGAGAAGGGGCGTCTGGGACTTCCCGGATGACAGGCTGATCATGCGTATCGGCGTGCTGCCCGTGGAGGAGATCTTCTTCTTTGTCGTACAGACGCTCCACGTCTCGATGCTGACACTTGCGCTGCTACGCTGGATTCCTTCAGAAACAGCAGCCTCGCACCTGGTCACAACATCAGGTCTTGCCGCTGCCGGTCTGACCGTTTTGGTCGCATTCTTGCTGCATCACGCAACACGTTCATGGCGTTCCAGGCGGACGGATCTGACCTATGCGTGGCATCTCGGAATCTGGTTTGTGCCGTTGATCGCAGCACAGTGGATGTTCGGTAGTCCGATCCTTGCGTCCTGCGTCCTGCCAATCGTCATCGCGTCACTGATTATTGGAACCATCCTGAGTCTTGCTGATGTCTGGGCCGTTCGTCGCGGCATCTGGTTTTTTGATGAACGTCAGGTAACTGGTGTGAAGGTTGCCGGCATACTCCCATGGGAAGAGGTTGCCTTTTTCTATCTAACCAGTGTCTTGGTTGCACAGAGCATTGTGTTGTTTGTTCCCGGATCGCTCAGGTAGGATGAATCTGTAATGGAAAGCCTCAGTCTCGATCTCTCCGGCGGTCCGTGGTACCTGTACTTGCTGTTTGCAGCTGTGTCGGTTCTGCTGTCGGCCTATCTTTACCGCGTGACCGTTCCACCGGTTGACGCCCGCATGCGAGCGGCCCTGATCGCGCTGCGGTCGATCGGACTGATGTGCCTGATTCTACTGCTGTACGAGCCCCTTGCTCGTTTCCGAAAAAGTGAAACAACGCAGCCGCGCATAGCAGTCGCCATTGACGTGTCGCGGTCGATGGGCATGCGAGATCGATCGCGAGATCGTCTGGCAGAACTTCGATTGGTTTCCGCCAGGGTTTCCGAGCGCCTGTCTGACATGGCCGATGTTTATGTCTTTGACGAAACGATGCGTACGCTCACCGGAAGCGCCGACACGCTCAAAGCGAAAGGCTATCGTAGCGATATAGGCGCTGCGGTGCGTGCCGTGGCCAACGCCGGATCCGAGCTTGAATACGGGGCGATGCTGGTGATCTCTGATGGCAACCATAACACCGGCGAGCAGCCACTCTATGCGGCCGAGCGCAGCGGTCTGGCCCTCTACACGCTTGGCATAGGAGATAGTGTGCCACCGTCTGATGTGCGCATGGCCTCGGTCACGGCGCCGGGAATCGGGGTCGTCAGCGAACCGGTCATCGTGACCATGGAGATTGAACAGACGAATATCGCCGATCGCTCGGCTTTGGTGGTGATCTCTGACAATGGTAACGACGTCGCGCGCCTACCTCTGGAACTTCGCGCCGGCATTCAGCGCTACCAGCTATCTCATCGCTGGGTACCGACCGTCGAAGGAATGCACGTCGTTGCGGCACGCATCGAAGCGGCAGGTCAGGAATTCACCACGAAAAACAATGCATCACAGACCACCGTACGCGTTCGGAAGAACAAGAAACGCGTCATCCTCTTTGCGGGAGCACCGAGTCCGGATGTGGCCTTTATCAAGTCCGCTGTGACGCAAGATCCATCGCTGGAGCTGGTGACGTACATCCACCGTGAGGGTTCGACGTTCTATGAAGGGCAGCCCGGGGCGGCTTCGCTGGCAGATGCAACGGCGATCATCCTGATCGGTTTTCCGACGGCGTTTACGCCGAAGAGTGTTATCGATGATATCGCCGGAAGATGCCGCAGGGGAACGTCGTTGTTCTTTGTAGCTGCTCCAACGGCCGATTACGGGAAGATGGCACCTCTGGCAGACGTTCTACCGTTCCGGGTGAGTTCGAATCGTCCCATCGAGATCAGTGTTACGACGGACGTTGCACCCGTCGCCACCGCCGATCCACTGATGCGTCTTACCGGGGGTGATGGTGACGCCGATCTCTGGAATAGCCTTCCGCCGATCTACCGCACAGAGCTCTTCGCCGAAGCCGTTCCGGGGGCGTCCGTGCTGTCGCGGATCAAGGTCGGCACGATGTCAATCGATGAGCCCCTCATCATCAAACGTGATGCCGGTTTGACGCGTAGTCTTGCGATCCTGGGCCATGGCATCTACCGCTGGAAACTGCTGGGACAGGGACCGGCAGCCTCACGTGGCTCAAGCGCCACGGATGTATTGCAAACTTTTGCTGGCAACTCCGTCAAGTGGTTAAGTGTAAGAGACGATGAACGCCGTGTGCGTATCCGCAGTACGCACGAGGCCTATGTTGCCGGAGAGACCGTTGGCTTTACCGCCACGGTCATGGACGAATCATTTTCTAACGTTGATGATGCGCTGGTGCGCGTCGTGATCGAAGGTGGATCTTCACCACGAACAATCGAACTGGCATCTTCAGGAAGCGGACGCTACGGTGCGACGATCGGTACACTTGCCCCCGGTCGCTACAGCTACACCGGATCAGCGACGAGCAAGGGGCAGACGATCGGTCGCGACCAAGGGACGTTCATCGTCAGTGATGTCGGCCTTGAAGAGCAGACGACCACGATGAATGTCTCGCTACTGAGACTTCTGGCACAGAGAACCGGCGGACGTTTTGCAACCATCGATTCGGTGGATGCACTCATCGATGCGCTCCTGCGCGATCCACGTCTGCGTCCGGTAGTTCGCAACAGCGAGCGTGAATTGGCGTTGCATCACCTGCCCTGGATCGTCTCTATAGCCCTTGCGGCCTTTGCTCTTGAGTGGTTTTTGCGAAAGCGCAAAGGGTTGGTGTAGTGTCGGTGCGGCTTCCAGAACACCTAGCAGAGCTGTATCGTGAGCGGTCTGAAGAGATTCAGCGCCGGCTTGATGACTTTGCCCGAGTTCCGCAGACACGCTGGTTTTATGAGATGTGCTTCTGCCTGATGACTCCGCAGTCGAGCGCTGTGCATGCCTCGATGGTGCAGTCTGAGCTGGAGTCCCTGGACTTCTTGTCCAACGGTCAGGATGTCATCGATGTTCTGCGCAAGCCCGACCGTTACATCCGCTTTCACCACACAAAGCATGTGCGACTTCATCGCGCCCGCTCGGACTGGTCAAGGATTGAATCTGTGATTGCTGCCACGGATGTACCTGCGCGAGATCGACGTAATGCTCTGCGCGAAATGGTCGATGGATTTGGTATGAAAGAAGCCAGTCACTTTCTGCGCAACATCGGCCTGCGTGGCCTTGCTATCATTGACCGACATCTGCTAACGAATATGGTGGCCTGCGGAATTTTTGACGACGTCCCTTCGGTGTCAACCGTAACGAAGTACCTCGACGTTGAGCAGCGCTTTGCGGACTACTGCGACGCGGTCGGTATCGACATGGACGAGATCGACCTGCTCTTCTGGTGCGCGCAGACCGGCCATATCCTCAAGTGACCATTTAGCGGTGGGCCGATTCGGCCAGGCGTGCCAGACGCTCAGTCGGTAGCACGGCCTGCTCCTGCGTCCCGGTTGCAAGACAGATGTCGGTGCCTTTGATACGTGCCTCGATCCTACACAGAATACGGTTACCCACGATCGACGTCACGCGTGCCTCGATGCGTATGGCTGCACCAATGGCTGCCATGGCTTGATGCTTCAGAGCAAGCCCCGTACCGCAGGCATTCTCACCGTCTTCAAAGTAGGGTTCGATAGCCCTGCGCGCAGCCACTTCTGCATGGTACCCGAGCCAGAATGTGGAATAAACCGGGTGAAGAATTCGATCGTCGAGACGGGCAACCATTTCATCAATCACTACCACATCAATGTGAGCGACAGCTGATTCAATTCCCGGTTTCATTGTTCTGCCTTGCGGTGGTTGCCGGAGCCATAACTTTGCGGTCATGCGCGTTGCACTGACCACGTTGGGTTGCAAGTTAAATGCCACGGAGACGTCGGCCATCGAACGCCGGTTTGTCGAAGACGGCCATGAGATCGTCGAGTACGGACAGCGGGCCGAACTGCTGGTCATCAACACCTGCAGCGTAACCGAACAGGCGGACACAGAATGCCGTAAGATTGTTCGCAAGGGGCTACGTGGGGCGCCGGGAGCTCGGGTTGTTGTGACGGGATGCTATGCGCAGCTCAAACCCGATGCGGTGCTGTCGATCGACGGTGTGAGCGCTGTAGTTGGCACGGCCGATAAAATGCGAATCGCCGAGTTAGCCGGCGACGTGCTACGGAGCACCGTTCAGCTGCGTCACGTGCAGCCCCTTACCGGTGCGACGGAATTCACGGCAGCACGTTCATCGCGCATCAATACCCGCACGCGGGCTTTCATCAAGGTACAGGACGGGTGTGATTACACATGCTCATTTTGCACCATCCCTCTGGCACGGGGTCCGGCTCGAGCCATGAATCTGTCGAATGTGCGGCAGGATCTTATCAACATCGTCCACGAGGGTTTTCACGAGTGTGTGATCTCGGGCATCAACCTTGGCGAGTACCATACGTCAGAGGGGCACCGACTGGTCGATCTTCTTACGATGATCGATTCCATGCAGCTGCCTATCCGTGTCCGGCTGGGTTCGATAGAGCCCAACACGCTCACACCGGCGATCATCGACCTGATAGCAGCATCGAAGACCATCGTGCCACACCTGCATGTTCCGCTGCAGAGCGGCTCGGCAGAGGTTTTGCGCGCTATGAGGCGACGATACAACCCGTCAATGTACCGGACGGTCATCGAACGACTCTCCCGAGTATTACCGGATGCGGCCGTGGGCATCGATGTGATCACGGGCTTCCCCGGCGAAGGCGATGCCGAGTTTGAAGAGACGATCGAGCTTCTGCATGACCTGCCGTGGTCCTACCTGCATGTCTTTACCTACTCGGAGCGCTCTAACACCGATGCGGCCATCATGGAAGGCTCGGTCGACGTTTCCGTGCGCCGTGAGCGCACACGGCGTTTGCGTGGTCTTAGTGAAGAGCGCACCCAAGAGTTTCATCGCCGTCAGCTTGGTTCCGTCCGCAGCTTTCTGCCGGAGGGGTATGATGCTAGCACGGGCATGTGGACGGGCTGGACGGAGAACCACGTGGCCATCTGCATGACCGGTGCGCCGGACATGCACAAGCAGCCCATCCGCGTGGTACTGACGGCCGTGCGTAGGGACGCCGTCGAAGCCGTGCCTGTCGCAGAGCCGTAATCTATATCACCCGCACCACTGGAGTCAGTTGCATTATGAAGGTCTTCATCGCCGTCGATATGGAAGGTGCCACGGGCGTGGTTCACCATGATCAGCTCATGCCCGAAGGAAGGGGCTATGCAGCAGCGCAGAAGCTGCTCACCGCTGACGTCAACGCAGTCATTGAAGGTATTCTTTCGGTAGAGTCCGGCGCTGATATCCTCGTTGGTGACGGCCATGGCGTCATGCGCAACATCCTGCTTGAGCATCTTCATCCCTCTGCCCGACTCGTCGTTGGTTCGGCCAAGCCGTTTAATAAGCCCCTTTGTCAGCTAGAGGGCGTGCAGTTCGGTGCCGACGTGGCCTTCTGTATCGGCTATCACAGCAAGGCTGGAACGCCAGGCGGACTTCTTGCTCACACCTACATCGGTTCGCTCATCCGCGAGCTGCGCCTCAATGGACGCGCCGCTGGCGAGGTCGAAGTCAATGCTGCCGTGCTGGCAAGTTTTGGCATCCCGCTGTCTATGGTCAGCGGCAACAGTGAGCTTCAGGCGGAGATCCGTGCGTGGAATTCGACCTCGGTGTTTGTCTCCACCAAGCAGACGCTTGGTCCGACAGCGGCCATTTGCCTAACGCCACTTGCAACGCGAGATCTCCTTTTTCAGGGGGCTGTCCGGGCGATGTCTGACCGTTCAACATGGCATCGTTCAGCCGGTGGAACAACCCGCATCGAGGTCGATACGTACCGTCGCGAGCAGTGCCAGAAAGCATTCGCCTGTGAAGGCATCCAGCGGATAGGGGAGATGACCTTTGCTGCTGAATCGGAAGATCCGGCCGAAGCCTTCCGGCTCTTCTGGCGCGCCGCAACGATGGCCCTCGACGAAACACCAGCGTGGCTTAGCTAGGGTCGGCCGGCGACACCTCCGGGTAGCCAATTGCCGTCAGGCACAGGCCATGTGCCGGAGCAAGAAGAGGCGCGACGATACGCGATGTGGAGTCGCGCATGGAGGTTAGCTGATCGAGCGTAAAGCGTTGTCGTGAAACGGACATGCATGCGCCGATGATTGCCCGGCACATTCCGTATACGAACCGGTCTGCACGTAATCTGACCTCGAGCACATCACCGTTAATCGTTGCCTGGCAGGTCTGCAGATTGCACACATAGCTGGACGTATCGGGGTTGGACTTCGAGAACGCCGTAAAGTCGTGCCGCCCGCGCATCACCTGCAGGGCTTGTTCGAAAAGGTCCCGGTCGAAGGGGGCTTCCGGATGCCATGACGTCCGTCGGTTGAAAACGCTTGGTCTTAGAGCGATCGAATAGACATACTCGCGCCAGATTGCATCAAAGCGGGCATGGAATCCATCATGCACGTGATCGACGTTCAGGATGCGGATGTCCTTGGGCAGACGTGTATTGATGGCTACCGCCACCTTGTTGATCGGGATCTGATGAGCCCCCTCCGGTAGCTCCGCGTGGGCACACTGCCCGCTGGCATGTACGCCGGCATCGGTCCTGCCGGCTCCATGGATGATGCATCGCACGCCATAGGCCACCGTCAGCGCCTCTTCGATTCGCTGCTGCACAGACACGCCGTTGGTCTGGCGCTGCCAGCCAACGTAGTTGGTCCCGTCGTATTCAATCAGCAGTCGAAGTCGCGGCATTGGGCAAAAGTATGGACCTACCCACCTCCAGCGTGTCCATGCCGCCGGCATAGGACAGATGTCCGTGATACCCGCCGATGACCTGCGTCAGCACATGGACATCGCTGACCATGATGCTGCGCCAGGATCCGATGCCGTGTAGCATGCCGCGCAGGACCAGCGCCGAAGAGCGCAACTGCGTGCGGAAGCGCTCGCGAACCTGCGGAGGAACCACGCATTGCAGAAAGCCGCTCTCATCCTCAAGGGTCACAAAGAGCATGCCGTTGGCCGTTGGAGGTGCCTGACGCAGGATGACGATGCCGGCCGTGACCACTGTCAGGCGTGCATCGGGTGCAAGACGTCCAAGAGTTTCGATCGTGTGGATCTCGAGTGACATCATCGACCTGCGGTAGAGCGTCATCGGGTGGACCCGGGCAGCCCCTTGCATGATGTAGTCGTAGGCAAGGCGTTCCTGGGCACGTAGCTCAGGCAGTGCAGGAATATCCTCGGCATGCAGCATCGGCAGGGTAAACAGCGGTTCCTGCACGCTCTTGCGCTGCCGGCTGCGCACAACGCCCACGATCCATGCGGCACGGCGCGAGTCTGCTTCAAGCTGCTGCATGCCTCCGGCCATGGCGATACACTCCAGCGTATCGCGCGGGATGTCGTCGAGGCGCACCACCAGGTCCTCAACGCTCGCAAAGGGAGCTCTGGCGCGCTCCCAGACGATCCGTCGGGCAATGTCTTCGCTGACCGTGCGGATGGCCGTAAGGGGCTTGCGGATAGCAAAGCTGCCATTGCCGTCGGGCTCGAGATCATATCGCATGCCTGAGCGCGTAACGTCGCAGAGAAGCACCTGCACGCCCCAGCGTCGGCATTCTTCCTCGAGGGTCATGAGGTTGTACATCCCTGGACGGTGCTGCATAAAGGCAGCCATGTACGCAGCCGTATGATGGGTCTTGAGCCAGGCACTCTGATAGACGATCTTGGCAAAGGCCGCCGCATGCGAGCGGCAGAAGCCATAGCCAACGAAGTGGGAGACGATCTCATAGACCTGTTCGGCGCATTCAACATCGACGCCGCGTGCACATGCCCCCTGCACAAAGCGATCGCGCATCGATGCCATGAGCTCACGGTTGCGATTCTTTGACACCAGCGAACGGAAGTCATCGGCATCCTCGAGACTCATTCCCGCAAAACGATGTGCGATCTCGAGCACCTGTTCCTGAAACAGTACAATGCCCAGCGTGTCGGCAAGGATCGGCTCCAGGTCGGGATGCGGATACGTCACCGGCTGCTGTCCACGACGTCGGGCGATGTAGGGATGCACCATGCCACCCTGAAGGGGGCCGGGTCTGAACAGCGCGACCTCGGTGACCAGGTCCGAGAACCGCTCCGGCTGGTGCTTGGCCAGTAGGTGAATCTGCCCTTGCGACTCGATCTGAAACACGCCCAGCGTGCGTCCGCTACGGATGGTCTCAAAGGTCAGCGCATCATCCAAGGGAAGATCATCGATATCAGGCATGATGCCCGTGTGGCGCGAGACAAGTTCGGTGCATTCGCTGATGCAGGCCAGCATGCGCAGGCCCAGAACATCGAACTTGACCAGGCCCAGGGCCTCGACGTCGTCCTTGTCGAACTGCACCACGGCAACGCCATTGGCCGAGCGCTGTACGGGTGTAAGCATCTCAAGGGGCTTGCTCGAAAGGACCATACCGCCGGAGTGCTGACCCAGGTGCCGTGGATGATCCAGCAGCAGCGATGCGGCACGGATCAGAATCTCCAGCATAGGCACATTGCCAACCACACCGGCAAGCTCCTTGCGGTAGGTCTCAACGCTATTGTTAGTGTATCCGGGAACAGATTTCGACAGTGCCCGGACGGTTTCCTCGGGCCAGCCGAGGGCCTTTGCCGCATCGCGGATGGCCATGCGGATGCGGTAGGTGATGATCGTTGCCGTCATGGCTGTCTGCTGCAGTCCGAAGCGCTCTTCCATCCACATCAGCACCTCACCGCGACGTTCACTGTCGAAGTCCACGTCGATATCCGGCGTCCCTTTCCGTCCACGATGCAGAAACCTCTCAAACAGCAGATGATGCTCCACCGGGCATATGCTCGTGATGCCAAGCACATACGCAACAACGGAGTTGGCTGCCGAGCCCCTTCCGCTGCAGCGGATGCCGCGTGAGCGCGAGTACTCGGTCACCTCGCGAACCACAAGAAAGAAGTCCGACAGCTGCAGTTCGGCGATAACGCCGAGTTCGTGCTCCAGAAGCTCACGGGCCCTTTGCCGGATAGCGTCACCACGGCGTTTGTAGCGCAGATCGAACTGTCCCTGGCAGAGCTCTCGCAGTACCTGATCCGCACTGGCCCCGTCGGGCAGCCGCGCCGAAGGGGGCGTGATCTGCTCCGGTAGAAGATCAAAGTCACAGGCTTCGATGATACGCCTGACGTTTTCAAAGGCTTCGTCAACGGGTACTACAGTACGGAGCTCCTGAAGTGTGCGCAGGCACTGGCGGTCATTCACAGGACGCAGTGCATGGGGCTCGTGGATCGTGATGCCATGGCGGATGCAGATCATCAGGTCATGCACGGCGTAATCGTCGCGATGCGCATAGCGCACGTCCTGAGCCAGTACCACAGGTAGATCCATAGCGGCCGCAAGGTCTGCCACTGCGCGTATGCGGCGCACAGCCCACGGACGGGCGTCGTGGCTAATACCGACATAGACCATTAGGTTTCGACGTGACGTCATCAGGCGCAGGATGGGCTCGACGGCATTGACGGGTGCAGATAGTCCATGGACGATTACGATGCAATGCTCAGCACGAAGCGCCTCGAGGCAACCTCCGGCATCGATGTGCGAGGGTTCAAGCGGACCGTGCTCATGCAGCCACGTGCTCATGCGACAGATCGCACGATACCCCTCGGCATTGCGAGCCAGCACGGAAACATCTACGCTGGATGCTGCATCCGTGATGCTCACCGGGATGTCCATGCCGATAAGCCCCTTAAGGCCCAGCCGGCGACATGCGCGCTGATGGCGCACGGCGGCATAAACTCCGTGTACATCTGTGATCGCCAGTGCCGTATGACCTAGACTACGGGCCTGCTCGGCCAGGGCCTCGGGGGACGAGCCGCCGTCGAGAAACGAAAAGTGCGTCCGTGTGTGAAGCGAGCCGAACATGATCGCCTCAGTCGAAGATGCGCGACAGCATCCAGCCGCTGAGGTTGCTATGAAAGATCTCCATCACACCGCTGGTGGTCATCAGCAGTAGGTAACTGCGCCGCTCGTCACGACCCCACCACGGTCCGCGTGATGACCATGCGTCGATGACCTTCTCAACGTCATAGGTGCCCCCTCGCCAGCAGATGATGCTCGGTTGGTTGCGTAGCAGCGAAACATCAATGGGTTCCATGAGCAGCTTCATACGACAGCCCCCTGGTCAGGCGAGATAGCCGGTCCTATCGAAATGATCCGCGAGTACCGCTCGGGGAGGATCGACCAGGGGTCGAGGATCTCAATGCGCTTGACCACGCCGGCATAGCGCGGACGGAGAAGTTCGACCACGTCTGCGCGATTGTTTCCGGAGTCGAACAACGATATCTGCTCACCCTCAGCATGACGCAGTGAGGCCAGTCTCAAACGTAGTCCTCGCCAGATGTGGCGTGCCTGCAGCAAACGTCGACACAGCGTCTGTACATGCGTCAGCAGCGTGCGTAGCAGATGACTGCCCTGACGCAGGATGCGTGATTGTGTGACGCTGACGATGTCGGCTGCATTCATGATGCCAACCTCTATCCGCCACGCCTGACGTCCGGCAAGCAGGTCTATGGCATTGGTCGTGACGCGTTCAGCTGCAGCCATGATCGGACCCGGCTCACGCTGGTCAGTTTCAAAACGTTCCGAGCAGATCACCTCAGGCGGGGGAACATACATCGGCAGGGGGCTTTGATCATGCTGGTGCAGCAACCGGAATACGACATCACCGCGGTATCCGAACTGTACCTGCAGGTGACGTCGCTCAAGCCGGCGCAAAGCAGCAATGGTGTCAAGACCGAACATCCGAAGACGCTCGACGTCGTCGGTCGTGATGCCAAGCTCGTCCAGCCGGGCAAGGACGTCTGTGCTGACCGTATCAGCGTGCTCATGGATGTCGATGCGCCCCGGTCGTGACTGCAGCGCTTGCAGTAGTGCCGTGGTCCGTTCGGGGGCCATAGCAGCCCGAATGTTCTCTCGCTCGACCAGCCCATGAAGTCCCGGCAGATCGTCAGTTCCGCAGAAGATGCGACCCCGGCAGGGCACTGAGATCAGCGGTGTGCATTGGTGGACGGACTCAAGCAGAGCATCAAGCGCTGGATCCGGGAGTTCGTTGGCAATGAGACAGAGAAGCATTAGCAATTATACAAAACGTATAATAGCTATCCAATCTGTTGAGATTCTGCGGACTTTTTAGAGCTGCTTGATGCAGTTACGCACCACGCCGACGATGCTGAAGTCCATGTCGGCAGTGATGGCAATGTCCTTGTAACGGCGGTTCTCGGCCCGCAGCACGGGACGTCCCTCCACCGTGAGGTAGCGTTTGACGGTGAGTTCGCCATATACCTTCGCAATGACGACCTGTCCGGAACGCGGTTGCATGGCGCGTCAACGATCAGCGTATCACCGTCACTGATGCCGGCATCGGTCATCGAATCCCCAACGACGCGGATGAAGTAGGTGCTCTCGGGATTTTCCAGAAGCATATCGGCAAGGTCGATCTCACGCTCAATAGTATCATCCGAGGCCGTCGGAAGGCCCGCACTGACGCCAATGGCCAGCATAGGAATGCGGGGTCCGCGGTCGGACTTTTTTCGCCGTGCCGGCGCAACAACCTGCGGAGCATGCAGCTTGAGTTCTTCGATGAGTTCTCGGATCTGTGATACGTGATCCTCGAGCTGTTGCATGATAGAGCGCTTTGCTTCGCCCCCTGCATTCAGCTGCTGACGTGTCTGGGCAAGGGGCGAACCAGTACCGGTAAGAAGCCACCCCGAAGAAATGCCGTAGCGGGACTCAAGCAGGGCCAGAACATTCTGCGGAACAGCCGTACGCCCGGACTCCCAGGAGTATATGGTCGGTAGGCGCACGTCGGTGATTTTCGCGTATTCTTGGACGCTGAGTTTGAGGATCGATTCGCGTACCTGACGATGGCGGATGCCGAGCTGTGCACGGGTGGACATGATGACTTCCTGAATGTGACTGGGGATAACTTACAGAATGTCAACCAATTATACAATGCCGGATCTTGACGTTCTCCACTTCGCTGCGGCAGAGGTCGAGTTTCCTGCATCAGGTCTGCTGGAGAAACTCACCGAATCCCTGGCCTGGAGAAGCGAAACGATCAGCATGTTCGGCCGGACGATGCTGCAACCGCGTTTGATCGCATTCTATGCCGACTCGGGGCTCGAGTACCGCTACTCTCGAAAGACCTACACGGGGCTCGTCTGGACGCCGCTGCTGAGCTCGCTTCGGCAGATGGGCGAGAGGATCGCCCAGAGTCCCCTGAACAGCGTTCTGGCCAACCTGTATCGCGATGGCAGTGACAGTATGGGCATGCATGCCGATGATGAACCGGAGCTGGGCACCGAGCCGGTCATCGTGTCGATGAGCTTTGGCGCTACCAGGCGCTTCGTCATGAAGCACCGCACGCGCAAGGACCTACCGGCGTTAGAGATTCCACTTGAGGACTCATCGATACTGATCATGCGCGGAGCGACGCAGCATCACTGGGTGCATGGGATTAAAAAAGAAACGCGGCCCGTTGGGCCGCGTGTGAATCTGACATTTCGAAGGATTGTCGCTTCGCTCAGCGGCACGCATCAAGAAGCGAATCCAGCTGCGAGGCCGTAGCGTTCTCGTAGAATATTTCGTTGATGGCGATCATCGGCGCACCGCCGCAGGCACCCATGCACTCAACCTCTTCGAGGGAGAACATACCGTCGGAAGTGGCCTGATTATGCCCGATACCAAGACGCTGCCTGGCATGGTTATAGAGCTGTTCACCGCCGCGAAGCATGCACGAGACGTTGGTGCAGACTTGCACATGATGGCGTCCCATGGGCTTCTTGAAGTACATGGTGTAGAACGATGCCACACCAAGGACATGGGCGTATGGAAGATCCATGACCGAAGCAACCTGCTTCATGACGTCTTCCGAGAGCCAGCCCCATTTTTTCTGGGCCATCCACAGGACTGGCATAATGGCGGCCTTGGGCTCGGGGTACTTTGCCTTCAGTGCGGAGATGGAGGCAAGTTCTTCTTGAGAGAATGTCGTGCTCATGCGGCGAAAATACAGATTTTGTTCATCGAAGTCGCTTGACAAACAACTTTGACCCCAGCCATATGCGCAGGGCGGTCATGATCTTATGTGACGTGCTTACACGAACCCGGTCCGAGTAGATGCGAAAGTCACTGAGTTCGATCTTTTCGAGAAGGCGGTAGTAGATGGCATCCATTATCTGAGCTGCTACCATGGTCATGCGTTCTTCTGGCCGAAGCAATGCACGGGCCTGATGATAGTACTCGCGGGCACGCTTTGCTTGGAATTCCATGAGGTTGATGAACCGCTCATCATAGACCTCATTTCGCAAGTCATCTTCGGTATATCGGAACCGGACCAGGTCTTCACGGGGAATGTAGATGTAGCCTCGATCTTTATCAGTCTTAACGTCCCGCAAAATGTTGGTCAACTGAAGAGCGTATCCGAGATTGATCGCATACTGACGCGTTGCTTCGTGACGGTATCCGAAGATTTCGATCGAGATCAGACCGATGATCGAGGCTACCGAATAGCAATAGCGCTTCAGGTCGGCAAAGGTCTCATACCGGCGCTGTGTTAGATCTCGCTCACAGCCATCGATGACAGTCAGCAGGTACTGCTTTGGCAGGTTGTACCGGCGCACCACGGCTGCTAACGGAAACACAGAGGCTGATGTTTCGGCTGACTCGGAATAGATGGCTTCGATTTGCTGGCGCCACCAGGCGAGTCGCTTACGCTTGTCGCTCACGACCGATTCCTCTGCGGACGGATTCTCGTCAACGATATCGTCAATGCGCCGTGCAAAGGCATAGATAGTCTTGATCGCTGCACGTTCTTCTTTGGGCAGAAACCCAAAGGAGTAATGGAACGAGGTGCTGCCATTTGTTGAAAAGGCAAGGGCATCCTCGGTGTCCGAGTATACGTGCTTCGACATGCGGCGAAGTTACGAGTTCAGGTCGGGATAGCTCAGCCCCTTGAAAGGGGAAGGGGCTTACGGGAGATCACATGTAGCAATCGAAGGATGAGCCTTGGCAGATTGCGCCACGTCAGTATGGGGCGAATCTCGGGCCCAGCCCGCCGGGCACACAGATCAAGCATCGTCAGTCCACCGGCGATCGTCAGACGGATTTCCCATCGCAAGCGCCACGAACGAAGATGTCGTGCAACGGTGCGTCCACGCTCGTAAAGTGCGTGAGTGCTGAGGATAATCTCATTGTCCGGTAGAGGCAGATAGTAACGTTCGCGTGAGAGATCAAGGGCCACATCCTGCAGAAAATTCGTCACTTGAAGCGCGGTGCAGATATCGTTGCTGGCCGCAATTGCCTCAGGCAGGGGGATAGACGGAGCGTTATCAAGCCGCAGAAGGAGTTCGCCGACGGGGTTTGCCGAGTTGTGACAGTAGTCCAGAATGTGCTGCCAGGAGGTAAACCGCACATTACCAATGTCAGACACGAAGGCTTTGAGTAACCGATCGAAAGGATCGAGCGGCAAAGCAAAGACCGTGATCGTGTCTGAAAGCGCCACATCGATAACATTATTCCGGTCGGGGGTGCGAAGTCGATGGCGCATCTCTTCCAACGACGATAAACGCTCCCGAGGCTCGAGTATACCCTCATCGGCCAGATCATCGGCCGCACGTGAAAAGGCGTAGATCGCTGCAATATGCCGGCGCAGCGATGCAGGGACGAGCACCGACGCAACCGGAAAATTCTCGTAGTGACTTCCGGCGATGGCAAGGCACTTCGTGTAGGCTTCGCTAATCGTCATGTGGGTGTGGGGGCAGAAACAAAACGACCCCACATCGCAATCGACATGGGGCCGGTTAACATCATCGAAAAGAGATCGCTTTTAGCTCTGCGAACTGAAACGCTTGTCTTCGATCTCAGCATTCTCGCGAACCTTCTGGAACCAGAGTCCGAAGGCATTTCCACGAAGTCGTGCCGATGCACTTTGAAGTGCTGCAGAAGGGTCCTTGGTGAATGCCGATAAATCGGCGTCCTTACGAGCCACAACCTTGATAACAAACCAGCCACGCTCGCCCTTGATCGGACCGCTTACCTGACCAACCGAAAGATTAAAGGCCTTGGCTGTAACGGCGTACTCACCGCCGAAACCGGTGATCATTCCGTTGCTGCGAACACCCGCTTGCGTCTGGTAGGGGATGGTCGAATCGCCACTACGGGCCGCAGAAAGGCCTGCCGATGCGGCGATTGCAGCGATCTGCTTGGCCTGAGCTTCGAGCTTCTTGAGCTTTGCCTGCTCTGTAAGCGTGCGCATAATACGTTCCTGAACGTCCTTCAGCGGTTTTGTACCGGCCTCGCGCGCATCGGAGACTTGTACCACAACATTCCCGTAGTACTTGACATCGCGACGCATGGCAGCTCCGACCTCGTTCTCAAAGGCCCATGCTGTGATCTCCCGCGATTGCATGATCGGCGTTTCGCGTCCGAAGAGTGGCGACTTCTGCACCACGGCGTAAAACTTGCTCTTGTACTTTGCCGCAACAGCCTCGATGGCCTCGCCGTTGTTGATGGCATCCAGGGCCTGCTGGGCAGCCGAGGCTATGCTGCGCTTTGTGGCCGACGAAATCGCCGTCTTGAGCGTGATGGTCGAATACTTGTATTCGAGCGATGTCTTGTCGGTCACCTTGATGATGTGATATCCGAACTGTGTTTCCACGGGTCCGACGATGGAACCGACCGACGCACCAAATACGGCGCTGTCGAAAGCGGGAACCATCCGCCCCTTGCCGAAGTAGTTCAGATCTCCACCCTGTTGTGCAGAACCTTGATCCTTGGAATACGTGCGGGCTAGCTCAGCGAAATCTTCACCCTTCTTGACCCGAGCATAGATCGACTGGGCCTGGGCTTTGGCCGAATCCTTCGACATTCCTTCTGTTGAGATTAGAATGTGCGATGCACGCGCTACAGTATTGACACCTTCGCGGCGTTCTTCGAGGCGATAGTAGGAAATTCCCCCCGGGATGTTCAGCGGGCCGAACACCTCACGCTGGGCAAGCGAGCCAAGTGCCGTGGCAACGTTAGGATCGAGCTCGTTGACAGGGGTAAAATCGGATTCGGTGCCACGCAGCGAATTCATTTCCATCGAGAAGACAGAATCACGCTCGGCAGGCGTTGCAGCCTTGGCAAGTGACTCTGACAGGCGGATCGACTTCTTCTGTGCGTTGACGGTGTCTTCCTTCGAAGCCAGCATCGGGAAGATGATATACGTAAGCTCGCGAGACGGACGCTGCGTGTAGAACTCTTTATTCTTCTCGTAGTACGCGGCAACATCGGCATCAGTTACCTTGACGTCGGCGTCTGAAACACGACTTGTGCTCAGCGCCACGTACTCAATGTCGGCCGACGAGTTTTCACGAACGTAGTCTTGCTTGGCTGCGGCAAGCGATGGGGTGCTCACAACGGTGCCTACAGTTGAGGCCAACGCCTGCTGAAGGAGCTGGGCGCGAAGGTAGTCTTCCGTTTGCAAGAGAATGGTCTTCCAGCGCTGCAGAGATAGGCCATTGCTCTCCAGAAGCTTCTCGAGTGTTTCAGGCTGCGTGACAAGCCGCCACTGCATTGTTGGATCAAAGCGCCCGAGACTGTCCTTGCCAAACTGAAACTGCTGAGGTGGATTGGTCACGAGCATATCAATGATCTGCTGCGGAGTGACGACGATACCGAGTTTCGTGGCCTCCTGCCGGCGTAGAACCTCGTTGACCATTTCGTCAAAGACCTGCTGACGCGCCACTTCGTCGTCAACTTCCTGATTCGGGTTCTGCTGCCGTTGTGCTTCGATCACTTCCTTGACGCGTGCCTCGAAATCGGCGCGAGTGATCGTTTCACCATTGATGACGGCCACCGCCATATTCTCGGCTGAAGGCCGATTGCTGCGCAGGCTTGTGCAGCTGGAATCCTGCACGACCATGAACACAATGAATAGTGTAGCGATGACCGCCAGGAAATACGGGCTGATTTGGCGAATTCGTGTAATGGCACCCATGGTGGGTACTCCTCCGTCGAATGAATGACAAAAGACCTGCCAGGGTGGAGATGTCAGGTCATGCGACCGCTCCACACAAGCAACAAATATACGGCCGGACGTCCAATGGCTGGACGCAATAGCCATAAGTTTGTGCACGGATACCCCGATTTTGCGGACGATCTACCGGAGTAATTATCCCCATGAACCACGGCCAGATACTTGTCGGCTCATACTCAGTATCACTGCTGGAGACATGCCGATTCGGACTTGATGGTGGCGCCATGTTCGGCGTTGTGCCGAGAACGCTCTGGCAGAAAGCATATTCATTGCCGGACGAGAAGAATCGCATCCCCATGGCGGCAAAGGTTCTCCTGGTTCGTTCCATGGACAGGATCGTCCTTGTCGATTCAGGTAACTGTCCATGGATGTCGGAGAAACTGAGGCAGATATACGACATTCGCTTTGACGATTACTCGCTCGAAGGGGCGCTCGCAGCGCATGGACTTTCAGCGACTGACATCACCGATGTTATACTCACGCATCTGCACTTTGACCATGTTGGCGGAGCGGCTCGCGAAAACGGTGACCCACGGTTCCCGAATGCTCGCTACTACGTACAGAAAGATCAGCTTGCCTGGGCCCGGAACGCGACGGAGAAAGACAGGGCATCGTTCATGGCTGAAATGTTCGAGCCCCTTGTAACGGCAGGCCTGGCGGAGACTCTTGACGGCAATGGCGAGGTGCTTCCCGGAATCTTTGTCGAAACTGTCTTTGGACACACGCAGGCTATGCAGACTGTACGCGTCAGCGATGGCACGACAACTGTGTTCTTTCCGGCTGACCTTATGCCTACATCGGCTCATATATCGATACCGTACGGCATGGCTTATGATAACTTTCCGCTGACAACCATTGAGGAGAAGCGTGCGGTCCTGCCAAGCATCCTGGATGAAAAGTGGATCGTGATCTTTGAGCATGATGCCCTACGCGATGCGGCTACATTGACGATGGGGCCTAAAGGGCCGATCATTGATCGCGAGTATCGACTGTGTCTATAAGGCCCCTTTTTCGGGAACAGCATCTTGATGGACGCCGCTTTGTGGAGGTATGTCGGTCCATTGACGTGGTTGAGCGTCGCGGACTGCGCATCGAACTGGATATCGAACATGACCTTGCGCTTTTCCGGGTCAACGGTATGGTGCACTGCGTCACGAATATCTGTCCGCACAAACGTGAAGCTCTGATCTTCAATGGATTTGTAGATCAGGGAACAGTGACCTGTCCGGCCCACGCATGGCGCTTCGACATATGCACGGGCAGTAATGTTTCCGGAGGCGGAGGGCTGCGCACGTACGAGGCGTTCGAACGTGATGGCAGCGTGTGGGTCAGCGTGCCAGAGTGACCGAAACAGTGCTCCCGCTTGCCAGCGTGCTGTCGGCAGGGGGCTGATGGTCGATGATCGTCCCCGATGCGAAGGCCTGTGTGGGTCGTTCATTCACTGAGCCGATCGATACACCCAACGCCGACAGCGCCTGTCGTGCTTCGTCCAAGCGCAATCCGATCAGCGAGGGCATTCGCTGTGAACCGCCATTGGAAATACCTACGGCGATAGCTGTTTCTGCCGACACCGACGAACCGGCGGCAAGGGACTGCCAGGCGATGGCGTCTGCCGGCACGTTCTCGTCGGAAACAGTTGATATGGAACCAAGCTGTAACCCTGCGCGCGCAAGTGCAAGCCGTGCGTCACGTATCGATAGTCCTACCAATGGCGGAACCGTCACGGTCTCAAGCCCATTGCTTACCGTCAGATAGACGCGCCGGCCTTCTTTGACCGTTGCGCCGGGGTATGGCAGCTGCGACATCACCACCCCTTGAGGAAGGTCAGGGTTGTGCTGGTATCGAATGTCCTTGACCTGCAGGCCCCTTTCCTGGAGCAGATATTGTGCCGTCGTTACCTGCTTGCCTACTACGGTCGGAACTCGCACGGTCTGCGAAGTTGAGACGATCCACGGCAGCACGATCTGATCGATAAGCACAAGGCTTACCAGGACCACGATGACCAATGCCCCGGCAGCTGTCGCTATCTTACGCCAAGTCCACATGCTACGAAGTTATCGCACTACCATGAACCTTGATCCATCCCTGGTCGCAGAATTCAACATCATTCTGGCCGGCGTTCGCCGCGTCATTATCGTAACGCATGTCAATCCCGACGGTGATGCCATCGGTTCGGCTCTTGGAACATGGAACTGGCTTGGCTCGCGCGGGTTCGACTGCACGGTGATTCTGCCGAATGCGGCTGCCTCGTATCTGCAGTGGATGCCGGGAGCAGAACACATGATAACATACAGTTCGAGGTGCGATCAGCTGATCTCCGATGCCGATCTGATCCTGGTGCTCGATCTCAACACTCTATTGCGGCTTGGAGAACTGGGTGCCCGCATTGCTGCATCATCTGCCACGATCGTCAACATTGACCATCATACGTATCCGCAGGACTTCGCCCGCCTGGCTCTGATTGACACCGATGCGTGCTCGACGTGCGCGCTCATGGCAGAGATCATTCTCGAAATCGATGGCGAGAATGCGATCTCGCACGAGGTGGCCACATGCCTCTACACGGGGATCATGACCGATACCGGTTCATTCAGATTCTTCCGCACAACGGCCCAGGTATTCCGTCTTGCTGCGCTATTGATCAGCAAGGGGGCCGACCCTGTGCAGACCTATGAGGAGGTCATCAATCAGAGCTCGTTTGGTCGGACCCGTCTGCTGGGTATCGGGCTGGCCTCGTTACAGACACATGCCGATGGTCAGCTCTGCACCATGATGATCCGTCGAAGCGACCTTCTGGAAACCGGATGCAATGTTGATGACGTGGAGGGCTTTGTTCATCACACACTCAGCATTGCCGGCGTGCGGGCCGGGATACTATTCGTGGAAGTTGACGGCGAGGTAAAGTGCTCGTTTCGGTCCAAAGGCGACACTGGTGTACGCGACCTTGCTGCAAAGTTTGGAGGTGGGGGACACGTCCATGCAGCCGGGGCGCGCATACGTCAGGCAAGATTTGAGGAAGCCGTACCGATGGTTACGACGGCGGCGATTGAACTGTTTACGAGCTAGAGCCCGGATGCTCAAGGCAGTGACCGATGATCTCCACGCCTTTGTCAACCAGATCACGGGAAAGGTTAAGGGGCGGACGGAATCGGATCGAATGATCACCACTTCCTACAAGGAGTACACCATTGTCGTAGGTGGCCTTCAGGAAGGCGTTCCTTTGATCCTTCGACGGGAGATCGAATGCACAGAAAAGCCCCATGCCACGGATGTTCGACATGCGATCGTGACCTACTCGATCGCGAAGGGCTGAGAGCTGCTGGCGCAGGTAAATGCCAACATCGTTGGCATTCTGAACGAGGTTCTCCTCATCGATGATCTCAAGGTACTTGGTCGCGCGCACCATATCGACGAGTGATCCTCCCCATGTGGAATTGATGCGACTGGATGTGTGAAAAACGTTGTCGGGAACGTCGTCAATACGAGGGCCGACGACAATGCCACACACCTGCATTTTCTTGCCAAACGACATGATGTCGGGTTCCACACCAAGACCCATGTGCGCCCACCAGTGCCCGGTGATGCCCACGCCGGTCTGCACTTCATCAAAAATCAGTAGTGCGTCGTTCTCGTCACAGAGCTCGCGCAGACGGCGGAGAAACTCGGGACGGAAGTGATTATCGCCCCCTTCACCCTGTATGGGCTCGATGATGATCGCGGCGATATCGTCCTTGTTGTCACTAAAAGCCTGCTTGATCGCTGTGACCGATTCATCCTCACGTCGGCGAACATCAGCAAGAGCATCTTCGGTTAACGGGAATGTCAGAGATGGTGGGTCGATGCGTGGCCACTTCCACTGTGGCCAGTGAGCCACCTTCGTCGGATCAGTGTTGGTAAGCGACATGCAATAGCCGGAGCGGCCGTGAAATGCCCGTCGGAAGTGGATGATCTGATGACCGCGATCGCTGGCATAGCCCTTTGAGAAGTTTCTGCGGACCTTCCAGTCCATGGCTGTCTTGATCGCATTTTCGACTGCTAGAGTGCCGCCGTCGATGAAAAAGGCATAACGAAAGTGCTTGGGAAGGGCCAGCTCAAAGAATGTCTTAACAAACGTTGCCATGTGCCCCGTGTAGATGTCCGAGTTTGATGGCTTGTTCAGCGCTGCCTTGCCGATATACTCAATGAAGTCGGGATCGGTCATCTTGGGATGATTCATCCCGATCGGCATCGAGGCGATGCAGGTGAAAAAGTCCAAGTAGGGCTTCTGTGTCCGAGCCTCGACCATCCAGGCACCGTGGCTGTTATCGAGGTCGATCACGTGGTCGAAGCCATCGACAAGGATATAATCTCGAAGGGTCGGAATGACCTCATGCGCCGTAACGGAGAAGCGGGGTGAGTAGGCTGACATGGAAGCGAAAATACGGATGACGGGAGGAATGGCTGGTAGGTGTGTACATGAATCTTGAATCTGGGACGTTTTTGGGTGGGTGACCTTTTGTATATTGGCCACTGCTTCTCGGCAAGGGGAGTAATTGCGTTCACATCTTCGACTTTAGGAGTGGCGATGACAGCAAGCGGACATGCAGCAGTTCCAAAAGCTGGGTTTCAACACACGGCGATCCTGTTTGCCCTGACGGCGGCGATAGCTGCCCTTTTCTATTATTTCGTGATCCCTACAGCCGTGCAGATGGCTGTGTCGAATCTCTTTGCACCGGAGGTCAGCGAGAAGAGCGGTGAAAAGTTCGACTACGTCATTCCAGGCGTCAAGGCCCTGATGACGAAGGAGGCATCTTCCATGGCTCCGGCCGAACGAGTCACCAAAGCCAAGGCCGCTGGTCTAAAGCAGTTGGTCAAGCCCGAGTACGTTTTCGATTTTGAGACGAGCGCTGAGCGTACGGACGAGCGTGATGGTTACCGGAAGGAGCACGGCACGTGGGTTCTCCGGGCTACGGAAGAGGGTGGCCTCGGCGAGAATTCGATCATTATCGAGCCACCGACCGGCTTCACCATTCTGTGCTTGGCCATCGGATTCACCTTCGCGATCTTCATTACGTTCTTCTTCCCGAGCAGCATTGGTTACATGGCTCAAAAAGTAGATCGGGAAATCCATCACACGAAGACCAAGATCCGTCTTCAGTCGGGCTTCCCTGAGGAGATCGTGGAGTTGCTTGTGATGCCAGATCGGGATTTGGATCAGCTTGAGCACAAAGACGTGCGAGCATCCTTCAAGATCATCTGGGATCGTACGGCGCAGGAGTCTGAAGAGGACGCCAAGGCCCGTGGTCGCAGACTAATCCGGTTCGACGAGATTTTCACTCCGGACGTAGCGTTGTCGGAGTTTCGTAGAGAAGCTCTCTTTATCCGCATAAACGAGTTCTTCTCTGATTTTGTTGTCAAGGAGATTCTTGACACCACGGCCGGCATCGAGTGGTCGAGGAATCGTGCTAAGCTCTTTGGTGGTCTCCGCCTGTACATGGCTCACCACTTTACTGAGAAGTATTCGAACAACGTCACGGGACTTGCATACTTCGGAGCTGCCATTCTTATCGTGATCATCGGAATCCGTGGTCTTAAGTTCATTCCGGCCACGAAGCCTTCGCTGATCCTTGCAGCTATCTCGCTTGAGGGAACGCTTCTTGCACTCCTTGCTTTCGGCCTCGTCTATACGGAAGGTGAAGAACGTATGGACAAGCTTATGAAGAAGATGGAAGACGCCAGCAAGAGCCAGCTTGAGACGATGAAGGATGTTTCGGAAGATATGCATTCGATGGCCAGCGCACTTGTTGGCGAAACATCCGAGATCATCAAGAAGAAGGTTGAACTTGCCATTGCCGAGGCGCTTGCCAGTGACGATAACGTCAAGCGAGTCGTCTCCGACAAGGTTGCCGAGAAGATCATCGTTGCCATGCGCGAAGCCTTCCCGACGCCGAAGCACAACGGTTAATCACTCCAGTCGACGAAACACGAAATCATGCCAAGCGCCGTGATACATTGGAATGTGTCACGGCGCTGCTTGTTAATGGGTAGAATATCCTCCATAGTAATGTTGCTGTGGCTATCGGCAGTTGGACTGCCTGGTCAGTCAACAGAGCGTTCGGCTGACATTTCCGAACGCGACCTTGCTCATGCAGTTGTGGTCGATGCGCGAACTGGTAAAATGACAATTCGACATCCACGAAGCGGGGTGTCCGTCTCAGATGCACGACTGACCGTGCTGGAATACGCGGCCTTTGTTCCGTCCGCTCAGGAAGTTACTGTCGCCGAATGCCGACCCGAGAACCTTAGGCCCTTCATCAACCTGGTTGCTCATGGCTCCTACGGCAACGTACCGATCGTTCGTCTCGAGGTTGACCTCATTGGCCTTCGTATAAGTGGAGTTGCCGTCCCCGACGAGTTTTTCATTCGACTGCAATGGTCCACGCCCATGCGTCGCGGACGTCTCCTGCAGCCTCCGCTCGGACCGCTTGTCGTCAATCCGGCATGGCAGCCATCGTATGTACACAGAACGAGGAAGTACGAGGAAAAGCCCCTTGACTTTACTAATCCCTCGAGCTGGTACCATAATGCGCGCTCTTTTGTGCGTCTCGAGACCTTTCGTGACGGAGTAGCAAAGGTCGCGGCTGAATCCATTCTCCCCCTTACACCATTTGGTGCCCTGGATTCTATCGCACTTTTTTGGCGGGGTGTGCAGCAACCAGTTCATATCGTCGATGCAGACTCCTCATCCACTTTGACATCCGGTGACATCATCTACTTTGTCGGACGTCGTCCTGCTGGTGACTCAACTTACCTGGATGAGTCAGACACCTCGTCGATCTTCTACTTAACAGGAACGCATCGGGGTACCGAGCGACTCAGGCTGCGACAAAACGACAGTCCTTTGTCAGACTCGATCATCTTTGCGCTGCAACGGCGAGTTCTTTTTGAACTGGACACGGGATACTTTCACCCCGGCAGCGGTCCCGACGATGATCTTGGATATCTGTACACTCCGAAGGCAGCGTTGGAGGGTTTTTACTGGACGAGTCTGAATGCCAGGTCGCAGCAATCAGGCCACTATCTTACATCCTTCATTCCGGCACGCAACGATTCACCGGTGTCCTATTCCGCGACCATTGCAACGACATCGGATTCCAAGGCGTATGATCCCGATCATGCCGTTGACGTTGTGTTCCCTGGTCTAGGAGAACCGCAACGACTCGAAGTAAATGGTTACGGCACTTTCATCATCAATGGAAACGCCAAGTACTGGGATATACCTCCCGTGCCCGCAAGTGTGCACGTCCAGGCAACTGGATTCCCAGAGAGAATCTCATCTAATGACTGGTCAAGCCTCGTCTTGGTTGATGCCATTGAGGTCCGCGGGCAGGGGGCAAGCATTGTCGAACATGGGCGGCTCGATGGATATGTAAAGCTTGATAGAGCTTGCGAGCTGATTATCGATAATCTTCCTGACAACAGTCCAGTTGTCATCGACACACTTCGCTCCGAGATTGGCTTCCCGGTTATTAACGAAAGGAAGTTTCAGGTCAGGGCCGCTCGGTGGCCCTACCGCAACCCTGCTAAGCCCCTTGTGGTCGTCGATGGTCAATACTCCCTGGGTGTGGTGATCGGTGATGATCACGTCCATACCGACAGTCTTCGGAGCTTCGCAACGGTGGCTGTTGACCGGATCACTTTACGTCCTGTACTTCGTCTGCATGAAACAGCAGAGGAACTGATCAAGGTCATCCAGCAAGCCGATACTTCGTTGCCGCTTGTGATTGTTCAGGCTCGCGGCAAGCTCGAAGTAAAGATCATGAACGCACTGTTTGACCGTGGAGTGGTCCTGGACACTGCCCTGCTTGGTGACGATGGCTGGATCGGCACTACGCAGGGTAGAATCTGCAACTCCACGGATGGAGTATTATGTCATTTGAGCGGGTGGCCAAATGCGCGTGCTGCCAACGCAGAAGCGCGATTATCCCTCAGCGATGGGGAACACTATCTCGTGATCGGTGCCGGTGGCGGTGTCGAGACTGCAAAGGTCAGCCCCGCAACCAATGCATTTCTAAGCCTTCGAGACTGGTCTCAGGGGGCTGATGTCATTGCCATCACGCATCGGGAGCATGCTGCAGAGGCCAAACGTTGGGCCGCGCATCGCGAGCAGTTCTCAAGAAAGCAAGTTGTTACCGTTGATGTTGATGATGTGTTTGAAGCCTATGGTGCAGGACGGCATGACCCTCGAGCCGTTCGAACATTTCTGCGTGATGCCTGGCAGCGCAGTGGTGCACGAAAACCTACACATTGCGTTCTTATCGGCAGTGCAAGCTGGGACGCACGCCGTGCTGTGCGCGGCGGAAATGTCGATGCTGTTCGCGTAGATCAGATTCCAACCTACGGTAGGCCGAGCAGCGATATGTGGTTCGGGTTGCTTGATGATGAACATGATCTGGCTACACCAGAGCTAATTGTCACGCGGTTCCCCGGAAGTGTGGCCTCAGAGAC
Source organism: Ignavibacteria bacterium (assembly GCA_040380835.1). Lineage (GTDB taxonomy): Bacteria > Bacteroidota > Ignavibacteria > Kapaibacteriales > Kapaibacteriaceae > UBA10438. The sequence continues at coordinate 11,291 of JBEIIK010000004.1, read as the reverse complement.
GGCGGCTCTTGTCGATAAGATCATCACCTACGACACAGTTCCCTATGCACCGTATCAGCGTCGATTTCTCTACGGAGGAGGGGGCAAGGAAGGTGATAATTTCTGTGACATTGTTAATCGGCTGCTTTCCGATGAGTTCGGCACGGGTGTGGTATTCGTCGAACCGCCGCTTTGTCTGGACACCGTCGTGGTTTGCGCTGCGACTTCGGACCATCCCGGGCGAGAGATGCGACAAGCCATTGCCTCTGGTGTGGGATGGATAAACTTTCTAGGCCATGGTGGAACTGAAGAGTTTGACATTGCTGATTGGGAAGCTCCACAGCTTACTAATGTAGGCCGCTATCCTATCCTTGCGACGTATTCGTGCCTTACGGGTTCCTATTCCAGTCCATCGGCTACATGTGAGAACGCCAAGTATCTGTTCGAACCGCTCAAGGGCTCGGTCGCCTCGATTGGTTCAAGCGGTCTGCAGTACATCAGTGCCGCTGAGTTTCTTCACTATCGCATCCACGAGACACTGCTGTCGACATCATTGCGTGACCTGGGGCAGATCGTCTATGAAGCAAAGTCCAGTTTCTCGCGTACCAATTCCGTCTTTGCACTGAACACGTCGATGCAGTTCGGCATTCTTGGTGATCCGTTTACCCGAGTTCATATAGACACGACCGCTGAACTGTCGGTTGCCGCAGATCGCATGCGTTTAACGACGTTACGCGGCGGGACCGATCAGATCGTTGATGATGACAGCACGATGATCATTCGCGCGGAAGTATGGAATCATGGCCTTGCCACGAAGTTCGATGTCGATCTCAGGCTGATCCGCACCTTCAATGATCGCGCTGATACGATCACGTTGGTCGTCGAAAGGGGCTTCTGCCGTCAGACCGTGGCTGAATTCCGTCTGCCAATAGGCGGTATGGCCGGGCTTCATACCCTGACGTTAACTGTTGACCCACAGCGTCGGATCGGTGATAATCTCGCGAACAACTCGGTAACTGTTAGACAGGATGTCCGCCTGAGGTCGCTGATCATTCTTGAGCCTGACGCCTTCGAAGTGATCGACCCTGCATCAGCTGCAGTGCGTGTGATCGATGTCCTCTCAGCGCCTGGACATGAGAGTGACCTGAACGTTGAATTCGCTGTCTGCTCAGCGCCGGACACGACCACCATGGTGATTCGATCGCAGAGCAGAGACGTCAGGCGAGCGGTTACTGGAGCCCCTTCACTAGTAGACTGGAGCCTAGCTGATGTATTCCGGGCGGATTCGCTTAGGACTTACTGGATAGGGGCATGGCCGAAACAGCGACCTGGACAACCTGCGGTGCAGATCGCATGGCAACCGGTAGTGCTGTTGCAGGGTGCAGCTGATCCAGAAAGGCACCGTTTACTGCCGGACGTGCTCGACGGCGGGAATAGAAAGATCATCGATGCCAAGGCCGGCGGAATTATTCTGCCGAGGTATCCGGTTCCGGTTACCGTGCTTTCCGGCGGTAAACCAACGGCTGACCCCGTTCGGCAGCCGTATATGTCGATTCGGGTCCGAGATAACATCATTCTTGAGAACTCATTTCGGCAAGGTCTGAACATTGCCGTGTTTGCGCCGTATGATACCGTTCCGCGCGCCGTTCGGCGCTTTGATACGTCTCCAAATGCCTCACCGGTCGAAGCCGGTCACAGCGGGTATGCCCGTGAGTTCATTCGTTTTGTGCGGGACTCGATAAAAGCACACGAGATCATTGCGCTTGTTGCCTGCGATGAATCATTTACACGATTCAAGCGTGACTCGCTGATGGATGAGTTGAAGAGGCAATTGCAGGACCTCGGCGCAAGGAAAGCTGATTCACTGCAGATTTCTGCCTCTTACGTTCTTGTAGGCTCAAAGAGCAATAAGGATCAGCCCTACGCCGAGAGAATCTCCACATCCGGTTCGATTGTCTCCTCTACGGTAGATATTCAATTCACGGACTCCCTGCTGACGCTGCCATTGCCGCCGCTGCTGATAGGGCGCTGGAGCGGACTCTCTATCAAAGCAACTGGAAACGCAGAGCTGACGCTCCAGAGAAGATCACCGTCTGGAGTTGACGACACACTGACGATAGACTCGGCTCAGTGGCAGCCACAGCCGGGATACTCCTATGCTCCGGCATCGCTCAGGTTGCGGGCCAGCGAGCGCGAGCCCTTTCCGGTTGCGCGGTCTATTGATCTTCGCTTCGCTCCGCGTCCGCAGGTTGTTGTGGCAAGTGGCATGATAGAGCCGGATCGTCCAACCCGCGGTGACACGCTGGGTATAAAAATTCGTCTTGTCAATGCACGCCGCGCACACGGAAGTGTGTCGGCACCATTGAGTTTATCAATTCAGGACACGGCTGCAGGCGAGCTTGTCCGGCAGAATAGAATCCGAAGTGTCGCGCAGCAGAGTTTCGCCGACGAAACGTTTGTTGTTGCCAGTGAAAGTCTGCCCCAGAGGTATCGGGTGCTGGCAACGGTGGATCAGGAATCGACACTGCCGCTCAGGCATCGAGTGTTCACAATCTGGCAGGGGGCAGGCACGGTGGCGGAGGACACTTCGGCCCCGTTCATTACGCTTATGGCCGACGGCGTGCCTTGTAGTGATGGTCTGTATGTTCAGCGCGCACCTCTGTTTGAGGTTCTTGTTAGTGACAGTTGCCGTTTACCAATCGAATCAGAGGACAACCTAACCGTCTTCGTAAATGGCAACCGGATCCGACGTGACAATGTTCAGCAATGGGAATTCATCGGTACTGCCGCACTGCTCAATGAACCAGGATACAATACCGATGCTCGAGCGGTTCTGAGATTTCAATTTCCGATGGAATCGGGTGAGAATCTCGTCATCATGCGTGCCAGAGATGTCAGTGGTAACGCCGATACGGCGGAGATCTCTCTTTTTCTGACTGAGCGTTCAGCCATATCGCACCTGCTCGTATATCCTAATCCCGGCACTCGTCAGAGCGCCTTCACCGTCCAGTTTGATGCTGCGCTCGCGGATTCAACCGCGGGCGTTCGTGTGGCTACGTACGATATGCAGGGCCGATTGTTCGGTACACGACGTGTACAGGTTTCATCCGGTCGGACTTCGATCAAAATCGATCCTGTCGCCGCGGATTATGTGCTCGGGCCGGGTGTTTATACCATCGTTGTCGAGCTACTCGCCATCGACGGAAAAACGTTATCCACATTGACCCGAAATCTGCTTGTAACGCCCTAGATACAGGCCTTTGAGCCCCTTTCAAGATGGGGCGTTTTCGTACTTTTGTCGACTGGCAAACACCATTGTTTCTAAGGGGATATGGCACTTCTGAATGAGCGGATCATGACCGTCCTGATGGAGGACGAAATGCGTGATTCCTACCTTGACTACTCGATGTCGGTTATCGTTTCGCGTGCCCTCCCGGATGTTCGCGATGGTATGAAGCCCGTGCATCGACGCATCCTTTACGCGATGTACGAGTTGGGTATGATGCCCAATCGACCATACAAGAAAAGCGCCCGTATCGTTGGTGAGGTGCTGGGGAAGTATCACCCCCACGGTGACAGTGCAGTGTACGATGCCATGGTGCGCCTTGCACAGACCTGGTCGATGCGCTATACGCTTGTTGATGGACAGGGCAACTTTGGTTCGATCGACGGTGACTCGCCGGCTGCTATGCGCTATACCGAAACACGGATGGCCGGGCTGGCGATGGAAGTCATGCGTGACATCGACAAGAACACCGTCGATTTTCGTCCCAATTTTGATGATTCGCTAGAGGAGCCGACAGTCCTTCCCGCCGTTCTTCCAACGCTCCTGGTCAATGGGGCGAATGGTATCGCCGTCGGCATGGCCACCAACATCCCGCCGCATAATCTGCGAGAGGTGGTTTCGGGAATTCAGGCTGTTATTTCCGATCCGGAGATAACCAATCAGGAACTCATTCAGCACGTAACAGCTCCCGACTTCCCGACAGGTGGGATCATCTACGGTTACGAGGGCGTGCGAAGCGCCTACACCACGGGGCGCGGCAAGATACTAGTCCGTGCCAAGGCAAGTATCGAAACCAACAAGCAGGGCCGCGAATCGATCGTTGTCTCGGAGCTTCCGTATCAGGTCTCAAAGGCTGGTCTGATCGAGAAGATCGCAGATCTGGTCAAGGCAAAGTCGCTCGAGGATATTTCTGATATCCGTGATGAGTCGGACCGTGACGGAATGCGCATCGTGATCGAGCTCAAGCGAGATGCGGTGCCGATGGTTGTGCTGAACAACCTTTACAAGCACACGCAGATGCAGGTCACCTTCGGTGTGATCATGCTGGCGCTGGTCAACGGACGTCCTCGTATTCTGACACTCAAGGAACTCATGGAAGAGTTCCTCAAGCATCGCATCGAGGTTGTCGTTCGTCGTACGCAGTTTGATCTTGACGCAGCTGAAAAGCGGGCCCATATCCTGGAAGGGTTCATCATCGCTCTCGACAATATCGACGCGGTGATCAAGACCATCAAGGAATCCAAGGACGTGCCGATGGCCTCGGCACGGCTCCAGGAGCGGTTTGGCTTATCTGAGATTCAAGCCAAGGCCATACTGGACATGCGTCTTCAGCGCCTTACAGGCCTTGAGCGCGAGAAGATTCAGAATGAGTATGCCGAGCTCATCAAGACAATAGAACACCTGCGTTCGGTACTGGCCAGCAAGGACCTGCAAATGCAGATCATTTCGACCGAACTCAAGGAGCTTTCTGCCAAGTACGGTGATGAACGCCGTACGCAGATCGTCTATGACGCCAAGGATTTCACGCTTGAGGACATGATCGCCAACGAAGAGGTGATCGTCTCGATTTCCCACAACGGTTTCATCAAGCGAACAGCAGTAACCAATTATCGTCGGCAGCATCGCGGTGGTCGGGGTGTTTCCGGCTCTGGCACCTATGACGATGACTGGGTGGAGCATGTCTTCCGTGCTTCAACGCATCATTATATGCTGTTCTTCACCGATCGTGGTCGGGTGTATCGTCAGAAGGTGTACGATATTCCTGAGGGATCTCGTACTGCCAAGGGGCGCTCTCTGGCTAATGTCATTCAGAAACAGGCTGACGAAAAAGTCACGGCTTATCTTTCAGTGACTGACTTTGACCGTGATGACGTTTTCATTTTCATGGCAACACGTAATGGTACCGTCAAGAAGACTGCCTTGAAGGACTTCGCCAATGTGCGTTCGAACGGAATCATCGCCGTTAACCTTGACGATGACGACCGCCTGATCGGCGCGCGTCTGACGGATGGCTCTATGGAGATCCTCATTGGGGCATCCAACGGCTTAGCTGTGCGTTTCCACGAGTCCGATGTACGCCCGATGGGACGTGCGGCAGCAGGCGTGCGCGGGATTGCTCTTCTAGATGATCATCATGTGATCTCTCTGACGGCCGTTCGTCGCTCAGATGCGCATGTCATAATCGTTGGTGAGCGCGGCGTTGGCAAGCGTACGGTGGTCGAGGACTTCCGAAAGACCAAGCGCGGAGCCAAGGGTGTGATCGCCATGAATATGACTGAAAAGACAGGCACGATCTGCGCGATTCTTGAGGTGAATGACGGCGAAGACCTTGTCGTGATAACCACCAACGGTATTCTGATCCGTCAGCCGGTCAAAGACGTGCGTGTGCTCGGTCGCAATGCTCAGGGGGTTAAGCTGATTCGTCTCGAAGAAGGTGACAACATCGCTGATATCACAACGGTAAGCCGAGAGGAAGACGCCGTATCGGACGAAGCCTCACCTGAAGCTGACGTTTCTTAAAGATCGTTCCGATCGGTTCGGACTGTGAATTGACAATGCGCGGTAACGCCATCATCCCCGGGACAAAGTCATGCAGATGCTCTGCTACTTTACTGGCGATAGTGGCGTTCGTGCTTGGAGTCAGTAGTCGTCTCTTCGCAGCTTCGGATAGCTTGATGATGCCCGATCGCTCTCTGGGCAGGTTTACAGATTCGACCATCGGTGCGTGCACCGGACTTCGAAAGCAGGACATCCGTACCGTCCAGTTTGAAAGCATGGCGGACCTGTTACGGCGCTCCACGCTGTGGATGCCTCTTCGCAATGGAGGTTTCGGTCAGTATGATGCCATATCAATGTTGGGGGCCAGTCCCGCTCAGATGCGGGTCAGTCTCGATGGCAGGCCGATGGAAGATCTGTGGTCGGGACAGTTTCATATAGCGCAGACTCCGGTCGGCAGTCTCGAACGTATCGAGTTTCTTTATGGTACCGATGCTATCGGGCTCTCGGCGCAGCCATCGTCGACGCTGATCAATATGCAGTCGGTGATCTACAACTCTTCAGCCCCCTACATGAGCATGTGGTACCACCAAGGAGCGGGGGATCTGGTTGCTGCTAACGTTGTTTTTGCACAGAACATTGCTAGGGGGCTGAATGTCTCGGTCAATGTGCGCCGTGCCGGTGCCCGTGGCCGTTATCAGCGCACCGATTATGATCAGTGGAATCTGGATCTACAAACACGGTGGTCGATCGACGCGCGTCAGAGTCTGCTGGTACGGTACGGCCTTTCGACACTGAATTCACAGATTTGGGGCGGTCTCGACACCTCAGCTGCGGCCAGCACGTTTGAGGAGACCACACCGGTGTCTTTGTCGGGAGACCGAACGCTTCAGGATGAGTCGCGCCGCCATGATCTGACGGCGACGTATCAGAGACATCTCTCGGATGACTCGACGTCCGTGCTCTCGGGGCAGGCCTACGTATCCGGCCAGTCGATGCATCGAAATCTCGGATCAGCGCTGTTTGTTCTCACCGGTGATACGTCCGGTGTGGGCTCAGTCGGCGGTACTCATTCAGGCTTTGTGATCAGGCTCGACGAGAAACATGGCGCTCTGCGTCTCAGGGCTGGGTCACACGTTGCTCTTCGAAACATCGATTCATCAAGCCTTACGCGCCGGTTCACCTCCGTGCAACCGGAGTTCTTTGCCCACGCGGATTATGCCTTTTCGACCGCCATTCACCTTCGATCGGCATTGCGCGCTCATTCCGTCTCGGAAGGCCTAGCTCTATCCTACGGACTTGGCGCGAGTGTGCTCAGTGGATCTGCCATCGTCAAGGCAGATGTTTCCATGTTCCAGCAGTCTCCGTCGGCAATCCAGGAGCGGTTTGCGGTTCTGTCGGAACGACACGTGTTGACGGTGATTGAGGCCGCCACGACCGTCGGAGGGTTCGAGGTCGGATTCGTGGGATTCTACCGCCAAATCGACGATGCAATTGAACTCGGCAAAGAGGGTAGTAGCGCGTCACAGTCGTTTCTCAACTCAGGCCGTCGCTCGGTCATGGGGCTTCTTTTGCGTGGCCAAGGCCGTATGGCTGGAATTGATGTCACGCCTAGAATTCGATACCAGCACTCCGCACTGGATGCCGCGGCGGCGAGTGCCACGATGTTGTTGTTTGATTGTTCACTCTCGTACGAGTACCGTACGACATCGAACAGCATTCGATTTGGTGTGATGGCCTCATGGATGCCGGCCTCAGTGTTGCCGGGCTACGAACCACTCTTCTGGACATTCCGTCAGGGGGCTGGACGGTCTGCGGCGCAGTTTGACGGTACGTCGGCCTTCATGACAGCAGTGGTCGGTAATGCCAGTCTTAGGTTGTCCTACGAGAATATTTTTGGTAGTCGATGGACCACAGTTTTGAACGCACCGGAACTGACGAGGGTTTTTCGTTTGAGTGTTGACTGGTCATTTGCAGACTAGTTGCATATTCCACGATTCTGCCAGGAGAGACTATAATCATGATCACGACAATACCCGAACTCTTCATCAGTGTCTGTGAAAAGTATGTCGGGCGAACAGACAAGTTCCCGTACACCGAGCGAGTTGCAAGTGAATGGAAGACCATCACGCATGATACCTTACGGTATAAAGTTGAACTGCTTGCAGCTGGATTGCATGCTCTCGGAATTCGCAAGGGTGAGCGGGTCGGGATTGTCAGTGAAAACCGCACTGACTGGTTTATCAGTGATTTTGCCATGGTGGGACTGGGTATCATTGATGTCCCTGTCTTTCCGACACTGACCCCGAAACAGCTGCAGTTCATCTACCATGACTGCGATGCCGTCTGTGTCGTGGTCTCAAATCAGCTTCAACTGAATAAACTTCGCCAGGTCTGGGACGATCTGCCAATGCTGCGCCACATCATCACGATGAATGAGGTCGAGTGTGACGATCCACGTGTCCTGACGATGTCATCGCTCATGTCACAGGCGGTAGCAGCGACGACGGCCGAGTACCGTCGGGACCTTTACGTTTCCTCCGCTTCGCAGATAAAGTCCGATGATCTGCTGACGCTGATCTACACGAGCGGCACAACAGGGAACCCCAAGGGTGTGATGCTTACGCACAACAACCTGATCTCCAACGTGCTCTCATCGCAGACGGTCATCACGCTTTACGATACAGACTCACTGGTGTCTTACCTGCCCCTTTGCCACATTTTCGAGCGCATGGCGGGATTCTACCTTGCCTTCTCAGTAGGGGGCTCATTGACCATTGCCGAGTCCATCGAGACCGTGGCAGAACTCATGCGTCAGGTGCGTCCAACAATGATGACATCTGTTCCGAGACTCTTTGAGCGCATCAGACTGCGGATACTTTCAACAGTTGAGAAGGACAAGCCCATCAAGAAGAAGATCTTCCGCTGGGCATACTCGGTGGGTGAGGCACGAGTCAGTGGCAAAGGCGGACCTGTCCTGGCTCTGCAGCATGCCATTGCAGACAAGCTCGTTTACTCAAAGATCCGCGATCGCTTCGGTGGGCGCCTGCGGTTCTTTGTCTCCGGTGGAGCGGCGCTCAATCCCGAGATCGGTCGGTTCTTTCAGGTCTTTGGGATCAAGATCGTCGAAGGGTACGGTCTGACAGAATCGTCGCCGGTGATCAGTGTTCACAGACTGGAAGATATCGCTCTGGGTACCGTTGGAAAGCCGATACCGGGAGTTGAAGTCAAGATCGCCGAAGACGGAGAGATCCTTGCTCGCGGTCCAAATATCATGCGAGGATACTGGCGAAATGAAGAGGAGACAGCCAAGACCATCGACTCCGAGGGATGGCTTCATACGGGCGATATCGGTGAGTTTAACGATCGAGGACACTTACGAATCACTGATCGCAAGAAGCATCTGCTCGTATCATCGGGTGGAAAGAATATCGCCCCGCAGCCCATAGAGGCTCTGATCGCGCAGTGCCCGTTTGTCGATCAGGTGATGCTTGTCGGTGATGCACGCGAGTTTTGTACTGCGCTGATCGTATTGGATAAAGAGGCAACCAAGGCGTGGGGTGAGAAGAACAGCGTTGCCACAAACGTATGGGAAGAGCTGGTCGGTAATGACTCCCTTCGCTCGACGGTTGAGAAGGAAATCAACAAGCTGCAGAGGGATCTCTCAAAGTTTGAGAAGGTGCGGCGCTTTGCCGTCATCCCTGAGGCGTTCAGCGTCGAAAACGGAATGCTTACACCGACGCTGAAGGTGAAGCGCAAGGCTGTGTTAGAACGCTATGCCGACGTAGTAGACTCACTCTACGAGCAGGGCGAATGACGCTCTGGGAGTCGATCCAGTCGCGCAAGACAACGAACGGGGCTTTTGATCCGCGTCCGGTTAGCCTTGAGCATCAGCACATGCTCATCCAGGCCGCCGAGCGTGCCCCGAGTCACTTCAATTCGCAACCTTGGCGTTTTGTGCTGGTCGATGATCCGTCCATCCGCACAAGGATTGCCGAGATTGGCGGCAGAACGATGACGCAACTGATCGAAGGGGGAACGTTCTTTACAAGATATAGAAAGTACTTTCGCTTCTCCGAAAAGGAGATGGACGAACGTCGTGACGGGATCTTTATTGACCAGATGCCGGTTGCGCTTCGCCCCTTTATCAAGCAGGTGTTTTCGGATAGTGTCATGAATGTGCTTTCCAAGCTTGGCGTTGCGCGAATGCTCGGAGAGGACAATCGCAAGCTTATCGAAGGGAGTCCGTTGTTACTGGCTGCGCTTCTGAGCAAGGAAGAATACCGTCCCGGTGAGCTCAGTGGCTTCTACTGCACGCTCTCGCTTGGCATGGCCATAGAGCATATCTGGCTGATGACCACCGAACTTGGTTTGGGCATCCAGTTTGTATCGACCCCGATGGAGATACCCGGGGCGTGGAACGAGCTGAAGCGCATCATGAAGGTGCCGGATGACATGGAGCTGATGGCGGTATACCGCCTTGGCTACTTGCCGGCAGATCGTCAGCGTCCACGTATTGACTGGAGCAGTGCACATCGTAAGAGACTCTCGCAGCTTGTCTTCCGCAACACCTGTGAACATCCGGAGATCGACCCGGTCACAGAGAAGCCATGAGTACTGTACGAATTATCAGCGTCGCAACTGCGGTTCCGCAGTACACCGTTGATCAATTGATCGTTCGACGGATCGTTGAGCGGGTCTTTGGTCACCGTGTGAGCGACCTAGATCGGCTGTTAAGGGTGTTTGAGCATGATCATATTCATACGCGCCACTTTGTGTGTCCCCCGGAATGGTACGAGCGTGATCATGGCTTTGGTGAGTCCAATGCCGTTTTTGCCGAGTCAGCTCTCGAGCTTGCGGAGAATGCGGCCAGGGCTGCTGCCGGAGATCATCTGGATTCGGTTCGGGCCATTGTTGTGGTCAGCTCCACGGGCGTCATGACGCCGTCCCTTGATGCGTCCTTGATCCAGCGGTTGGGATTGCCGGCCACTACAAAACGCCTACCGATCTTCGGTCTCGGCTGTGCCGGCGGCGTGGCTGGTCTGGCCCGTGCAGCCGAGCTTTCTCGCGGTCTTAGCGGCGTGCCGGTCCTGATGGTAGCCGTCGAGATCTGCAGCGTCACCTTTCGTCAGTCCGACGCGCGCAAGTCAAACATCGTGGCCAGCTCGATCTTCGGTGATGGAGCCGCTGCGGTGCTCATCGGTTCGGAAGGGGGCGGTCCGGAGATCGTTGACTGTCACAGCACACTTTTCCCTGACACGCATGACATCATGGGCTGGGATGTGACCGATGACGGATTGTCGGTGAGATTCTCCCGCGATATTCCTGCATTCGTGCGTGAACATGTCCCTGATGTGCTCATTGACGCCTGCATGGCCTGGGGAATCGATCGTCAAGAAGTCCGTGATGTGATCGCTCATCCGGGCGGCTCAAAGGTACTTGAAGCCTACTCGCAGGCCACAGGACTGCCTGAGGCAACATTCGACATGGCGCGTAGTATTCTGCGTGACTTTGGCAATATGTCAAGTGC
>JBEIIK010000003.1:0-59970 GCA_040380835.1 Ignavibacteria bacterium | reverse complement strand
GTCGTTCTTCCTTGGCGGACGTCGCACATATCTTGATCTCGTGCTTGGACTTGTTCCGGAAGATCCGTCATCGCCGTTTCCAACCTTCAACTTCTATGACCTCAACGCCAAGATCACGCAGAATCTGGGCGAAGACGACAAGGTGTCTGTAAGCGGCTTCATGACTCGGGATAATCTTGGATTCAACCAGCCCGGATTGGATTTCGGCGTGCGTATCGGTAACCGCGCCACATCAGCCCGATGGTCGCATATTTTCGACCCGACACTCTTCACGACCGTCACGTTAAGCGCGAGTCGCTACGATAACAGCTTCGACGGCAAGAACTCCGGAATCGCCTTTGCCGTCAACAACAGCATCATCGATTATACCTCGAAGGTCGAGCTTGAATGGTTTGCCGGCGAGACATTCAGTGTCAAAGGTGGGTACGAGGGTAACATTTACAACTTTGACTATGTCCAGCTCTTCGAGCAGTCGGCTCAGAACAACACTGTCATCCGCGATACGATCGGCCTGGAGATATGGGATAACACGCAGGCGATGTACGCGCAGACAACGTGGAACATGACCGATGAGATCACCCTGCAAGGGGGCATGCGGGCCAGTTACTGGACCTCTAGCGAGCAGTGGCTCATGGATCCGCGTCTTGCGGTGCGATACCAGCTCACGGAAGACGTAGCGCTCAAAGCCGCCTGGGGCATCTACCACCAGTACCTGCGTCTGGCCTCGGCACCGGACTTTTCGTTCTTCGACACGTGGCTTCCGTCGGACCGCTCAGTGCCACCGGGTCGGGCTGATCACTACGTCCTGTCGATGGAATCACGTCCGTATGACGGTTACGACATCAACGTCGATGTGTACTACAAGAACCTTGCGAATATCAATGAGCTGCAGCAGGGCAATCGCGGACGTCAAGTGGATGTTGCTGACATCTTCTATGTTGGCAACGGATATACGTACGGAGCCGAGTTCTTCGTGCAAAAACGATCTGGACGGCTTACTGGTTGGATCGGCTACGCTTTGGGCTTTGTCTATTCGCGCTTCGATAGTGTCAACCTTGGAAATTGGTTCCGTCCGAAGTTTGACCGGCGTCATGATCTGAAGATCACGGCCATGTACCGTATCAACGATGACTGGGAGATCGGTTCGTCGTTCATGTTTCAGTCGGGGCAGTCCTATACTGGTGCAACATCTACCCTTGCCGGACGCATGCCGGGATGGGAAGGGGGCGTGGTGATGGTCAACCCTTCGCAGCGCTGGGGCCTGCGCCTGCCGAACTCACACCAGTTGAACCTTAACGTCAATTACAACACGACGATGTTCGGCCTGCCATGCCGGTTGTTCCTTGACATCTATAACGTGTACTCGCGTCGTGACATCTGGTTCAGGTCCTTCCTGACAACCGACGGGATTCCAACGGCTCGCGACGTGCGGCTTCTGCCAATTCTCCCTACGATCTCCCTGGAGCTGAAGTTCTGATGAAGTCCCTGTATCGCCTTCTGCTGTCTTCGCTCTTTATCATCACCGGCCTGCTGTTCGTCGGATGTGAAGATCCCGTGCCAACCGACTACAAAGAAGAGATCATGCTCGAGGGCCTGCTGCTTGTCGGTGAGCCCCTTCAGGACGTTCGCATATTGCGCACGCTACCGGTGACGGACACGTTCTCATTCTCCCGGGCAGCTCTGCCGGAGGCAAAGATCGTGGTCACTGCAGACGGCGCTGACATTCCGATGGAATACGTCCCGGATGAGCGAGGTGGCACATGGCGTGCAGTGGACACTTCCTATCGCGTCCTCCCCAATGTCATCTATCGTGTTGTTGCCGAAGCCCGCGCAGCGCGGCTCACGGCTTCGACGCGCACGCCTGCGACGTTCGCATGGACGACCACCCCGCGCAGGTGGATCCAGTTTCCACACCCGGATTCACTGCTTACCGCAGTCAATGACTCCTTGCTGGTCTCCTGGACGCCTGTGGCAAATGTGCAGCTCTACATCATCGGCCTTACATGTCTTGACACCCTCGGCTATGGACAGTATCTCGATCCCCCGACGGGTGATTCAAACGACCGCACAGTTCGGCCGAAGCCTGATTTCTTCGACCGCTCCGGGACTCTTATTGCCAATGAGCGCACAACACTGGGAGCGACGCCATTTACCACATCACAGACCGTATGGGGCGTGTTCCGCTGGTACGGGCAGCACGAGCTGCGCGTGTATGCTCCTGATGAGGCCTTCCTCGAGTGGTTCTACCTTGTCGGAGGAGGCAGGCGCAGTTCGTACGATTACCGCCTTGGCAACATCAATGGTGGACTCGGCGTGTGGGGCTCGGCATCACTCGTCAAGCAGCGCAGCTTTCTGATCAAGTACGCCCAGAAGAAGTAGAGCCTGAAGGCAGGCACAAACCGACACGCCTAGAGCCGGTCGGCCGTGAGCGTGTTAATCGTCGCACCCAGCGCGGCTGCAACACGTGCGCCGCAGAGCTCAGCCACTGCGTGCTCGCAATTGCGAAGCTGCTCTGCGCTGGCACCCATGGCCAGAGCACCTCGTACATGAGAATAGAGCTGCGACGGACGTTCGAGGGCGGCAAGCATGCAGACGATGCAGAGTTCGCGCTCAAGAGATGACAGACCATCTCGACTTAGAGTCTTGCCGTAGCCCTCGATGATCATCCATGATCGCATCGACGGCGAGATACTCTCAAAGCGATCCATCATCTTCTGATAGACAGAGCCATAAATGCTAAAGCAGAGCTCCTCGCCCCGACGCCGGAACTCATCGACGTTATACACTTCGGCAACATCGGAACCGGCAAGCCCCTTTGCCAACCAGCATTCGGCCACGCATCCAAGCGCGTCCAGGGCTGCGGGAAAGCCCGCAAACAGATACGACTGCAATAGAGCTTCGGTTACGCGTCGCGCCTGCATGGCATCGGCGGCGCGATCGGCGATCGAGCGCAGTAGGGACGTATCCTGACGGACCACGGCCACCGATAGCCGGCAGAGATCGTCAGTGCTTATCGAGTTTTCTATCACATCGGCATGGGGCTCATCATGCTGCAACGCTGCGAGACGTCGCACCATCTGCGAGCTGGCACGAGCGCGGTGGCTGGTGCGGGCTTTCTCCTGGGATGACGTCTGACCATAGCTGAGTGAGGATCCCTCGGGTGTGAACATGGAATCATATCCAAAGCCCTGATCGCCCTGTTCAAGCGTGCGGACCGTACCGTTGACGATGCCTTCGATGCCGAAAGAGCGCTGATCATCGATGTACCAGAGTACGCACACAAACCTCCCGGTGGAATCCTCGGATCCCACCTCATGCATAGACCGCCGCACGGCTTCGCGGTTGTCGGCATCACTGGCGCCATCTCCGGCATAGCGCGCAGAGCGCACGCCAGGGGCTCCGCCCAGCAAATCCACACACAGTCCGCTATCGTCGGCCAGCACGGGCAGCCCTGTCAGCACATGAATAGCGTGCGCCTTGATGAAGGCATTTTCCTCAAATGTCTCGCCCGTTTCTTCGATCTCCACCGCGCCAACCAGGTCCGTCATGGCAACCAGTTCAACGTCGGGCAATCCATGACCGGCAAACAGCTCCTGAAGTTCGGCGATCTTATGGCGGTTGCCGGAAGCGATCACGATGCGGTTGTTCAATCTTCACTCCCATGGGGTGGTGGTCCGACAAGATCAATGGCCGCAAAAAGCTCGCGCATGTCCTCACGCGTATAGGAGCCGCAAATCCCGATGCGCATGATCGCGCCCGAAAGGGCGTCCTGCCCGTCAGCCACATGCATCAAGCACCGGCTTATGAGCTCGCGGCGCAAATCGGAAACGTCCGGACGTGCAACCGCCACAAGAGCTCGCGAGGTGGCCTGACCAAACAGCGTAAAACCGCGCCGCAGGGCCTCTAAGGTCACATACCGATGGAGATCGTCATGACGTGCCCAGACGCGCTCGAGTCCTTCTTCAAGGATCATCTGGCAGGCAACGTCAAGCGCGCGAACGATCGACACCGGAGGTGTCCAGAGCATCAGCCCCTTATCATGGGTCTCAAGTACCCTTTGTAAGTCATTGGAATAAAGCCGCGAAGTTGCCGTGCGGACGATCTCCTCCAGACGCCGGCTCATGGCAACAATGCCAAGGCCGGGAGGGGACATAAGTCCCTTTTGCGTGCCGGTGACGACGGCATCAATCTTCCAGGCGTCCATGTACAGCCTCTGGACGGCCACGGACGTGACGCCATCGACAAGCAGCAGTGTCTCGGGTGCGTGGTGGCGAAGGACCGCAGCCAGGCGCTCGACGTCTAGAGACACTCCCGTGGATGTTTCGCTATGGACCATCCAGACAGCCCTGAGAGGTCCACCCGCGAGCACCTCCTTAAGGCGCGCCTCGAACTGCTCGATGGAGATGGTCTCACCCCAGGGGGCTTCGAGCGATTCTACCCGAGCGCCATGGATGGCGGCGCAGTCGGCAAGGCGATCTCCAAACCGTCCATGGCGCACAGCGAGCACCGTATCGCCCGGACGCACCATGCCGGCCGTTATGCTGTCGATGGCCGTCATGGAGCTGCCCGCCAACAGGGCAACCGTGCCATCGGTTCTAATGATCGATTGCAGGCCTGAGCGTGTGCGCGCCAGGATCTGTCGGAACTCGTCGCTCTGGTGATGGATCATCGGCGCCGCGGCTGCCTGCATGACGCGATCCGGCACGGGAACGGGTCCGGGAGTATAGAGCTTCATCTGCGGCCTACGAGTTCGTACAGCAGGATCGAGGCTGCAACGGCCGCATTGAGTGATTCCACACCGGTGCCTAAGCGCGGAATCGTCAGACGGTGCCGGACAAGATCCTGCACCGGTGTCGAAACGCCATGAGCCTCGGAGCCGATAACCAGGCACCAGCGCTCGGGAAGAGTAAGATCCTTGGCCGGTAGGCCCCCTTCGGCAACAGCGGCAAGGGGCTCAACCTCGGGCATGGACGCAAGCAGCTCGGCCAGAGGCGCACGGCGGATGATGTTCACCGCCGCCAGAGCACCGGCCGTCGAGCGCACGACCTTGGGATTGTACACGTCGGCGCAGTCATGCGAAAGGATCACGTCCGTGCAGCCAAACCAGACGGCCGTGCGGATGATCGTACCCACATTACCCGGATCACTGACGCCATCAAGGGCGATGATCCGTCCCGAGAGCGGACGCTCGGTAAACTGCGGCATCACCATGACGATGCCCTGTGCGGTACGCGTGGTCACCAGGCGCTCCAGCTCTGCCGGTGAGGTACGAACGACCTCGGCACCGCGATTCTGGGCCTCGACAACCAACGTCAGCACAGCTTCAGGAACGTCGTCGCTAACAACAGCAACACGCGGCAGCAGGCCTGCAGAGAGCATTTCCAGGCAGGCATGAGGGCCTTCGACAAGGAACTCAGCACGCTGATCGCGGACCTCGGGGCGGTGCAACTCGCGGATCGCTTTTCGTAGTTTGGCGGATGCTCGCTCGAGCGTGTCAATCATTCTGCGAATCTATGAAGAGCACCAAAGAACTCCTTCGGATAAAGCGTGACGGTGGGATGTGGTCAGACGAGGAAGTGACCGAGTTTGTGCGTCGCACCGTCGATGGTCGGGCCTCCGCAGCCCAGGTTGCCGCGTTTCTTATGGCCGCCTGCACCAGGGGGCTTTCTTCGCAGGAAACGGCTGCGCTGACAATGTCCATGGCCCACTCGGGCACGGTGCTTGAGCGCGCAAGCTCACTCAGGCCGCGCATCGACAAGCATTCCACCGGCGGCGTCGGTGATAAGGTATCGCTGCTGCTTGCCCCGCTGGCGGTGGCCTGCGGCCTGGACGTGCCGATGATCAGCGGTCGCGGACTTGGGCACACCGGTGGCACGCTCGACAAGCTCGAAAGCGTCAGGGGGCTCAGCACCGCACTCTCACTCGAGCAGATGAGCGGGCTCATTGACGAGCACCACCTGTTCATGGCCGGGCAGACGCCAACGCTGGTACCGGCCGACCGCATCATGTATGCCCTTCGGGACGTGACCGGAACGGTCGAGAACACGGGGCTCATCACGGCCTCGATCCTGAGTAAGAAGATCGCCGAAGGCCTCGACGGCCTTGTCATGGATATGAAGGTCGGCTCGGCAGCGTTTCTGCCCGACCTGGCCGCAGCGGAAGAACTGGCTCGATCAATGAAAAGCGTCTGCGACCATATCGGCCTGCCGGTGCGCTTTGTCTTTACTCGCATGAGTCAGCCCCTTGGCCGCGCCGTCGGCAACTGGGTGGAAATGGTCGAAACCGATGCCGCCCTGGCGGGCTTTGTGCAACGGGACCTTGCCGAGGTGACCCTTGAACTGGTTGCGCAGATGCTCATGATCGCCGAGGTGACCGTAACGGCCGAAGAGGCCCGCGAACGCGTCGTGCGGGCATGGAAGAGCGGCCATGCGCATGTGATCTTTCACCAGATGCTTCGCCGGCAAGGGGGCGACTGGGCCGCCAGCCTGGATCACTATGGCAGTCTTCCTACGCAAACCATGCACGCTCACTCAGATGGCACGGTCGATGAGATCGATGCCCGAGCACTGGCAATCATTCTCGGGGCAGCAGGGGCCGGACGCGAGCGTGAGAGCGATGCGATCGATCACGCCGTCGGTGTGGTGATCCACCAGCCGGCCGGCACAGCAGTGGCGACTGGTCAGCCCCTTGCCACGGTACACGCCTCGAGCGCCGAGCAATGCCGTCGTCTATGCGACGACCTTTCGGACCTCATTAAAACGACAACGACCCCCGTGGTGCGAGAGCCGTCGATGATCATTCAAGTCTGGTAGGGGGCGATCACATCGCCTTCTGGATGGCTGCAACAAAGGCTTCCTTGCTCTGCGAACCAACGATACGCTGAACAACTGCTCCCTGACGGTCGATGATGAAAGTCGTTGGGATGGCCTGAATGCTGCCGTACGACTCGGCGATCTCCTTCTGAGCATCTACGAGATTCAGATAGGTCACATTGTTCTTTTCGGCATACGTGCGTACGCGCGTGACGGCATCCTCTTTATCGTCGATTGAAATGCCAATAACGACCACGCCCTTCGATGCCATTTCGTCGCTGATCTTGACAAGGTCTGGAATCTCGCGACGGCAGGGCGGACACCACGTAGCCCAGACATTCAGCAACACAACCTTGCCGGCCGTCACAGTGCTGAACGTGTTTTCCCGACCGCCGGCGTCAGTCCAGGTGAAATCGACTGCCTTGCCGGAAGTGCGCGAGGTAACTGCGTTGACAGCATAAACAGTTACTGCGCTAACGCGACGGGAGTCTGCATTGGAGGACCCTGCGCGGCTTAGCGCGAAAAGAGACACGCCAATGGTCACGGATACAGCCAGAAGAGCAAGAAAACGTTTCATGAGTTATAGGGCCTCAAGTCTGAATAAAGCCGACACTTCGTCAACCGCCAGGTCAGAGACGACCGAACACATGATACTATTGCTTTTCCAGACGAACAAGGTCTTGTTTTCGGCCGAAGCCCAGTGCCAGCGGCTCTGCGCCACATCGTCGGCCGTCTGCGAATCCATCGACACAGTTCGGTCGCCAACCGATGCCTCGTCAACCTCGAGAAGCGAAATAGTGTGGCCCGCAGCCGAAAACACGAGGACAGGGAACTCACGACCGTTGATAGTGCGGACGCTTCCGCCAACGAGTTCAGCATCAACGTCAGGGAAGAATACGTTAAACGACACGCCACGCTCTGCAAAGAACGCCCGCAGACGACTGTGGTTCGACGAACGAAGCTCGACCGACGGCTCTGGCGAGGTCACCTGACCGTACACGGCTAAGGCGGCTGCCGTGAGATCTGACGGCAATCCCGGTGTGGAGCGCAACATGAACACTGTCATGAACGCAACTGCGGCGATGCCCGCAAGCGACAGGCCAGCCAGTGCAGGCCGTGCTGCAAGCGAGGCCAACCCCCGACGCAGGCGCTCGGCTAGCGACGGACGCACTGATTTGGAGGCCTCTTCGGCAATCGCCATGCGGATGTTACGCTCGAGCGCCGGCGGCACCGGCATGCGTAGCGCTCCACGCCGCTCGTGAATGGTTGATCGCAGTGCGCCGATGAGCTCTGCCTCGCGCTGTGCGCGCTGATCACCAGAGATATCGCGGCCTCTGACGTCGGATTCCTGTCGTTCGTCTAGCAGACCGGAGATCCAGTCGTAGGATTGATGAGCATCATTCATAAACGTCCCCCGCAGTATCGGTGTACGCCTTGTCTGCATCAGCTTGGCTATTCAACGTAAAACCCCCTGTCCTTGGCATAGGAGGAAAGTTGAGCGGCAAGAAGCTTTCGTGCACGGTGCAGACGTGAACGGACTGTCCCGATCGGACAATCGATGAACTCGGCGATCTCCTCGTAAGTGAAACCTTCAATGTCACACAGTATAACGACCGTTCTGAACTCTTCCGGGAGAGAATCAACGGCCTTTGCCACTTCATCATCAAGAGCATTGTGAAAGACCTGCTCCTCGACAACCGAGGTTTCAACGGAACTATCTCGGATGGTCTCGTAAAAATCCTCGATGACGTCATACTCAACAGTATCCGGAGCCTTGGAAGACTTCCGAAACGTGTTGATGTACGAATTCTTCAGAATTCGGAACAACCACGCTTTGCAGTTAGTTCCGCGCTCGAACTTATCAAAAAAACGAAAAGCCTTCAGGAACGTTTCCTGCACGAGATCTGCCGCGTCATCAGCATCGCGTGTTAGTCGCAGGGCAAACGAATACAGTGCCGACATATGCGGCATTGCTTCGGCCTCAAACTCACGGCGCAGATCTGGCGTTTCGTTAACCGACAAGCCGTGACCCGGTTATGCGTTGCGGAGCATATCCGTCAAAAGGCGCACGCCGACACCCGAGCCGCCCTTGCACGTATAGTGCGAGGACTTCGGTTGGATCGCCGTACCGGCGATGTCGAGGTGAACCCACGGATAGCTCACAAAGTGCTTCAGGAAGAGCGCGGCCGTGATCGATCCGGCACTGCGTCCACCGGAGTTCTTGATATCGGCGTAGTCGCTCGAGATCAATTCTTCATACTCCTCGTAGAGCGGAAGTTCACCAACATATTCATGCGTACGGCCGGCAGACTCACGCAGTTGATTCATCATCTTCGTGTCAGTGCCCATCATTCCAGTGGTGACGTTACCCAGGGCGATCACGATAGCTCCTGTGAGCGTGGCAAGATCGATCACCGAACTTGGCTTATAGCGGTCAGCATAGCAGAGTGCATCAGCGAGAATGAGGCGACCTTCAGCGTCGGTATTGTCGATCTCTGCCGTCTTGCCATTCATAAACGTGATGATGTCACCCGGGACAAGGGCCGTACCGCTCGGCATGTTTTCCGTAGCCGGCACAATTCCGACGACGTTGCGCTTGATGCCGAGACGCGCTATGGTCTGCATGGTGCCGATGACCGTTGCCGCACCATGCATGTCACTCTTCATGTCACTCATACCCGGAGCCGGCTTAATGGAAATCCCGCCGGTATCGAAGGTCACGCCTTTACCAACCAGAACAAGGGGCTTTTCGGTCTTCGGACCGTTCATGAATTCCATGACGATGAAGACCGGAGGACGAACGCTTCCCTGGTTGACGCCGAGTAGGCCACCCATTTTGAGTTGGGTGATCTTCTGCTTGTTCAGCACGGTGGTCTTGAACCCGTACTTGCGTCCAACCTCTTGCGCACGCTTGGCCAGCGTCTCAGGATAGATCTCGCAATTAGGCGCATTGGCCAGATCGCGTGCAAGGTTCACACCATCGACGATGATCATGCCCGACTCGGCTCCCTTGGCCACAGCCTTCTGGTGACCCTTGTCCGTAACAAGCGTGAGCTTCTTTACCTTCTTGCCGTTACCGGCATTGATGGTCTTATAGCTATCAAAGGCATACTGGCTCAGAAAAGCCCCTTCGACGATGGCCTGCGCGCAGTCCGTGGCGTCAAGTCCGTTGAGCGGCTGAACCTCGATGGCAATGTGCTGGCAACCGACAGAGGCCGCACGTTTGGCTGCCGCTGCAGAAGCACGGCGCAGTGTTTCAAGACTGATCGATTTGGTCTCACCAAGTCCGGTCAACACGATCCGGGGCGCAGCAGCGGCCGAGCCGCCATAGGCAAGGGAGGTTTGCAGACTCTTACCGACAAAGTCCTTGGATTCAAATAGGGGAGTCAGATGCGGTATGCTAGTTGTAAGGACCTTCTCATTCTGCGAGAAGTCACGCTCAGACTGCGGGACGAGAACCACAAGCGCGTCGGCTTTGACGCTTTGACGCGATGCTATGGAAACGGTAACGGACATGGCTATCTGAAATGATATGTGAGACAAAGCCTTACAAAATACGCAACCATTGACTAACGAGGTCGATAGATGTGATACAATCGGAATGAGACATCGGGTTGCGGTGAAACTGGGACCTTGACATATCCGCCCTTGAGCCAGAGCTGCATCTGATCGGAGTAATGCGCCTCAAGGGGCTGACCCGATGCTCCACCTGGAATTACGGTGTATTGCACCGAGTCTGAAAGAGACGAGATCACCCGCATGCTTGCCACAACCGTTGTAGGTAGTGTTACTTCGTGCGGACGATTACTGGTGAACTTCCACTGCGTGTTGTTGATGGTCGTCTGGCTGCCTCCGATGTCGAACGGACCCAGATTCATTGTTGGACGCATCAGCTGGTTACGTCCAAAGATGTGCGGAAAGGTCACCGAGTGTATCTTACCGAAGGCCCAGGCGCCTCCTTCAGGCGGAACCTCGAAATGCTCACGCAGATCGACGATGGCCGCATGGAATGCGCGCAGCACGATCCACGGCATGGTCTCAACCTCCGAGACGGTGCGAATGTCGTCCCATAGCCTGTGCTCCGGCGAATCAAGCAGTTCATCAACTCGTCGCAGCGCAATATTCGGCACAAGGGTCCAGTCGAAATACAACTGCTGACCGAGTTCGTCTTCGAAGGTTGACCAGACGAGGCGGTCGAGGAACACGGAAAAGATCGATGCCGCATTGTCAAGCGGCGTATGCCCGGCATCCCAAGCCTGCAGAATGGTCAGCGCCCGACGTTCGTCGCTTGAGAGTTTCTTTACTCCTCTTGTCAGAATCGGGATCACACGTCGCAGCACATCCCGGGCATAGGGCGAGACCACGTCTAGCTGCATCATCTGCACATCCCGCACCGACGGATTGCGGTAGAGTCTCATAAGCTCATTGATCCGTTCGATTCTCGAAGGGGGCTCGAAGAGCGCACCGACATAGGTAGGCGATGGACTCAGCCGGTTGTTCGCCGTTGCCAGCCAGCCGCGCGAGGGGTTGACGATCCGTCCGAGCGTGGTCAGCGAGGTCACACCCGACCAGTCAGCCCCCTGTTCCCATGAAGCGATCGGCAGGTGCGGATCTGCCGTGCCGCGCACCGGAAGATGTCCAGCTACGATGCTGGCCATGGAGCCACCGGCAGTACCAATGGAGAAGCTCAATGCCGGTGCTCCCCAGCCTTCAAGGGCACGCAGAACATGCTCGAGATTGCGTGCCGTATTGATACGGTACATGGCAGTGATCTCGTCACTTGCATAGGTGGCCGCCCAGCGGAAGGTCATGCACGTGGGCTGCTTTGTGTTTCGCTCCGGAAAGACATACGACGTGGAGGCGACCCTCGGGAAGTCGAAGATCACGCTCGGGTTGCGCATCAGGTGATGATCGGAGATAACCCGCGAGGTCTTGGTCGCGCGAATGCTGATGATCGTGTCGCTATGACCGGCCACGCGGATCGTGTCAGCGACAAAGGTGAACTTGCGCCGCACGCCGCTGGCATCGAGATAGTAGTTCTCCGGGTTGGCCGAGTCACAGCGTTCAACAACGTAATCGACGTCATCGATCATGGCGTTGGTAAAGCCCCATGCCAGCTGGTCATTACGACCCGACAGCACAAGGGGCATTCCCGGAATACTCAGACCCACCACATTGAGTCCCGGTGCGGTCAGATGGATCTGGTACCACTTTGCCGGCGCAGAGGCACTCAGGTGCGGATCGTTAGCAACGATCGTTCCGCCCTGTGGGGTCTTAACGACCCAGCAGTTGCTGCCAAATCCGGCGCCACGCAGGCCGAGTTGATCACGCACCTGATACAGATTCTGGCGCACACCGGCCAGAACCGTCAGCGGCAGGTCGGCCGAGCTTCTGCCAGGAGCAGTGGCAAGCCCGGATGGCGGCCGAGCCTCAGAGGTATCTAGCACATAGGGCCCGCGTGCATCACTTGGTACATAGTCGCCGACGTATGTGCTTCCGCGTTGATGCCGTATCTGAGCGTAGGTGATGTCTGACCAGAATCCCAGGCTGAGTTCAAAGGCCATTGCACGTCCCAGGATCAGGCAGTCCTCCGGTGTCCACGGGTGCGGTTTGTATCCCAGGGCATCAAACTCAAATGGAAGATTATCGGCGTTTTCTTCGATGTAGGCGTTCACGCCCCGGCAGTAGGCCTGCAGGATCTGCAGCGCCGTGCGGCTGAGCGCGCGGCGTTGCATGCGGGCCACTGCGGCGATATTGATCGTCCGCATGAAGGCATCTACCTGTACGCCTTCTGGACCGAAGATCTCGGCCGTATGGCCAGTTGCCGAGCGCCTCCAGAAGTCCATCTGCCAGAGCCTGTCCTGGGCATGCGTATATCCCTGGGCAAACATCACATCATGCAAGGACCGGCCAACGATGTGCGGTATGCCGAAGGAATTGCGATAGACGCGAACACTGTCGCGCACAGTGGCCTCGGTCTGCTGATACGGAACAGGGTGACTTCGCGTGGCAAGCATGATGGCGAAGGCCAGGATCACGACGCCGATGACCACGGCAACTGCCGAGGCACCGGTAAGGCTGACAAGCAACCGACGGATCATAGCCAGCGCTGCTTCCGATACCAGGAAACGGTCTCGCCGATGCCTTCCTGCAAGGACACCTGCTGCTTGTAGCCGATCTCGTTGCGCGCCTTCTGGGTGCTGCATATCCAGTATTCCTGGATAAGGTCTCGCCCCTTTTCATAGTCGAGTACAGGGGGCTTACCGGAAAGCTTGCCGAAGAAACCGGATATGCCGGCGATGCCGAGTACGGCAAGATGAGGAAGCCGGATCGGGATCAGACGACGCTTACCCATAACGGCACCGGTCATGGCGGCGATCTGTGGCCAGGTGTAAAACTCGTCGGAGGAAACAAAATAGGTCTGCCCCACGGCGCGTTCGTCCATGGCGGCCATGACGATGCCGCGGGCCAGATCGCGCACGTGGACAAGGCTCACGCTCTTATCACCAAAGCCAATGTATGTTGCCAGCCCCTTGCCGACCGTCTGGAAAAAGGTCAGGATGGCCTCATCGCGTGGACCATAAACCGCAGGTGGGCGGACGATCGTCGAAGGAATGTCTGTTGCCTGAAGCACGGCATCCTCGGCAAGCTTCTTTGTGCGGCCATAGGCCGTGATTGGACGCAACGGGGATGACTCATCGACAGGTGCGTCGAGACTGACTGACGGACCGACCACGGCCAGGGATGAGACATGCAGGAACCGGAGCAATGCAGGGTTATAGGCACGCACGGCGTCGAGAAGATTGCGCGTGGCCTCGAAGTTACCGCGAAGAAACTCCTGCTCGTTCCTTGCAGCTGTCAGCCCTGCCACGTGAATGACCACATCCACGCCTGCCACGGCATGCCGCAGTGATTCAACGTCGAAGAGGGACCCTTCGACGCGAGTGACATCCTTGCCTTCGAGCCAGCGCAGATTGGATGTGGACCGCGCGATGTAGGACACAGCGTGGCCCTGTTCGAGCAGAGAATCCACAACATGACTTCCGACGAATCCGGTAGCTCCGGTAACGAGAACCTTCAAAACTTCCTCAATCAATGGTTTGGTCAGCGCGGCCCGGTGGCAGGCCTAGCGGACAATTGTGAACGGAATGGAACGCACGTGACGGCCGTGCTGGTAGCGCACGACATACGTACCGGTGGCAAGATCTTCGACCGGTACGATGAACCTTTGAATATCCTGATTCAAATTCGGTTGGATCTGCAGAGTCCGCGCTTGCCCAGCGACAGAGACAATACAAACGTTTACGGGATCGTTCGTGATGGCGGAGAAGTCAAGGCAGAGTCTGTCGTGATCCACAATTGAAGCCCTGAACACAATGCCGCGCTTTACCCCGACAGAGCCGGCGGAAATCTCGCATTCACCTTCGACCGTCAATGATCCATCCTGACCGGTGATGATCGTACCCGGTGCAAGAGCTGTATCAACATCAAGGATCGTGGCGTTGGTATCTGCTACATAGGTGCGGGCTGTGATCGAGAAAAGCGGATTCATGGCCACGATAGCACTCGTTGATGTGATGCTTACCGTAGCCCGACCCGGAATGGGTTCTGCGATGGTGGCCGTTGCACCCGGCAAAGCGCAGCTGACCGTTTCAAACCGGACCAGGCGGGCGTTATAGTCGATATCAACCGTCATCGATCGAAGATCCAGTGAATCCAATGGTGCGAGAGAGGTCAGAGAAAACGGCAGACCAACACGGCTACCAGCAACAGCCCGAACGTCCACGGGTGCAATAATGGCTATTCCGGTAACAGTTCCCTTACCAACCGTCCAGCCCGTAAGCGTAAAGGCAACCGAATCGGCACAGCTGCCGATACTCCGGCTGCTGATCATTATTGTATCGCGCCGGTCATAGTCGACAAACGCGTACTCGAGATCGATCTCGGCTTTCTGACCGGGAGCAAGGCGCGCTGGCAGGGCAGGACGCCGAGCAATGATCTTGAACGGGGCGGACACACCCCGCAGATCATCAAGGTCAATGTCCGCCGTACCGGTATTGACCACCGTCATCGTCCTGCGAGCGATGGTTCCCGGCGTTAGCGTGCCAAAGTCAGAGCCGCTGATCGACGTCGATCGCTGCGGGTTGGCCGCCACGCCACGCACGATAATGCTGCGCGAAACAGAGCACGGATCGATCGAGTAGTTGATGGTATCAACAAAAGCCCCCTGACCAGATGGGGTAAAGCTCACATCCACCCGAATTGAATCACGGAAACTCTGTCCCGCTGATACCGATAGTGCGAAAGGGGCGCGCACGGTCATCGACGTGAGCCTTGAACGCAGACCGGACAGGCCGCGCGCTGAGATCAAGAATGAAGCCGAGGCCGACGAGCGTTCGCACAACAGGATTGTTCCGAAGTCGATGTCATCTCGGTCCTGCGAAAACGTTGCGTTCAGCAACACCCCATCGAACGTCACGGTGATACTGTCGCTGCAGGGAAGCGCAACGGCCCTGGCACGGATCGAGAACGGCCCGGAGGCCGCAGACGGCGTCAGCGTGACCGGGAACAACCGAGATGACTTTGGCGGGATCGTGACGGCAGCACCGGCGTAGGTGACGTCCTGCCCCACGATGTTCGAGATCGAAACAGGCACAAGCGACTGATTGGTGAGGCTGATGACCGTATCAAGGCGCCTTGAACAGGCCAGCACCATGCCGACGTCAACGCTCGGCTCATCGGCCGTAACTACCGGGCGGTAGCTGGCCCCCTGAACGCGAGCACGCAGGGTGTCCTGACATGAGGCCGAGGTAAACGGGAAACCGATGGTCTGAATGACGCCTCGATCAAGATCGGCATTCATCGGACGGTAGGTGATCTTAACACAGAAGTTCGCACCCGGGTCGATCTTCACCGGTTTCGGAATGTCTGTCACAAGATAGAATGGCGGATCGACCCTTGGTACGCCGATGGTGATCGGCTCCGAACCAGAATTCGTGATACAGAACGTGGAGTCCGGCCTGATGTCTGATGTCGGACATGCCGAATACGTCCCGAAGTCAACTCCCGGCTTGTTCAACGCCACGGACACGGCCGTGCGCTGCCCCCTGACCGTGAAGGCGACCGGCGTCGAACATGGCTGAACCAGAAATGAAGCCGCTCCAGAAGCTGTGCCTGGCCCGGCAGGCGAGAACACCAGGCGCACGGTCTGTCGCTTACCGGCAGCGACCTGAAAACCGGGCGCCGGAGATACAAGGGCAAATCCAAGCGGAAAGGTGGCATTGGTGACAGTAATGGGGGCCTGTCCCTCATTGATGATCTCAACATCAACCGTTGTATCAGCTCGACACTGTCCGATCGTACCGAAGTCAACGACATTCGGGGACATTCGAGCTTTGACATTCTGCAGCCGCAGACGCAGGGCAGATGAGATACCCGGACAGCCGGCAGCGGTTGCGATCCGCACCTGATAGTCTCCGTCAAGTCGCGCCACGTAGGTGTTCGCTGTGGCACCGGGAATGGGAAGTCCGTCACGAAGCCATTCATAGGAAGCGGCAACTGTAGTCGAGGTGATCTTCACGCTATCGCCCGGACATATAGTCAGTGCTCCGGTAGGCGTGATCTCCACCGAAGGGGCGGGAAGCGCCGTGATGATGACGGCATCGGAAATGGCCGAACAACCGTCAGCCCCCTTGATGACGAGCCGGTACTCACCGGTGGCACGCACGACAATACGCGTTGTACCACCAACGGGTACGGACTGTCCGTTAACAGTCCATTCGTAGAGCACGGCGTTTGTGGTGGTCGTCGTCAGACTTACAGTATCACCGGGACAGATCTGCAGGCGTGATGCCTGGATAAGGGGCTTTGTGGGATTGCTCTTCGTGATGGGTGCCGACTCGCACCAGCGTTGCTCATTGTACTGGCGTCCACGAGCGGTGGTATCATCCGTTGCTGTCAGAATATCATCACGCCGGTAACGGTATCCATAGACGCGATATGAATAGGTCATTCCGCAGAGGATGTTGGCCGAATCCACCAGTCGTCTGCCGAGCTTTGTCGGGCGGACATCGAGCACGGTGGCTGACCCGATGCGTATGCCCTTGGCAATGGTGATGCCGTCACGGATAACGCCCGAAGGGAAGCCGGCAAACCCCAGTGTATCACGCAGAATAAGATACCCTGTGGTTGAATCCTGCGGAAAAGGATCGTCCAGCGCCGTCCACTCAATGGTATTACTGTTGGCCGACTGGGTAATGAGGCTGATCGCCGGAGTAGATGTCCACTTAGGCTCGCGCGTTTCACGCCAGAACCAGTGGTTGATATTGGCCAGTCCAAGAGCCGTGCGCGGCAGATCCCAACGATTAGGAAGACCTCGTGAGTCGTTGAATCCCACAACGGCTGAGTCTTTTGTCACTCCAAAACCATAGGCAGCAAGTGTCCGCCCACTGACGCGTGCCGACCGCGAGTTGGAAATGTTGGCCGAGTCAATGTTGACTTTCGGCATTGGCAAACTGTTGTACGAAGGCCCTGTCGGCTTGTTGAACCCTAATGCATGCACGTGTGTCAGATCGGACTTCATCAACTCGACAAGTTCACCCGTTTGATTGATGTTCATGTCGTTATCAACTCCGGGGGCGAAGAGGTACGTCGTAAAGTACCTGGCATCACGAGCCGAGAGCTCAAGATAACCGTCCGCCGGATCATCATCCTGTACATAGCCGGCGGGGAAGGCACGGTGCCAGAGCACGATGATTGTTCCGGAACGAAGATTCCGCCACAGCGGAATGTCTTTGAACTGGGGCCCACCCTGACGTGTGATCTGCCCGGTGTTGTTATCAGTTACGATCCATCCCACAACGTTGAGATTGTCCGCAACAACGAACAACTCAGTCCACTCGATTGTTGGATCAACCATGTTCAGGTATTCGCTAACGACCATTTCCTGAGAGCGTAATTGCCAGGTAGGGGTCGCCACCAACATCAGGATGGACAGAAGACGCAAGAACGTTTTCATAAGCCCTTTGGAAACATCGCACGATTCTACGAAAAAGGGGCATGCGCTTTCGCATACCCCTTTTCGTGTTTCGAATACTTTTTCGACGGCTCGCCGTCCGGCGGAGTTACTTTACGACGACGAC
The DNA here is from genome assembly GCA_040380835.1 of Ignavibacteria bacterium. Classification (GTDB taxonomy): domain Bacteria; phylum Bacteroidota; class Ignavibacteria; order Kapaibacteriales; family Kapaibacteriaceae; genus UBA10438. The sequence continues at coordinate 42,017 of JBEIIK010000003.1, read as the reverse complement.
CGTGCGTGTTTGTGCCTGACCGTTGATCATGGCAACAAGCTGGTACTGACCAGCCGAGAGGTCGGCAACCGAGAACGGCATGGCGTATTCTCCGGCGGAAAGCCTGGTGTCGGTGATCGTCAGGACGGTTTCACCCGTGAGATTCACAAGGGTCATGACAACGCGCGATGGGGTGTCGATGACCAGACGGGCGCTCATGACGTCTGATCCCGGGTTCGGGGAGACTGTATATCCTGCCACAACACCGTCTTCGTCGTCAACACCGACCACACCAGGACGCGTGGTGACTGTTGTGGTGTCCGAAATCTTCTCACCACAATCGGAACGAACACGGCACCAGTACTTGCCGGCATCCGTAAGTGCATAAGCAGCCTTGGCGAACGCTGGAGTAACCTCTCCGGCAAGGGCGGCACCATCCTTGAACCACTGGTACTGGACCGTTCCAGAACCCGTTGCCGTGAGGTCAATACGCAATGGCTGTCCGACAGTTGCGGCCACCGTGGCAGGTGGTTGCTGGGTGATGATCGTTGCGTCGCGTACAGTAACGGTAACCGAATTCGAAGTCACGGAACCGCAAGCCGTGGAAATGCGAACGGCGTACTGGCCAGCACGAGCGGACGTAGCCGTCAGTGACAGCATCGGGCTGTTCTGTCCGCTGATGTCAGTGCCGTTGAACGTCCACTGGTAGGCGAGATTTCCTGCACCCGTTGCAGTGACAGAGAGTGAGAATACTTCGTCGGCACAGACGGTATTGCTCATTGGCTGAGCCGAGATCGTTGGACTACCGGCAATCACGAGACTCACTGAGCCCATGGCGTTGACGTTACGATTGTCGGTCAGTTCGGCATACAGCGTGTAATCGCCGATATCCTGCGTGGTGACCGGGTCGATCATCAGAGTAGAAGTCTGCACACCGGAGTAGCGACCACCATCTGCAAGAGGAGCCCCCTTATACCACCACTGCAGGCGCAGAGCACCCGACATAGGATTGGCATAGGCATTAGCCGATATCGTTGCCTTCTGTCCGTCACACACACCAACGCTGTTGGATGCGAAATCAACAAAGACACCAGAGGTAAGCACACGAGCCTGACGCGATGTCGCTGAACCGCAAACACCAGTCACAACACAGTAGTAATCGGTTCCAAGATCGTTATTGCCGATGTTGCGGATCTCAAGACGGTTTGATGCAGTACCAACGATGCGGCCGTTATCAACCAGAGCTGTCTGACCCTTGTACCACTGATACGAAATAGCCTCGTTCGGGATTTCAGCTTCGACGCTCAGGAACGCCGTTCCACCGATCTTCACAGGCGCATTGCGCGTCTGGTTGACGATAGACGTCGGGCGGGCAACACGAATGTGGATGTCGTTGGTACGGCTGCTGCCGCACTGACCGAATCCCCACAGTTCGCAACGATAGACGCCAGCCGTGCTGAACTGCGCACGATCGAGAGCATACAATGCACTTGTTGCTCCTTCGATCGCAACACCGTTCTTGAACCACTGATAATTACGCACGGCACCAGCTGTAACGGCAACCAGCGACAGGCGATCACCGACACAAAGGTTACGCGACTCAGGCTGTGACACAACACGAATGGCCGATGCGACGGCAAACATCTGTGACGTCGCGGTGATCTCCGGACGGTCAACTCCAACGACACGCACTAGACACTGTCCCGCAAACTCGATGTCCGGCACGGTCCAGTTGACCGCCGTCGATGTTGCAGGCACAACGCCCATGGACTGCCAGGATGCACCGTTGTTTGACGAGAACTGAATGTCAACGTTAGCCATGCCGCGAGCGACAAAGCGTGCTACGGCAGTGGTGCCCGCGCAAAGTGTGTCGCCAAAGACCGGTGCTGAAACAGTGATCCGGGGTGTTTGCATGATGATCGGCGCCAAGAATCCACCCGGGCCGCTCGGATAGGCAACCAAGTCAGACGGGTTGGTCTGGATGTTGTTCCAGCGACCATCAACCGAAGTGATCGCGTTGACGATGTTACCTGAGATGGCATCACGCTCTTCAATACGGCGAACTCCGGTAGGAAGAGTATTCGGGATGAATGTAGCCCATGATGAAGCCATCGACTGGCGCGTGGCGTAAAACGTCTCGGCACCGGCAACTGTGGTGTTCTGACGCTGAACAAGTGCGACCGTCAGCGGACGGCCTGTACCTGCTGCGTTGTCATAAAACAGCACAAAGTTCCTCTCCGTCAGCTGCGAGTTGTCATCAGCGATACCTGTTGCTTGCGTCGGCAGGTTTCCAAGCCGAAGCGGCACTGATGTCTGGGCAAGCTGGTAACGGTTGATGAGGTTGCCATCGTTATCGCCAAGAGAAACACGCCAGAAAATCGTGCCCTGTTCCTGGAACGCAGCGTTGGTTGATGTTACAAGATTGATCCAGATCGTCTTTGATGTCTGGCCAGGAAGGGTAGAGAACGTTGAGAACTCGCCTGGAGTATTCAGTGACTTGCCGGCAGCATAGACATAGCTGTTGTCGTTGCCGTTGTAGTGAACGTTAAATCCGCCACCCGTGGATGTCAGCACGTTGTCCAGAGCAAGGCCGGTGTTGTAGCGATACACCGAGTTTGGTGTCAGATTCGTGAACGTGACTCGGGCATATACCGGGATCGGGAACGCCGAGACAGAGGAGTTACACGTGCCCGATGCAACCCGTGCATGGATAAACTGCGGCACAATGTCGGTGATCATGTTCGGGGTTGTCGCTGCCGTGGCAAACGGCAGGGTGATCGCTGGAACACCCGGGGCTGAAATCGAGAGTTGATATGTTCCTGGAGCCGTTACAGAGACGCCGCTGAATACTGCCACGCCGGCCGAAGCCTGAACCGTGGTTGTACCAGAAAGGACTCCCGGCCCGGAGATCCGGCTGATCGTAACGTTTGAAACATAATTCTGATCGACGGTGTTGTCAGCCCGAAAAATCGTAACGGTAAGCGGGTTGAACGGAACATTGACGTATCCGGTGGTCTGAGCCCCGGTTACTAGAGCGTATGACGGTGGACCGTTGACGGTCAGCACAGGTGAGAGGCCCTGGGTGAGGACCTGACCCGAAATCGATATGGCTCGGAACTGAACACCCAACTCAGCAGCACTGTAGCTTATGCTTGTCAGGTCAACGAAGCTTGTACCGGCAGGGATCGTGGCGATGGTCGTTCCCGAAAGGAATCCAGTACCGGCATTCACCTGCAATTGTACGGTGGTTGACGTCGTGACATTCTTAGCGGCACCAAGAGCATCAACAGCACGAATGCGCAGGCTGAACGGCGTGTTTTGCGAGGGCACCGCGGGGACGATGTTCTCAATGGCAAGATTTGTTGCCGTTCCGATGAGCGACTGGGATGAGACTGTCAGGTCATCGAACGTGATGCCTGGGCGGCTACCGGACGAGAGAACAGGAGCCTGATAGTACACCCAGCGCAGCTGGAGTGTAGGCTGGTTTTCACAGACCGTTGGGAGCGTCGTTGTGACGATACGCTGCGTGGCGAGACCTGAGGCATTCAAGGGCGCAACATATTCAACAGGGACGTTATTGTTGAACACGTTGATCCACGGCCCGACTGTGCTGAGGCGATACTGCAAGCGCAACGCGTACGGACGCGTTCCTGCGCTATTGACCGAGGACGTCCACGTAACACCGATCTGTGCGCGGCCCACTGTGTTCAGTGCCAGAACCGCAGCACCTACAAACTGACAGTTGCAGAGCGTCGATCCGGTATTGATGAACGAAAGCCCGCCCGTGCCGAGACCGGATATGCGTGCACCGCTGGCAAGGTTGTAGGCGCAGTTGAAGTCACCAACGACCGGCGCATCCGATGGCAGATCGATTTCTGCGACCGTGTGAAACATCATGGCCGTGGGATACGAACCGGCAGGGTTGGTACTTAACCAGTCAGTGAACGTGTAATTACCACTGCTTAGCGACCAGGTGGTCAGTGGCTGAGACTGGCCGAGCACGACCGTCGAGGCCAGCACAAGGCAGCAGAACACGGAAGCAAAAAAGCGTTGGATGTTGTTCATATGCGAGACCGCATGATGTGAATGGAGACTATTTGCCGAATGCAATCGCAGCAAATCTATCAAAAAAAAGCCCCCTGACATACCCAAAGAGGCATTTCAGGGGGCTCATGGGGAGCTTTTTATGAATTAGTATCCAAGCATGAAATCGGGGTGGCGCTGCTGGAGAACACCATAGGCATAGGTTACAATGTCCTGCAGGCACCCTTCGCGGAACGGGGAGGTCAGACGACCATGATCGACTATTCCCAGGAATGGCTTTGAACCGCCGATGTCGCAGATCGACAAGTACGAGGCAAAGGCTGAGTCACGATCGGCCTCCGACCACTTCCAGTACTGCAGCGCACAGGTCTGGGCCAGAGCATAGTCGATGTAGTAAAAGGGACTTTCATAGATGTGCCGCTGGAACTGCCACATCCGACCCTGCTCGGCTGCCGGGAATCCTTCAGAGTTGCGCCACGGCATGTAAATCCGCTCCATCTCTTTCCAGTGCGCGTTTCGCTCGGCCGGCGTGGCCTGCGGGTTGGCATAGATCCAGTGCTGGAAGTGGTCCACTGCGCATCCGTAGGGCAGGAACAGCAGCGCCCCTTGAAGGTGATAGAACTTGAACTTCTCAGTCTGATCTTCAAAAAAGAGTTTCATCCAAGGCCAGGTCAGAAACTCCATGCCCATGGAATGGATCTCACATGCTTCGGCGGTAGGCCTGAAGTATTCGGGCACGCCGAGATTACGGCTGCGGTAAGCCTGGAAGGCATGACCGGCCTCGTGCGTCAGCACTTCAATGTCATGCGTCGTGCGATTGAAGTTGGCGAAGATGAACGGCAGGCCATAGGCACTGAAACTCGTGCAGTACCCACCGGTGGCCTTGTCGTCGCGACTCTTCAGGTCCATTAACTCGGCATCGAGCATCAGGCGGAAGAATTCGTTGGTCTCGGGCGAAAGCTCGGAGTACATCTTCTCGGCACGTTCGACGATCCAGTCGTGATCGCCCGATGCCACCGGGTTGCCGTCAATGAACTGTAGCTTCTCGTCGGCGGTGGTCATACGCTCGATGCCGAGTCGCTTACCCTGGGCCTGACGCAGACGGGCAGCAAGTGGTACGACGTGCTCGCGAACCTGAGCGCGGAACTTCTCGACATCGTCAGCAGTGTAGTCAACACGGCCGAACTCAACGTACCTGAAATCAGTGTATGAAGAGTAGCCAAGCTTTTCGGCTTTCTCGGCTCGCAGCTTTACGAGTTGGTCAAAGATTGAATCGAGTTCTTCGGCATGCTCAAGCAGGAAGTTTCCCATCGCAAGGTGCGCACGGTGCCTGATTCCCGAGTCCGGGTCGATGACAAGCCGTCCGATGGTCGAGAGGTTATACGTCTGTCCGTCAACCTCGATCTTGGCCGAGGCAGTGATCTCGTTATAACGGGTGCAAAGCTCGGCCTCGTGCACGAGGATATCTTTGATCGACGGTTCAAAGGTCAGGGTCCAGTTCCTGAGCCGAGTCAGAAAGAGCTCTCCGAAATGGTCAGCAATGTCCTGACTGCGCGCTGAGGCCAGCAGCGCGCGTGCAACGCTGATATCAAGCTCGGTCAGCGACGGACCATTCTCGTCAAAGAACAGCTTTTCTGCCTTCGACTGGGCATCAGCAACATTCTGAGTAAACTTCACCTCGGCGATCGATGCCATGGTGTAGGTGTCAATCCGCGATTGGTTCCACTGCTCGACGCAGGCAATGATCTCCGCGGCGCTGTCAGCCCCCTGAATGCGAGTGATCAGAGTCTGATCACTCTGTGACAGAGCGCCGATATCCGGACGCCGGTAGGGAAGTTGTGAGAACGTGGTCAATTCCATTAGCAGGTCTTTCTCGATTGAGCTCCCACCCTAGCGGCCATCGCCCCGCAGACGACGGATCCGTTCTCGAGCATCGGGAACAATGATGGAACGTGGATAACTGCGCAGAAGAGCCTCAAGAACTTGCACGGCGCGCTGTGAGTCTTTCTGACTCGAAACAATATCGGCATAAAGCCACATGGCCCGGTCGCCATAAATCGACTCCTGACTACCGTCGATGATCCTTTTAAGAAGCGCGCCAGCACGGACACTATCGCCGATGAACAGACAGCTGCGCGCACACAGCAGCAGCGAGCGGTCGCGCAAGTCATTGTCTCTGATCTTCGGAATGATCGAGTCGAGTTCCCTGATTGCCTCGGCATGCCGGCGGCGGACGATGAATCCATCAGCACGGGCTATGGCACGTACTGCGGCGGAATCATCAAGCGCCAGATTAAGCAGCATCATCCGATCAAGGGCATCGTTGGAAGCGATGGAGCCGCTTGTCTCGGCAAGGGGCTGATAGAGAGTCCTGGCAGAGTCGAGCTCGCCGTTCCAGAGCAGAATGTCAGCGCGCCGTAGCCGCGCCATATCGGCACGGTCCCCAACGAGTCCGACCGGACCATTTACAACGGTGCCGAGAAGCTCAAGCGCCCGTTCATCCTGCCCCATGGCAAGGTAGATGTCGGCTAGCTTCAGGGCACCATCAATGGCGCGCGAGAGCGATCGCCAGGTATTAACCAGGCGTGTCAGCCGCTCACGGGCCAGATCCATCTCCCGCAGCACCTCGTCATGAAGCAAGGCACTGAAGTACAGCGCATCGGCTACCAGAGGATTGCTACCATAGCGCGCGATGATATCGTCATAGCGGCGCAGGATCTCACGTGCCTCATCGCCGGTTACCGCACTTGAGACTCGCAGTCGGAGCTCGAGTGTGCGCACGGAGCCGAATGCCGCCGTCATGACAAGGTTTGCATCTTTTGCCCGACGTGCCACCTCCTCATAGGCTTTCAGTGCCACGTCGTACTGATCCGAAGCTCTGGCCCCCTCGGCAAATATCAACAGTTCATTACCAGGCATTGAACTGCGTGAATCCAGCAAGGCAATGATCTCGTAGGCGTCACTCCAGCGTCTGGTCTCCCGAAAGAACCAGGCCGTCAAACGTAGATTCCGGACATCGCTGCGTGGAAGTTCTGCAAGCGCTTCGGCAATGATCGTCGCACCGTTCTCATGCGACATGAGCGAACTCAGACGCCGCTCTGCCGCTACGGCATCGGCATCGATGGCAAAGGCGGCTAGCACATCGGCAACGGCACCTGATAGATCTCCCGATGCCGAACGTAGTTTGAATATCTCATCCGAGTAGGCCGTGGGCGAGCCGTTAACGGTGCGCGCCGCAAGAAAGGTTTCCAATGCGTCTGCATGCAGAAACAGATCCATCTGATCGCGCCCTAGCTGAACAAGAACCGACTCATCATCTTTCGATAGCGAGCGCGCCTGTTCCCAGTAAGATCGCGCCTTGGTCAGATTGTTCTGACGGGCATGCAGTGTACCGGCTAGCAGAGCATCATTCGCTGAAGCTGTTCGTTCAGCATGCTTTTCGACGATTGGGAGCAGGGCAGCAAACTGTCCGAGACCCGAGAGCGCCCTGACGACTCCACCGAAATAGCTGTCGTTGGTGCTTTCCGCGGCATACAGCTCCTGGTAGAGCCGGGCAGCATTGCGAAGGTCACCCGTGCGCTCATACGCCTGTGCAATACGATACTTCTCGGATTCATCCGCAAATACCGATGCACCCAGCGCAAGGCCGCCCTGCGCGAGCATCGTCATGACGACAACTACGGAATGCAGAAGGTTCATCCATGATCTCCTCATGCCGCAGCGTCCTGATTCATGATCGCAACGATGGACTGCTGAATGGGTTCGCTCGGAACCAGGACCTGGCCCTCGGGCGTAATGATCACGTCGATCTCTGTACGAAGACCAAGAAGGTCAGGAATGTAGATGCCCGGTTCAATTGAAAAAGATGTCCCGGGTAGAATTCGCCGCGTATCGTGGGTTTCAAAGTCATCCATATTTGCCCCGGGACCATGCACCTCGGTGGTGATGTTATGGCCAGTGCGGTGAATAAAGGCATGGCCCATTGCGGCCTCTTCGATCACTGATCGGCAGGCACGGTCGACCTCATATCCGGCAAGGGGCTGCCCGGTGCGAAAACGCTCACGAACCAGGTCCAAGGCGGCATCGCGCCCCCTACGAATGATGGCAAAGGCGGACTCTACATCTTCCGGAACAACTTCGGAAGTGTAGCCTACCCAGGTGATGTCGGCAAAAACAGACCCGGCCGAATCGTGCCGGCACCATGCATCGATCAGAACCACGATGTCGGACTCGATATCACTTGAGCGGAGACCTGATGGGGCATAGTGAGGTGATGCCGCATTCGGACCAATGGCCACGATCGGAGCCGAATCTGTCGTCAGCCCCTTGCGGGAAAACTCCGACATGATGAACGACTGAACGTCGTACTCGGAAACACGACCGTGATGTCTGACGGCTTGACGAATGAAGGCGAAGGCATCCATCACGGTCTCGCGCAACTGTCCTGCCGCTAAACATGCTCCGGCGATCTGGTCTTGCGTCAGCACCGCAGTGAACTGCTGCAACATGTCTGCCGAACTCACGACGTCCACGCCGAACGACCGGATCAGCTCAACAGTGCCGGCATCAACGCGACTGATCACCGGCAATTGACCCATCGGAGAGTACTCCATGGCCACTGTCTTGAAGCTGGCGAGCTGCTCACGGACCACGCGCTCCCAGGATTCGCGTGTGTCATAGACAACTGCATCAACGGACAGGTGCGAGAGCGGATCCTGCTCCATGCGATGCGTGATCTTCACCGGACGGCCGTGCGCAGGGATGATCACCATCCAGCGCCGTGTGCAATGCGCCTCCGGACTGACCTGCAGCACATCCCAGGCAAGATCATTGGAGCGCCGCATGTCAAACAGGACCCATGCATGGGCCTGACTCTTGGCTACGGCATCCTGCATATCGGCAAGGAAGTGATTCATGCGTCCTCCGTGATAGTCAGCTGAATTCTGCCCAGCAGACGATGAACGGACAGACTTGGTGCTACTTGACCGCGGATACATTGTTCACGGGCGAGGTCGCCGGCACTGCGGATAGCGGGCTGGGAAAGCAGTCGATGCAGCAGCTCTGCGGTCAGTACGCTGTCAAACCACTCGCCGCGCTGCAGCTGTCGGTGTGTCTCGATGCTCTGCCGACGGGAGGGGGCAAAGAACTCAGATATGCTGCTGATGACAACGTCAAATCCTTCTGACGAGAGACTGCTTGCCGGCACGACGGCAGTCGTCCAGTCGTCAAGCGGTGCGTGCATATAACGAAGTGCACCCGTAAGAGTTGCAACAGCCCGATGTGCCGCGGCTTGATCAATGTCGGCCTTGGTTACGATGATCGTGTGTGCCGATTCCATGATCCCGCGTTTGATTCCCTGAACATCATCGCCACTATTGGGCAGAGCAAGTAGCAGAAACATATCGACCATACCCGCCACCTCGACCTCGCTCTGGCCAACGCCGACTGTTTCGATGATGATCGTGTCAAAGCCGGCCTCCTCGCACAGCAGGACGGCATCGCGCGTGCTCGGCGCTGCACCACCCAGCACAGCTTTGGAAGGCGTGGGTCGGATGTAGGCCTGCGGACGCTGCGACAGCCGAGGCATCCGAACCTTGTCTCCAAGGATGCTTCCTCCGGTGCGACGGCTGCTGGGATCAACGGCCAGAACGGCAACGCGGCGCCCGATATCGGTTAGTTGCATACCGAGCTGCTCGATGAACGTGCTCTTGCCCACACCTGGTGGTCCGGTGCATCCAATGCGCCAGGTCATGGACGACGCCGAGGCACAGCGCTCAAGGACCGCAAAGGCAACGTCGCGGTCAGCTTCAAGCGTGCTCTCAATAAGCGACAGACTTCTCGAAAGAGCCCTGCGAGAGCCCGAATGCAGGCCCATGATGATCGATTCGGCCGTCTCGGCAGCGACTGACATTGGGGTCACTCCACCGTAACGCTCTTGGCCAGGTTACGCGGCATGTCCACATTGCAGCCGCGCTCGACGGCAATGAAGTAGGCCAGCAACTGGAGCGGAATCGAGGTCAGAATCGGAGTTAGCATCGGTAACGTCCGGGGAATGCGGATCACATGCGTGGCCACATCGGCGATACGATCATCATCCTGGTCTGCAATGGCGATTACCCGACCATTGCGCGCCCGCACTTCCTCGATGTTCGACCGGATCTTTTCGTATATCTCATCCTTCGGAGCAATGAACACTACTGGCATATTCTCGTCGATCAAAGCGATCGGACCGTGTTTCATCTCGGCCGCCGGGTACCCCTCGGCATGGATGTAGGATATCTCCTTGAGCTTGAGAGCCCCCTCAAGAGCAGCGGGGAAGTTCACTCCGCGTCCAAGGTAAAGGAAGTTCGATGCACCCGCATACTGCCGTGCGATGTTGCGGATCGGCTCAACGTTGTCAAGAATGCGCGTTATGTGTTCGGGGATCAGTTCAAGTTCTTCAGCAATGGCCTTGCCCTGCTCGGCGGAGAGATTTTTCATTCGCCCCAGATACAGGGCGAACTGCGTCAACACGCAAAGCTGGGATGTAAAGGCCTTCGTCGAGGCAACCCCGATCTCCGGACCTGCATGCAGATACACTCCGGCATCGGTCTCCCGAGCAATCGTGCTACCGACAACATTCACCATCCCGATGACTGTTGCTCCCTTGAGCTTAGCCTCACGGATCGCCGCCAGCGTATCGGCAGTCTCACCGCTCTGTGAAATCGCAATGACAACATCATCGGGATTGATGATAGGGTTCCGATAACGGAACTCGCTGGCGTATTCGACTTCGACCGGAACCCGGGCCAGCGACTCTATAAGATATTCGCCCACCAGTGCGGCATGCCATGACGTGCCGCAGGCTGTGATGATGATCCTCGGTGCAGCACGGAGCTTGTCGGCCACACTCGCCAGACCGCCAAGTCGGACCGCTCCGTCCTCGGCACGCAGACGTCCGCGAAAGCCATCACGAAATGTTATCGGCTGCTCGTAGATCTCCTTGAGCATGAAGTGCTCAAAGCCGCCACGCTCGATCTGCTCGAGCTCAAAGGCGATCTCTTCGACAACGCTGCGCGTGTCGACGTTTTCAATGGTCTTTGTTGCAAAACCGTCACGACGCAGGATCGCCATCTCGTTTTCCTGCAAGTACACAACCTGACGGGTGTGCGAGATTACGGCTGATGCGTCCGAGGCAACCAGGTACTCGCCATTGCCGATGCCCAGGATCAGGGGGCTTCCACGACGCGCGGCGATCACTGTATCTGGGGCGTGCGTACTGACGACGACGATGCCGAAGGTGCCCTCGACTTCGGCCAGAGCCGTACGCACAGCCAGCTCAAGATCGTTCAGGGTCTCGTAGAGCATGCCGATGAACACCGCCAGCACCTCGCTGTCCGTGTCCGAACGGAAGGTGTACCCGGCGCTGAGCAGCTTCTTCTTGATCGTCAGGTAGTTCTCGATGATACCGTTGTGAACCAGCGCAATGGCCCCGCTCATGTCGGTATGCGGATGCGCGTTGGCATCGTTAGGAACGCCATGCGTTGCCCAGCGCGTGTGCCCCAGGCCGACGCTGCCCTCAAGGGCGTGAACATCGACCGCACGTTCAAGATCGACCACACGTCCGGCCTTCTTGGCGATGCTAAGCCCGTCAGGCGTTATGCAGCAAATGCCCGCAGAGTCATATCCGCGGTATTCAAGACGCTTCAGACCGCTGACGATCAGCGGAGCGGCCGGCTTTGTGCCGATGTATCCTACGATTCCACACATGGCTGCAAGTTACGGAGTCGGCTACCGATACAGCGGCGTTGATTGTTTCGGAATGACAAGATCCCTGAGCTGCGGAGCCGTGGCTCCAAAACGCAGAAAGAAGCCACGGTTGAATCCCAACGGCACCCAGTTCAGTGTCAGATACCAGCAGTGTATCTGCTTGGAAACATCGACGATCGGGTTCAGGACCTGGCCCGTAAGCAGATCGACCGATCCGGAGACGCCCACACGGGTTGTCGGCGTGAGCGAGAATGAACCACGGATTACGGCGTTAAGCGTCTGCGAAACGGCGTCGGGATTGGGACGTGAGTAGCTGTAGACGACCTGACCCGACACCTCCCAGGGGATGGCAAGGGGCGACCAGCCAGGCGACATGTCTCCGTAGATGTCTGATCGTGTCTGTTCGGCATTGAGTCGACTGTCAAACCGAGATCGAAGATCATTCGAGGGGGCTGAACTGTCAGCCCCCTGAGCGCTGGTCCGTGTGGGGCTGACCCCGTCCGAGGAAAACCGCGAGCCCATCTGTAGGTTCAGACTGGTTAGCCGGGCAAGTCCCTTGCCGGCAGCCAGAACACTGGTGCTCACGTCACGCCACGCCTGACGTCCGGTGGCCGGGTCGGCCGCCAGGACCTGATCATAGGCGTTCAAGGTTCCACTCAGGTTAAACTCCAGAGCGTCAAGCATCGGCGTACGAAAATTGAAAAACACGGGTGAAAGTCCCAGCGAATCGGCGGCCAGATTGTAGGAAGCGTTCAGTGTAAGTGTAAATAGTTCCAATGGCTTGCCGGCGGTATCACCATCCATGGTCTTGATGGCAACACGATTGAGAAACGAGCCGGTCAGAAGCATCTGAGTCTGACGGGAAGCCAGTCCGCCACCGGAACCGAACCGCGCATACGAGACCGTCTGACCCGTGACCGGGCTGGTGTACTGACCGAAAAAACCAAGAGACGTGTCGGACTGGTCGGGCACAAAGGTCAGTCCGATGCTTGGCTGCAGCGTGTGCCGGATTGCCTGAATGCCGAAGATCCTGGGATAGGCCAGACCATACAGGAACGTTGAGACATTGACGCCGAGTCCGTAGGTGTATTCACGGAAGAATCCTCCCTCACGGCGTGTCTGCAGCGTGCTGTCGGAAGATCTCACTCCCTGGGTGAAGCGCTGGAAGTACCAGTTCTCGGAGTAGCTCACGGACGGGGCCACGATCAGGTAGCCAAGCTTCGGCGTAAGCGTCATCGACGGACGGTGTTCGATCACGGATGATTCATTGACGGTGAACGACCCGGTGTCGGAACTGCGCAGTGAGCTGGCCGTGTAGCGACCCGTAGCCCGGTAGGAGAACTGCACTTCGGAAAGCCAGAAATCAGAGGGGGCGATTGCGGCGAATGGCTGCAACTGGGGAATGCTGAAATTGACGCTCGGGCTGTGTGTGACCGAGCCGTTGACCAGGTTCTGATCACTCGAATACGCCGCATTGAACGTCATGCCATTGTAGAACGTCCGCTGGTAGGAGACATTGCTGCGGGCGTTCTGACGCACACGGTCGTTGGGATTGAGCGATGTATTCTGCAGCAGGCGCTGCGTGCCGTAGAAGACGTCGGCAACAAGACTCTCGCCCGGACGCAGTTGCTGGGAGTGGGAAAGACGAAGCCCCAGGTTCATGTTGTAGGGTTGGGTAACAGAAAACCGCGTGTATCCGAACTGCACCTCAGCGTTTCCGCGCATGCGGTCCTGCACGACATACTGGCCCCTTCCGAACAGTGTGAACCCACCCTTGGTCGTTAAGTCCGTTGTTATCTCGGCATCAACAATGTCGCTGATCGCAAAGTAGTAACCGAGGTTCTGCAGCACCACACCACGGTCAGCCGTGACAACCGGCGAGGGGATGATGATACCCGATCGGCGTCCTCTCTCGATAGGGAAATACATTCCGAGTGGCAGCGCGAACACCGGGATGTCATCGACATACCAGATCAGCGGATCGAGAAAGATCTTATCGTTGGCAACCACCTTCATCTTCGGCGAGGTGAAATAGAAATGCGGGTGGGGAGCATCGCATGTTGTGTAGCAGCCCCCGTCTATGAAGGCCGTCGTCTCGTCAACCCGCTTGATGGCACTGCCGTAATAGTAGCCACCATCGATGGCCGTTTCGCCGAATTCGACACGCCCCTTGCGGGTCTGGAAATTGTAGACCATGCTCTTACCTGCATACTCGGTGCCGGCATCACGAAACATCGGAAAGCCCGTGATCGCTCCCGACGAGTCTCGTGCCCCTTCGGCGCGCATGGTACCGGCGTTGAAATCAATGACGATCAGACTCGACTCCAGACGCTGCTCGCGCATATCCACGCGGGCGCTGCCACGCAGCGTGAGCGTGCGTTCCTTGACGCGCAGATGCGCGCTGTCTCGAGCCGTAAAAACGACCACCGTGTCGGTGGATTCCTGGTCCTGCGGCACATTGACGCGGGCTGTATCCTGGGCTGTGGCATGAGCGACCGCTGCGGTGGTCACGGCGAACAGCATTGCGACGATGCGCCCGCACCTATCCATCAGTTCAGTGTCACCCGCGTGAATGAGGTGGGAATCGTCAGGGGGCGAAGCGGTTGGGCTGGTGCCAAAAGACGCACCTCGTCAAAGCGGAATTGCACTTTCTGCGCATCGTCGTTGGCCGTAACGTCAACTCCGTAGGGAACCAGCACTCCGCCGCTTGAACGGTAGGTACCATAGGTGACGTTCAGCATCGTACGACCGCTGGCCTCTTTGCGCTGATACTGGCGAAGTGTATGCGTTGAAGTGTCAACCAGCACGAACTCCACCGTGGCCGAATCACGACGGCGAAAAAGCATGCTGCCGTCCTGACGTTGCGTCTGAAACTCGAACGTAGCCAGATCACCAGGTGGCACGCCGCGCACAAGGCTTCGGATGTCACTGATCCCCAGTGGGATGGGCAACAAGCCGGTGAGCTTTTCCGAATCAGGGTCACCATCGATGGCCTGACGCGTCAGATAGTTCAACACCACGAAGGTGTCGGCCCGGGCATAGACGCTGCTGGTCTTCATCCCGAAGGGCGATCCCGTGTTGACGACGATCGTGTCCGCGTGCAGGGCAGCGTCAAAGGGGACCCCGCTGATACTCATTGTCCCCTGAACGGAAACCGTGCCTGTGGCCGTCATTGCCTGCCGGGGCAACAGCAACGAAGCCAGTGCAGGGTCAGCGGCCGCCCCCGCAACGGCAATAGATAAACTCATGAGTCCGGCGAGTCCAAGAAATCTGATGGACCCAGGCAGGCTAATGAGCCCCATTCTGATTGTACATTGCATCTTCATCTCCTGCAAATATCCAACATCTGTCCTCCTGAAGCGTCAACAGCGCGCCAACCCGACGGAACCATTGCGCTCCTTTCAGGGTTTTCCAGTCCTGCTTACGTCCCTCCATCTGCACAATCACGAGGTCCGTCATGATCTACGTCACACGTAAGGCCAGTTTCTCGGCCGCCCATCGGCTCTACAACCCGACCTTCTCGGACGAACGAAACGAAGCGGTATTTGACAAGTGCAACAACCCCTTCGGGCACGGGCACAACTACGTTATGGAGGTCACAGTCAGGGGGCTTCCTGATCCGCTTACGGGGTATGTGATCGACCTGAAGCGCCTCAAGGATCTGCTTGACGAGCTTATCATTGACAAGGTGGATCACAAGCACCTGAATTACGACGTTGATTTTCTCCGTGGGATCATCCCCACCGTCGAGAACCTTTGTGTTCTTTTCTGGCAGCAGCTCGATGGCCGTCTGCCCTCTGGTGATCTTCACTGCATCAAGGTGTATGAATCAGATCAGAACATGGCCGAGTATTTCGGCGCACCTGTCTCAATCCCCACCTACGAACTCGGTGTTGCGGCATCGCATCAGGAGGTCCACGCATGAATGCTGCAAATGGAAGTAAGCGCCAGACGCTGCTCGACCTTGACGATGCCGAGCTCGAGCATCACTTACTAAAGACCGGCGGTCTCTACCCGACGGTGAGCACAATCGGACAGCCCCTTTTCGATGCCAACGGGTCGATGCCGATTTCAGACGAAGAACGACTGGAAATGATCGCGCGTCTCGAGCAGAAATTTGCCGAGATCTTCGACGTGCTTCGCATTGACCGCAACGATCCCAATAGCACAGATAGTCCTTTCCGTCTTGCGCGCATGTGGGTGACGGAGTTGTTTGCCGGTCGTTACTCACCCCCTCCGAAGATCACAGTGTTTCCAAATCGTCAGAATGTTGACGAGCTGGTGATCTCCAAGGGAATCAAGGTCATGAGCGTCTGCTCACATCACTGGCAACCTATCAACGGCACGTGCGCCATAGGTTACGTTCCGCGCGACAAAGTCATTGGACTGTCAAAGTTCACACGCATCGTCGAATGGTTTGCAAGAAGGGGGCAGATCCAGGAAGAACTTGGTGAGCAGATCGCCGACTTCCTTATCGAGATCCTGGATCCGATCGCCCTCGGCGTGGTGATCTCCTCGCGCCATTACTGTATGATTGCCCGCGGCGTGGAAGCCCACGACAGTAGCGTAATGGTAACCTCCGTGATGCGTGGCGAGCTGGCCACCAACAAGGCCCTGCGCGCCGAGTTTCTCGGCCTGATCGGTCAGCAGTAAGCTTGCCGCCAACGGACGTAGTTTTGCGCCGTGATCTCCTACGACGCAGAACTGTTGCTCCTGGAAAGGGGGCTTGTGGCCATCGGTGTAGATGAAGCCGGACGCGGTGCGCTGGCCGGTCCGGTCGTTGCGGCGGCCGTTGTCCTGCATCCTGAACACATACCAACAGGAATCAACGACTCCAAAAAGCTACGTCCGCACCAGCGTGAACAGCTGGCTATTGAGATACGCCAGTGCGCCATTGCATGGGCCATAGGCCAGAAGCCTGCCAGCGTGATCGATCAGATCAACATCCTGCAGGCCACCTTCGAGGCCATGCACGAGGCCGTTGCTGCATGCCACGCCATGCTTGGCCGGCCACACCAGGAATGCCACCTGCTGATCGACGGAAATCGTTTCCGACGTCACATCATCGAGCACACGACCATCATCGGCGGTGATGCCAGAAGTGTCACGATCGCAGCTGCCTCCATTCTGGCTAAGACCTACCGCGACGACATGATGACGCGTACACTTGACGCGCATTACCCGGACTATGGATTTGCCCGCCATATGGGCTATGGAACGCAGCAGCACCGTCAGGCACTGCACGAGCACGGTCCGTGCCCCGAGCACCGGCACAGTTTTCTCAGCCGCATTCTTGCTCAGAATATTGATGATCCAGGGGCAGATTCCTGATGGGTGCCACCGAACTCATTATCGTGATCGCCAGTCTTGTAGCTGTACATGCCGCCGGCGCTTTCGGCAATCGAAGGGGGCAAACAGATTTTCTGCTTGCTGAGCGCTCGATGAGTCTGCCCCTGCTTGTGGCAACGCTCGTTGCCACCTGGTACGGGTCCGTGCTGGCCTCGGGCGAGTTCGTCATGCGCTACGGCATCGTCTTCATTTTGTGTTTCGGCGTTCCGTACTATCTGGTTGCCATCATTTACGCCCGATGGCTCTCCGGACGTATCCACTCTGGGATGGCAGCATCGATACCCGAGCAGTTCGGCCGCGTTCACGGACTGGCGGCACGACGCCTGGCTGCAACATTGCTACTGGTGCTAACCGTACCGGCATCCTATCAGCTGATGCTCGGTTATGTGATCGCGCACCTGACTGGCCTCGAACTTCCTGTCTCGATTCTCACTGGCACCGTGATTTCCGTGTCCTACATAGCTGTTGGAGGACTTCGCAGTGACGTCTATGCGAACGTCGTGCAAGTCATCCTCATGTATGGGGGCATGCTTGTGCTGACGCTGGCATCTGTGGCATACAACGGACCTGCCAGCCATACCTTGCCCCCTGAGGGAGTAAATCTTTACGACATACCCGGAATGCTCGGATGGGCCGGTATCGCCGGCTGGTGGGTCATCGCCATGCAGACGTTCATTGACCCAACCATATATGTTCGCACTGCCTCGGCCAGCAGCGCATCGGTAGCGCGCAGAGCGATCCTCTGGAGTGTCGTCTGCTGGATGGTTTTCGACGTTCTGCAACTCATTTCGGGACTTACCGCAGCACGATACCTCGCACCGTCGCAGATGACCACTTCCTACCTTGCCCTTTCACAGATCGTCCTGCCATCGTGGGGCAGGGGGCTGATCCTTGCCGGAATCATCGCCGCCGTTTCATCGACGCTCAATGGATATGCTCTTGCAAGCGCAACAGCCATCGCCGACGACGTCCTGCCGGGCCTGCGACCGCAACTCAGCAGCTGGAGCGGACGCTACCGCCTGGGTCTTGCTATAACATCCATGCTTGGTGCGTGTATCGCCATTATTGTTCCGAGCATTATCAACCTGATCTACGGAGCAGCTTCGATCGTCGTAAGTGCCTTACTCGTGCCAACACTGCTGAGTCACACTCGTCATGCATCGCGGTTCACATCATCGATAGTTGTCGTGATGTTCGTTCCTGCGGCTGTCTCGGCCTTCACCTCGATCCTGCAATTGGGTCACGCGGCACTGGTCGGAATCGGAACATCGCTATTGTTGCACGTCGCTATCTGGCTTAAGGGGACACATCGATCATGACTACTCCGCTCAAAACCATCTTTACGGCTTCCAATCTGATCTCCGCACTGCGTGGCGTTATGACGATCCCGATCGTCCTTCTGCTGCTCAGCGGGGAGAACGTCACGGCCTTCTGGTGGTGCATTGCCGCCGCAATCACAGACTGGCTCGATGGTTTTGTTGCCC
The DNA here is from genome assembly GCA_040380835.1 of Ignavibacteria bacterium. GTDB lineage: Bacteria > Bacteroidota > Ignavibacteria > Kapaibacteriales > Kapaibacteriaceae > UBA10438. The sequence continues at coordinate 23,412 of JBEIIK010000003.1, read as the reverse complement.
GTCGCACGGAAACCGTCAGCGAGTGGGGGATGATCATCGACCCGATAGCTGATAAGATCCTGGTCGGGGCAGTGATGCTGGTGATGCTGTTCAAAGCGATTATTCCGGGCTGGTTCGCCACAGTGATCATCGCCCGTGATGTCATCATCCTCGGGTTCGGATGGTGGCTTAAGTTCCGACATCAGCTTGTCTTGCCATCACTGATGAGCGGTAAAGTGGCCGTGACAAGCATCGCATTCAGCGGAATACTCTCGTTGCTTGTCACATCGACGCATCCGGCCGTGATCGCCCTTATGACTCTGTCAACGTGCGCCATGGCGGTATCTTTGTGGCAATACGGCAAAAGGATGTATGGGATTCTTCGATAAGATCAAGCAGCGGCTCTCGGGAGTCGCCGACGCACTTTCTTTCGATCGCCTCAAGGAGGGACTCTCCAAGACGCGATCTTCTTTCGTGGGCAGGCTGCGCTCGCTACTCAGCGGACGGACCATTGATGACGCCCTGTTGAGTGAGATCGAAGAGATCCTCATTACGGCCGACATCGGTGTTGCCACAAGCGAGAAAATCATTGCCCGTCTCAAGACGCGTGTCCGCAATGACAACATCACAAGCTCCGATACCATCGTCGAGCTGCTCAAAGAAGAGATCGCCTCGCTCCTTCTGGAGTCTCCAACAGCTGCGGCCGACGCCACGTTCTCGATCGATGAGACCGACAAGCCCCATGTGATCATGCTCATCGGCGTCAATGGTGTCGGCAAGACGACCACCATCGGCAAGCTCGCACATAACTACAAGCGTGCTGGCAAGTCAGTGCTGATCGGTGCTGCCGACACCTTCCGGGCGGCCGCCAACGAGCAGCTTGAGGTCTGGGCACAACGTGCCGGCGTGGACATCGTACAGCAGCAGCATGGGGCCGACCCCGCGGCGGTAGCCTACGACACGCTTAATGCCGCCAAGGCCCGCTCCACGGACGTGGTGATCATCGATACGGCAGGCCGTCTGCACAACAAGCAGGGGCTGATGCAGGAACTCGAGAAGATCGGCCGTGTGATGAAGAAGATCCATCCCAATGCACCCCATGACATTTTCCTTGCACTTGATGCCACGACCGGACAGAATGCTCTCCAGCAGGCCAGGGAATTCACAAAGGTCGCTCCGATCACGGGCATTGTTCTGACCAAGCTCGATGGCACGGCCAAGGGCGGGGCCGTGATAGCCATCGCCGACAGCATGAACATTCCTGTGCGCTACATCGGTGTGGGTGAACGCATCGATGACCTGCAGACCTTTGATTCCATTGCCTTCGTGGAGGCGCTGTTCGAAGAGTCTTCGCCGGGTGAATCCTGATCTGATGCCTTTGATGCGCAGAGTGTTCCATATCACCCTTGCTATTCTGGTCATTGCCAGCGCAGTCTACCTGTTCCTGTTTGTCAGGGGGCTGCTTTTCGAAGCACAGATGAGTCTCGGTATCATCCGCCAGAGGGAACCGGGCCTGCGTGCACAGATCGTCAACAAAGAAAAGTACACACCTGCCGACGATGGGATTTTGCGTCCGACGCAAATCATGGTGCTGCACGAAGTCTCTCGCCTGCTGGACTCTTTGGCTTCGGCCGGGACTGAGCAGAAAGAGATCGATCAACAACTCGTTCAGATGCTCAATCGGTTTACGATATCCGTCAGCGAGTATCAGTGGATCCGACGTTCCGCAACGCGGCTTATGCTGTCGAATAGGTTTCCCAGAGGTAGCATCAGCGATTCGACGAATAGCCGCCGTCTTGCGATGATTTTAACCGACGTGAACCAGTTCCGTCGGTTCTACCGTGATTCCCTTGACAAGGGCCTCCTCTGACAGCTATGCCCATTTACGAATCAACGCTGACCGCAACGATACTCTATGTGTCCGCCATGCTCCTGGGACTGACAGCGCGCCAAAAGCGGCGATCCTTCGGGCGCTGGCATCACATCCTGTTTGCCTGCACGTGCCTGGCCTTTCTCTGGAGCCTTCTGCAGGCGCCGTCTGTGGCCCATGCACCTCTGGCGCTCGTGCTGACGCTTCTTCCGCTTACCCGTCCGAGATCGTCGCGACGCCATGACCTACTGGCCCTGGTAGGTGCCATTTCGCTGCTTGTTCTCATCGCTATACAATGAGCCCGCTCCGCACGATCATATGTCTTTCGATGGCCGTGATGTTCTGTCTTTTTCTATCAGTGCAGTTCAACGACGTCGATGCCGGCATCTGGATCACTGCCTACGGCCTTGCTGCCCTTGTGTGCCTTGCAGGCATGCGCCAGTCACTGACCTCGATCGTGCGACGCATCACCCTGCCCCTTACCCTCGGCTACGCCTTCTGGGCCGCCATGCTGGCCTTTAAGACCAACGGACGCTGGTGGGACGGCGAGATCGAACGTGAGGTCGGCGGCCTGTTGATCACCGCCCTGTCTATGGGCCTCGTGAACTTTTTTTCGCGGGACGCGTCACGTTTCTCCTGATAATCTGCTCGAGGACGTATGAAAACGTCTTCGACATTACAGATGATCATTCTCGCGTGTCTGTGTCTTGCATCCATCAGGTGCCGGGCCCAAGCTCCGCTGCAGGTCGGTGTGACAGCCGTCTTCGGAAGCCCCCTTCCCGATGATGGGATTCACCGACTCGTCGTGCGGTGGTATGACAATGCATTCAGCTCAGCTACGCTGTGGGAAGAAACGGTTCTGGCCGAGATCACAGCCGGACGTTGCGAGCTTGTGCTTGGACGCACCGTTCCCATTACGGACACTATGCTGCGAGGGGGCAGGGCATTTATCGGACTTACGCTTGACGGCGAGAGTGAGCGCAGGCCGCGGCAGGAGATCATACCCCAGACGGCGGCATTGCACGCCAGCTATGCCGATATGGCTGCACGTCTTGACCCCAGAGCAACGGGTCTCGTGACATCGATCAACGAGCTCTCCGGTCCGGTTTCACTCATGGGAATTGATGGGATTCGGATTCAACGCAACGGCACAGCACTGATCATCTCGACCAGTGTTGAACCCGCCGAGAGGGGAACGATCACTGGTGACGGACGATCGGCCAACTACAGAGTCCGACCATCAACGACTCTGACGTCGAGCACGCGTGTGACGTGTCGAAGCGTCTCTCCCACTACCACGATTCCGGTCCAGCTTGAGATCGACACGGCCACCAATGAGCTCGTTTTCATGGCAGCGGCCCCGCTGATGACGGACGAACGCATTGAGTGGTCGCTAGCACCCTGACATAACACCCAATGGGTTCACCTTTTCATTCTTTCCACTTATTCAAAGAGGTTTCTATGCGTTTCCTGATCCACCTTCTGTTGTGCACTATGGCGATGTCGGCCGTTGCCTATCGGATGCAGGCACAGAGTCTGACGACCGGCACGTTGCAGCTGCGCAATGCACAGCCGTCAACGATCGGCCTTACCATTCCCACTGCGGGTGTGACAACGTATTCACTTGTGCTGCCGGCGACGGTTGGTGCCTCCGGGCAGGCCCTGACCATCCAGACCGTGACCGGGACCACGGCGACACTCGGCTGGACGAACACCAACTTCTGGGGCCTGATCGGTTCGGATATCACCGCCGGCGGGACGGCCACCGGGCAGCAGTATCTGGGCACAAGCAATGCCCAGGATCTTGTCATCGCTTCCAACGCCACCGAAGCAATCCGTGTAGTTGGCCTGGCCGGCGCAAGTCAGGGCTGGATCGGCCTTGGAACGTCTGCACCGAAGGCACCGATCGATCTGGCCCGCACGGTACTGCTATCCAACACAGGCACCGCTACTGAACTGCGCTTTGCCGAGCCCAGTGCATCGGGGACGAACTACACGGCCTTCAAAGCTGCCGCGCAGACAGGGGACGTCACGTACACACTTCCGGAGCAGGCTCCCGCCTCTGCGGGTATGGTGCTCTCGTCGACAACTGCCGGCGTCATGAGCTGGCGCAGCGCCATAGCCGACGTACCTCGTGGCCTGTTTGTGCCAACGGCCGGAAATCATATTCACACGATCACTGCAGGGGCAGACGTTCCAACCGGAGCGATACCGATCGTGACGATGGTCAACGCGGCCGGCACGACCATTGCGCTGTCAGTGACCGCCGTCGACGCAACAGCTGACACCTTCACGGTTGAAACATCTGTTCCACTGGCGGCAACAGATCGAATCTCCTGGATGATTCTTCCACCGATGTAAGCCCCCTGACACGACCATGTTCAATCGTCCCCCGTATGCCGTCCTACGCTGGCTGACGCTCTGGCTTGCTGTGTTAGCTCCCCACAGCCAGGCACAGATGCTAAGCACGAGTCGCATCGACAATGCGTCACCGCTACCGCTGGTTATCTCCAACCGATCGACGAACTCGCTTCCACTGCGCATCATGGCCGGTGCCTCACAGACGCGAGCCCTTGAGATCGGTCAGTCCGGTAACACATGGCTGCTCGGACCGGTCAGCATTGGAACCGGTATCGGCACGGCTCCACAGGAGCAGATGCGCATTGGATCGATCGCCGCGCAGGGCGGCAGGGGGCTGACGATCACTCTTGATGCTACGACGACAAGCACCGGCCTGCTGGTGCGCGACGTCGGTGCAACCGGCACGAACGATGCCGGGATCATCCTGTCGAGTCAGTCCAATGGCACGGGCACTGGCCTTCGCGTGGGTGGTCCCACGGGATCGGGACGTCCGACCCTCGGAACAGGAATAGACATCACGGGCGGCACCGGCATACGATACAATGCCCTTACGGCCGGTAGCGGAGTTGCTCTCGACATCGGTGCAACCACGCCACCGCGCAGGGGCATTGAGGTCGTCGCCTCGGGCTCGCAACACGTGGGTGTGATCGCCCGTGCCAATACCAACGGAATGGGCATCCTAGGCGTGTCACAATCATCGACCTACGAGACGCTGCCAATTGCCGAGCGCATCGGCGTACGAGGCCATGCAGCGACCAACTCCGGCATCGCCGCCGACTCGATCATCGGCGTTTTAGGTTCTGTGCAGAGAGCCGGTAGCGGCGGCACGCAGACATTTTCAGCAGGAGTTTTCGGAAGGGGCGAAAACACGGCCACGGCCAACGCCGGGACCACAATTGGCGTTTACGGTACAGCCAGCGCAGCCTCATCGGGCGTTACGGTGGCAATCGGTGGCGGTTTTCTCACCGACACTGGCCAGGTAGCCCTGCTGTGTGTTGGAGGAGATGTGATCCTTGGCGGCATGCGCCCTCTACTTCCGGTACCGTTTCAGACCTCGACGTTCCGCGATATGATCACGCGTAACCGGACATACGCGCATCACTTCATGTCCAGCGGGATGACGCGTCTGACCGGGCTTGCACTCAACCCGACTCCGAACATGCTGCTTCCTCCGGCTGGCCCAACACTACTGACCATAGCCGCTGGTACGATAGTCAAACTGGTCGGTGACGTGAACGGCAGCACCATCAGTGGTATCCGGACGGATGCATCTGATCGGGTTCTAACCCTTCTTGTGACGCAGGGGCGTGTAGAGATCGTTCACGAACATCCGGCGGCCGATGCCGCCGATCGCATCCGAATCAAGAACGGACAGACGCTAATGCTTGAAGTTGATGATATGATCGAAGTCTGGTACGATCAGGAGATCCAGCGATGGCGCTGTTACTCCTTCTGAAGCTGCTTGTCACTGAAGACCCTGCTGAGGTCATCCATAGCTCGTGGGCATGGGATATCGACGCATGCTCATCGTCTCTGCAGGTCCGCAGGCCGGAGCTCTTTGATCATGGTAACCGTGTTCTTGTGCACGTGCCGGTCTGCCGGCATCGAGTCGCATCCGATCGCCATGCCGTGGGTGCATGGTCCTGGAACGTCATCGATACGATCATAGCCGGCAGGCTGTTCCTGCGATACCAGCTCCCGACGGACGTTGCCGCGGCGGAACACGTACAGGTGGTGCGGGCCATGGAGCCCCGTAACAAGATCATAGACCAGCGCGTCGTACCTCAGCCATGGAACGGGTATGACGGAGGTGTTGTGGCCATCTGGTCAGATGATACACTGACCATCGACGCGCCGATAACAGCCTCGGGTAAGGGCTACTTCCAGCTCGTGCGCAGCTGGAACACTGCAGATACCCTTGCCCGATCCTTCGGTGATTCAACCATCTCGGAACCAGGATCCGGCGGAAGTGCCTGCCCGGGTTGGCGACAAATCGATACCGCTTCGATGTGGCTTGCTGAGACAATTGGTGGAAAGCCGCATAATGCAGGGGGAGCCGGCGGTACATCGGCCGGAGCCGGGGGCCAGGGCGGAAAATCGTCAACGGCATTTGCGGACGTCTTCGTGGCGTCGGGCCGTCCGCGACGTCCATCCGATGATGGAAGTCGACTGCTCTTCGGCTCTTCCGGCGCATCCGGGCATGGCAATGATCTCGACGCCGGACGCGGCGGATCAGCAGGGGGCGCGGTGGTGATCCGCACGCGGCATCTTCGCCTGAATCGGGGAAGCAACATCAGTGCTGATGGTATCAACGGCCGCGATGCACGTCACGATGCCGCAGGTGGAGGGGGCGGGGCGGGAACAATCATGATCGATGCATTGACGGTTGACGGAGATGGACTTCTGAGCGTACGCGGCGGTCATGGCGGTTCTACCCACAGCACTCTGTTTCTGTCGGGCCCTGGCGGCGGAGGGGGCGGTGGCAGCATCTTAACGACGGTATCCCTTCCGTCGACGGTGCGCTGCGCAGTTGACGGTGGATCAGCTGGTGATGCCCATGCACAGTACGTGGCCGACAGCACGCTACGACATGCTGCGCAGCAGGGGTCGGCCGGGACTCTGAACACAGCAATACCCTCATGGCAGCCTTCTGCAGCTCGCGTGCAGCATATGCGGCTACGGCGCTCAGATAGCGTCGTGCCCGCAGGCTCGCAGGCTATCCTCTGGTCTGAAGGGGCTGAGCGCACACTGTGGCTCGACGACCTCGAGAGCATTGCCGGTGACTCCGTCAGGACGCAGCCGGTCGAGGCCGGTCGATGGTATCGTGCACGGATGTTCGGCAAGGACGGATGCACACGAGTCGATAGCATCTTCGTGCGTGTCATGCCCGCATCAACGGCCCTGATCGTCAGCATTGGCGATCTGCGAGCACGAGCCGGCGACAGCGTCGATGTCTATCTGAACGTTCGCACAGCTTCGATTCCTGCACGACCCATTGAGGGCGTGGCCTATGTTTCTACGCACCCGAACCTGCTTCTGCCGATCGGTGCTGCTGCCACGGTAAGCCGCGGCAGAACCCGGATTCAGTTTCCGTTTCGCCTCGGTGCCACCACTGCCACATACAGACGCGATCAGCTGCAAGCCGCACTTGGTGATTCTTCATCCGTTCAGTTGAGTATCGACAGTGTCCGTCTGAGCGATGCATCGATCACGGTACAGCGCCGTCACGGACGATTCACACTTGATGGCATCTGCCAGCTGGACGGACGACGACGGTTATTCTCGAACACACCGGTCTACAGCATTCGCGGGCGATCGGTCACGACCATGGCCGCTGAGGTGCTCATCAGCGACGTGCTGGGTCGCCCCCTTGCTCAATATCGAAGTATCGACGGTAAGGGGCTAACCTTCACCATCAACCCTGAGCTTGACGGTCTCGTCTTCGTGGTATTCTATGATGAGACGTCGCTGCTGACGGTGCCATTATGGCTGCAACGAGCCTCAGGCCTCTAGTTACGAGTCGTATTGACCAGAATGAGTGCTCTCAGACGTCCTTCGCGCCATCCGGCCGACTGGTCGTCGGTGATACGTCCGGGCCCGATCGAGACATTTCCGAGGATCACGTCAATGTCTCCGTCAGCGTCGATGTCGCCCAGGTCGCTTGGTAGCCACCGTCCCTGATCGGCCATGGGAAGCGTCCACGTCTTGATATTCCCGGTAAAGGCCGACGTCTCCAAACGGATGAAGTCATAGATTCCGCGCTCCAGTCGGGGGAAGTAGCTGTATGCTATTAGATCCTGCATGCCATCCATATCAAAGTCGCGAACCATCGCTCCATAGGCTCCGTCCAGCGGACGTAGCTTCTTGTCCGTTATGCTCCCTGACTTATTCAGTGTGCACACATACACGCCGTGATACGGTTTATAGGGCGGCATCAGGTAATCGCCATTATCGCCAGTGGTCACCAGCAGCTCGTCACGTCCGTCGGCATCGACATCGGCAAAGCTGAACGAAGACGAGCCGAAGCTTGGAGGAAAGGTCAACAGTTCTCGGATCTCAAAGCGCCCCTTACCGCGGTTGAGGTGTACGAAGATGCCCTCGCGGGCCTGGGCCATCAGGACGACGATGTCCTTGCGTCCATCGCCATCGACGTCGCGGATCTCTGTTCGGATGGCTCCCGGCTGAGCGACCAGCTCATGGTACTCCCAGCGCCGCGCTTTCTGCTCGAACCATCCTAGTCGTCCGAGCAGGTTACCGTACTCACACACGAGCAGGTCATCACGGCCATCGCCGTTGAGGTCATCGACGCTGATATGCGTCGGACGGCGCAGTGAATCGATGATGCGCTTTGTCGTGTACTGATCGCCGGCCCACGTGATCGCCACAACGCCCCCTATAGCCGAATCATGCGGTAGCAGCTTGCCCATGTCGGTTGCGTACCACCTTACGCCGCGAACCGCCACTGAACTCACCGGTCCACCAACGTCGATCGTCTTCTGAAGCATGCCGGACGCATCATAGATGCTCATCGTACCGAGCAGCGCATCGGAAGTGATGATGCGTCGTGAGGCCGTATCGAACCGCACCATGATGGTCATTGGATTGACATCATCGGAGCTGATGCCAAGGGGCTTGAACAGCGACGTGGTTCCTTCGATCACCGGCTCGGGGGTGGCAGGCAGCGTATCCGGTGCCTGATCGACATACCAATTGGCGATCCTGAACCACTCGTCTTCACTCATTGACGGCGTCGCCGGATACATGGCCTTGATGTCATGGGGCAAAAGTTCGCGATCTGTCTTGGGATCAAGTCCGAGATACTCGCGCATCATTGGGAAGATCTTCGTCAGCCACGTCGATCGGTCGAGATGCTCCGGAAGGGGCATCAGGTGACATGACGCGCAGTATCGTCCGGCCAGCACTTTGCCGTCATCTTCGACGTTGGCTGCCAGCTGCCCGATTCCGAGGGCCAGGACTGCGGCTGCAGAGGCCACCACAAGCCGACGGTTCATTCACCCAGCCCGCAGCGGTTGAAGATGGCGTCGACGTTCTTAAGCATGCGATCCGGATCGAAGATCGCATCAAGTTCATCAGGGGATATCTGCGCCATGAGCTCGTCGTCTTCGGCCAGCGTCTGACGCAGCGGAAGTCGCGTCTCCCAGGTCCGCATGGCATTGCGCTGTACCATGCGGTAGGCATCCTCACGCGTAATGCCCTTACGCACCAGGGCCAGCATCACGGACTGCGAATAGGGAAGTCCACTGGTCAGCTCAAGGTTGCGCTTCATGTTCTCGGGATAGACCACCAGACGATCTACAAGCCCCGTTGCAAGATGCAGCATGTAGTCGATGGTGATGGTCGAATCGGGACAGATCACACGCTCGACAGAACTGTGCGAGATGTCGCGCTCATGCCACAGGGCATTGTTCTCTATGGCCGCCATGGCGTTGCCGCGCAGCAGGCGGGCCAGACCGCAGATACGCTCGCTGACGATCGGATTGCGCTTATGTGGCATGGCCGACGAGCCCTTTTGACCGGGAGAAAAGTACTCCTCGGCCTCAAGCACTTCGGTGCGCTGCAGGTGGCGCACCTCGACGCCGATCTTCTCGAGAAACGCTCCAATGATGGCCAGCGTAGTCAGATACTCGGCATGCCGATCACGCTGGATGACCTGCGTACTGACCGGTGCCGGCTGCAGGCCGAGCTTCTCACAGACATACTCTTCAACGGCAGGGGAGAGGTGCTCAAACGTACCCACAGCACCGGAGATCATCCCGACGCTGATGGTCGAAAGCGCATGCTCCATGCGAGATATGCTGCGACGGCATTCCTCGTGCCAGAGGGCGAGCTTCAAGCCGAAGGTCGTTGGCTCGGCATGAATACCATGCGAACGTCCGATGCAGACCGTGTTCTTGAATTCCAGTGCACGACGGCGCAGGATCGACTGCAACGTGCGCAGGTCTTCAAGGATAAGTACGCCGGCCTGCTTGAGCTGAACCGCAAGGCACGTGTCGAGTACATCGCTGGAGGTCATGCCGAGATGAATGAATCTAGAGGCCGGCCCGACGTATTCAGCGACGTTCGTGGTAAAGGCAATCACGTCATGCTTGGTGATCTCTTCGATCTCAAGTATGCGCTCAACATCGAATGATGCCTTGCTGCGGATCTCCGCCACGGCATCCTTCGGTATCACGCCGAGCTCGGCCTGAGCCTCACATGCCAGGATCTCGATCTCGAGCCATATGCGGTATTTGTTTTCGTCAGACCAGATAGCGCCCATATCGGGCCGGGTGTAGCGTTGGATCATGCGTCAGCTTCCGGGCATTGTGAACATTAGGCGGTGCAAAGCTACGACGTGCCGGGCTCGTGACTGCGGCCACACGGTTCAGCGCGGACGAAACTCCTGGTGGTACTGCGGTGCGAATGTAAGCGGATCGACCGGTTGATGTCCGGCGGCAAGCAGACGCCAGGCCGCGAAGGCCACAAACCGTGCCGAGTGTCTGGTCAGGCCGCTCACCGGCGCCGGATCGAGCCGCTCAGCACCGGGACCTACGAACAGCGTCTGCCCGTCATCAAGGTCAGCAAGCGAGCTTTCAGCAAGCAACTCAACGGACGCAAGATGAGCCATATCTGTTACGGGGCTCCTGGCCACGTAGTAGAGGTCCTGATGCGACGGAATGATGCAGGCAATAGTTGACGCGCCCGAGCGCTGTGCCACCTCGGTGGAGGCATGCAACAACGCCGTGGTGGTCGGCACACTCACGAGTGCAGCCGATGAAGCCACGCAAAGCCCCTTGGCCATTGACACGCCGATGCGCAGACCCGTGAATGACCCCGGACCACTTGACACAGCCACCATGGCGAGTTCCGAAACCGATACGTCAGCTCCTGAGCAGACCTGCCGGACAAGGTCGGCGAGCAGGGCATCATGGACATTCGGACGGATGATCTCGATCGAGGCGCGCAAGGCACCATCGACCGACACGGCAACACTGCAGGAAGCACCGCTGGTCTCAATGGCAAGCAGGGACGTCACTCATCCTCCTGATGATCATGGATAGCCGAAGTTCGTATGACGCTGGCAAAACGTTCAAGGGCAAAGAGTGCTTCCTGCCGGTCGGGAAGAATCACTTCGATCACCAGACGCTTGCCATGCTGCACCAGACGGCAATTGGACATTGCCGCAATTACTTTCACCATGCTCTGGAAAACGTCTTCGTACCATGCCGCGTTCTCTTCAGATGGGAGCTCTACGATCATGCGCTCGCCACGTACGGCAATGCGGACGAATCCGGTCGGTATGGCTGCTATGCGCAGGCGCACGGCAAAGAGAAGCTCTTCAACCTCCGGCGGCAAGGCCCCGAAGCGATCCCGCAGCTCGTCATAGACCACATCAACCTGACGTTGCTCGGCAGCGTTGTAGAGGCGTCGATAGATGTCATAGCGCTCCGTGTCGGCCGGGATGAATGCCTGCGGAATGAGCGCGTCGGTGTCAAGCTCAACAGCCACATCCTGATTGGCAAAGCTGCGGCGGCGCTGCCGATCTTCCGGGAACAGCTCCTCGAACTCTTCATGGCGCAGCTCGAGCACCGCTTCTTCGAGGATCTTCTGGTAGAGCTCAAATCCCATCTCGAGAATGAAGCCGCTCTGCTCGCCCCCTAGAAGATTACCGGCACCGCGGATCTCAAGATCTCGCATGGCCAGCTTGAATCCCGAACCGAGATCTGTGTACTCTTCCAGGGCCTGCAGGCGTCTAAGGGCCGTACGCGAGAGTGTGTGAGGGGGCGGAATTAGCAGGTAGCAATAGGCCTGTGTATTGGAGCGTCCAACGCGTCCGCGAAGCTGATACAGCTCAGCCAGACCGAAGTTGTCAGAATGCTCGACGATCATGGTATTGGCATTCGGGATGTCTAGGCCCGACTCGATGATTTTGGTCGCAATGAGCACGTCGAATTTGCGCTCAAGGAAGCCATCCATCACGTCCTCAAGAACATCAGCTTCCATCTGACCATGGGCTACGGCTACGCGCAGGGCCGGAACGAGCATCTTGATCTTCATCGAGAGCTTCTCGATATCCTTGATCCGGTCGGTCACGACGAAACATTGTCCGCCTCGCTCAAGCTCGCGCAGAAGCGCCTCGCGAAGCAGTCCGTCATCCCATTCGACGATCTCGGTGCGCACCGGAAGTCGGTTGCGAGGGGGCGTCTCGATCACCGACAGGTCACGTGCACCCATGAGCGAGAAGTTGAGAGTCCGCGGAATCGGCGTTGCCGTCAGTGTAAGTGTATCGACCGTTGTGCGCAGCTGACGCAGCTTTTCCTTTGCTGCTACGCCAAAGCGGTGTTCTTCATCGATGATCAGAAGTCCAAGGTCCTTGAAGACGACGTCCTTGCTCAGCAGCCGGTGCGTGCCGACGACGATGTCGGCCGAACCCTCGGCAATGCGCTGCAGTATCTCCTTCTGATCCTGACGCGAGCGAAACCGCGAGAGCACATCGATGCGCACCGGATAGCGCCGCAGCCTGTCTCGGAATGTTACGCCGTGTTGTTCGGCCAGGATAGTGGTAGGCACGAGCACTGCCACCTGCTTGCCCGACTGAGCGGCCTTGAAGGCGGCGCGTACGGCCACCTCGGTCTTCCCGAAACCCACATCACCACAGACCAGACGGTCCATTGGGGTGGGTGATTCCATGTCGAACTTGACCTCTGCCGTAGCGCGGGCCTGATCGGGCGTGTCCTCGTACTGGAATGAGGCCTCGAATTCATTCTGCCAGATGCTGTCGACAGGATAGGCAAAGCCCGGCTGGGCCTTGCGAGCAGCATAGAGCTTGATCAGATCCCGAGCGATATCCTTGATGCGCTTCTTGGCCCGGGCCTTCTTGCGCTCCCACTCAATGCTGCCGAGCTTGGAGAGCTTCGGTACGGCTCCCTCTTCACTGGCGTACTTCGAGAGTTTGTGTACGTAGTTCAGGTGAACGTAGAGGTGATCTCCGCCGGCAAACTCCAGCTTGACGCATTCCTGTGACGAGCCGTTGATGACAATCGTCTGCAAGCCGAGGTACTTGCCCAGCCCCTTGTCCTCATGCACCAGAACATCACCGATCTGCATCTGCTGCAGTTCACGCACGGAGAATCCCGCATCGGCCCGACGCTTGCGCTTCTGAGCACGCTGGCGTCCGAAGACCTGGTGTTCAGTAAAGCAGGCAATGGCAACATCATCCCAGATAAAACCCGAGCTCAACGAAGCAGAAATCCACGTGATGCCATTCAGAGCACCGATAAGCAGATCACCCGAGGCCGGGTCATCGGCCTCGACCTGTTCGACGATGCTCTCGCACAGATCACGAAGACGTCGCACGTTCTGTTCGCCATCGGCACAGACATACGGCATGATCCCGCGAGCCTGAGATGCCGCACCCGAGCGCAGCAGCTGCTCGACCGATGCGCCCATCGATGGCTGCGCCTGTGAGCGCGTTGTGACGTCGGTCTCGCCCAGTGGATTGATCTTCAGCAGCGTGGACCACGAACCGAGTGCCACACGCTGGTGCTCAAGCTCGCGGCCGTGCAGTTCGGCATCAACAGCCTCGGGAGAGTCAACGACCATCAGCGAGTCGGATGGCAGATGATCAAGAATCGACGCCTGCAGCGACTCGTCATCCTGATGATACATCCGGGCCAGGAACGTTACCTCGGCATGCTCGCGAATACTTCGCTGCGAAAGGGGCTCAAACTCCCTGATGGACTCTATACTGTCACCCCAGAATTCAATGCGAAGGGGGCTTTCCCAACCCGAGGGAAACACATCGACGATACCGCCACGCAGGGCTACCTGGCCCGGCTTGGAGACGTAATCCGATCGCTCGAAACCAGCCGTGAGCAGGGACGTAATGGTGTCCTCGTACGGCAGCTGCTGCCCTCGTCTGATGGTCAGCGTTGAAGCAAGCACATCGCCTGCGGCCGGGGCCTTGAGTCCCAGGGCTGAGGCTGAACAGACGACCACGAACCGGCCGGCTTCGTGAAGTGAACCGAGCGCATCCATCTGCTCGTGGTGGACCATTCCACCGGCGGCAAGTGCACTCTGGCGCTGCGCACCATGAACGCCGATAACGACATCGGCCCCGACGAGTACCGACAGATCATGGACATACTGATCGACATCAGAATCATCGGCCACAACAATGATCACGGGCACCGAGCCCATGGACCAGAGGCTGGCCACCAGTAGCGAGCGCGCAGAACCCGTTAGCGTTTTGACGGATGCCGAACGCACGTCCGTAAGACGCCTTGCGCAATCAAGGACGCATGACGACGCTGATGCCGTCTTGAGGATCGGTCCGTAACCGTTGATGATCTGTCGCACTGGTCTGTTCGATACTTTCTCGGTACGCCCCTTAGCGACGCCGCTGTGATTCTAAGTACTCACGCATCATTTTCTGACGCTCCATCTTTCGGTTATATCGCTCGCACATGCCGCCATTAAGCACCATGGCAATGAGTACCGCTCCAAAGACGCACCCTAACACGATCGGGACGATCGGAGTTCGGCGCTCGGAGCCGGATGGTTCAGACTCGTTCACGAGGCGCTCCGGGTTCGCAGAGCAATGGCACACCACTCGGTTTCCGTGAGCAGTTCTTCGATCGTGCATCCAAGCTCGAGGAAGGGGGCGCACACTTCATCAGCATCGTAACGAAGAATGCCCGAGAGCAGAATCACCCCACCGGGCTCGACGGCACTGACAAAGTCCGCCGAATAGGGGATGACCAGATGCCGGTAGAGGTTGGCTGCCAGACCCGAGCAGCGCGGCAGCGTCACAGCATGAAGATCTGCATGCTCAAGACGCACGCGGTCTTCGACCTTGTTACGGGCGATGTTTTCCTGACTGTTGACATACGACCATTCATCGTTGTCAAAAGCATACACATTCTCGGCACCAAGCAGTGCCGCCAGGATGGCAAGCACACCGGTGCCCGTGCCGACGTCGATCCACGAGCTGCCCGGTGCAACGTATTGCTCCATGAGTCGGCACATCATGCGCGTGGTGGCATGGTGCCCGGTCCCGAAGGACATTTTCGGCGTGATAACGAGTCGCAATGGCTGCTCAAACTCATCCGAACGCCATTCGGGCACGATCACGATCCGGTCGTTGACCACCACAGGATCAATGCTGGCCTCCCATTCGGCGTTCCAGTTGCGATCCTCGAGCACCTGAACGTGCGTGCCATGCACGCGCACGTTCATCGCTGAAAGCTCGGATGTGATCGATTCGACGTAATCGACCTGCCAGTCGTTCTGTTCAAAGCACGCTGTGAGCGTGTCCTGACCCTGTTCGACACCAACGATCGGATAGCCGCTCAGAACTCCAACGGTAAGGTCGGCGTCCTCGTCGTGAACGCTCAGTGTAAGCATGACATATCGTGCGGGCATGACCTCTCGCTGTAGTTTTGCAGTGCGAAACTACGCCGTGAAGCATCACGGCCCCTCACACAACCGCAGAGTAACTGCAGAGCCCCCTGTATGACCAATCACGAACGAGCATCGGGTATCAAGCTTGTCATTATGGATGTCGATGGTACGCTCACCGACGGGGCCATGTACTACTCGTCACGGGGCGAGGAACTTAAACGCTTCAATACCCGCGATGGTATGGGGGTGACGCTGCTGCATCGGGGGGGAATTGCTACGGCGATCATCACCAGTGAGAATTCCGACATCGTGCTTCGACGGGCGCAGAAGCTCGGCATAACAGAGGTTGTTCTCGGAAGTCACGATAAGACAGCAACATTCCACGACATCTCTCGTCGTCTAGGCCTGGAGGCTGAGACCATTGCGTATATTGGCGATGACGTCAATGACCTGCATGTGATGCGGCTGTGTGGCCTGAGCGGCTGTCCGTCGGACGCTGTTGAAGCCATCAAAAATCAGGTTCACGTGGTCAGCGCCTATCCGGGCGGCCACGGTGCCGTCAGGGAGTTTGCCGAGTTCATTCTCATCTCGCAGGGCAAGAGCATAACGCTTCCCGAGAGGTGGTAAGGAGGTTGAAAATCATGGAAGAGAACAACAACGGCTCCTATACACGGGGCTTACTTATGGGTGCGCTTGTCGGCGGTGCTATCGGTGGCATCGTTGCGCTGCTGTTTGCGCCCAAAAGCGGACGCGATCTGCGTCGCGATATCGCCGACAAGACCGAAGAGGTCTATGACAAGGCTCAGAAGTACTTTACCAAGGACGACGCTGTCCCGCGGGAGTTTGACGACGTCATCAACGAGGGTCGTCTGCGAGCCGAGCGCATTGTGACCTCGGCCCGCACGCAGGCTGAGAACATCCTGGAGAGTGCCGAACAGGTTCTAAAGGATGCCAAGTCGCGTGCCCAGCGCTCCATACACGGCTCCGGCTCGGCTGAACTTCATTCATCGGAGCACTGACGATGGACAATGCCGTACTGGTCGTCTCGGCCACCATCGCTCTGCTATCGGCAACGGCCCTGTGCATCATTGCTGCCGTGGGAGTTTTGCGTCTTCTGCGCAACGTCGATCGCATGACAGTTTCGATCGAAGGAATGCAGCAGGACGTGCGTGAGGTAAGGCGCTCGCTTCAACCGGTTCTGGAGAAGACAGCGACTCTGATCGATCAGACGCAGCGCACAATCACACGCGTCGATCAGGACCTTCAGAAACTCTCCTCCGGAGCCGATACGTTCAAGGCCATCGCCGACGACGTTCGTGCTCTTGAACACCTGCTGGTCTCGACTGTAAAGCCGTCCATCGAAGAACTCGCTTCGTTTATCAGTGGGCTGGTAGGGGGCGTCACATCCTTTGCCAAGCGGCTTACGCGGACGTTCTCCTAGTCCTCACTTCTTCGACTTGCGCAGCTGCTGCTCAACATCCACCCCGTAGGAAGCCACGAGCGTGCGCACGTCGTCGTATGCTGCATCCGAGGTGCGTTGAAACCCTTCCACGCTGGCAATCGTCATCAGGGCTTTCCTGCCGCTTTCGGTGCGCTGGAACGAGAGTAGCGCCTCACAGACGCGGCTAACGATGGCCCTGTCAAGCCCCTTGCGCGCAACCACCGGATCATTCGGGATCTCCTCCGTGAGTCCGATCACGCGCACCTTCTGAAACACGTCTGGATGCTCGGTCTTGATCTTCGTCCGTGCGTCTAGTTGCTCTCCAGTTACCGTGTCGGGTCGCGAATAGAAAACCGCTCCCGCATCAACATCACGGGTATAGACCTTGGTCACCACCTGATTGTGTCCGTAGGCAA
The DNA here is from genome assembly GCA_040380835.1 of Ignavibacteria bacterium. Taxonomy (GTDB): domain Bacteria; phylum Bacteroidota; class Ignavibacteria; order Kapaibacteriales; family Kapaibacteriaceae; genus UBA10438. The sequence goes on along the minus strand of JBEIIK010000003.1, from coordinate 5,942 downwards.
ACATCTCCTGCCGGGGCGCAACACCACGCTTTCGTAGCATGTCCTTCGGATAGATATAACCAGACGTTGACGACGGATCGACATAGGCGATGGTCTTTCCGCGCAGCTGCTCTATGGACGTTATTCCGCTTTCGGCATGAACGATAAACTCGCCGCGATAGGAGAGTTCACCATAGCGGCGCGCCACGCGCATAACGGCACTGGCACCGTACTTCTTGTGGGCCAGCAGGTAGGAGAACGTATTCATGATGGCCATGTCGGCACGGTTTGTACCGAAGGCCTCCACGACCGTGATGTAGAAGTTCGGCACGGCAACCTTGACGTGCAGCCCGGTGCGGCGAGTGATGTACTCGGCCAGCACCTCACCATCGCGTATGATCGCCTGGGCATCCGTTGACGGCGTCAGCATGATGCGGATGGGATTCGACTCAGAGCCCAGCGGATTTTCCCCCTTAAGTAGGGGACGCGCCGAAAGCCACACAAGCAGAAGGAATGTCACCATCAGATATCCTGTGGCCGGTCGCATGTCGTTCTTCCGTGGTGGTTCGTGTGGATTTCGAGTCTGCGCTATACCGTCGTGGTTGCGTAACTTCGCGACGCCAAAGTTACGACACCACGAAACTCCACACGAGATTTAGCGAAAACCATGAACATTCACGAGTATCAGTCCAAGGATCTTCTACGTTCTCACGGCGTGCCCGTACTCAGGGGCAAGGCCGTGATGACATCTGCCGAAGCCGGCGCCGTGGCCTTCACCGATTTCGTCTCACACGGCTCCAAGGCCATTGTCGTAAAGGCTCAGATCCATGCCGGCGGACGTGGCAAGGGGACGGTGCACCATCCTGAAACCGATGAGCCGATAATCGTCGATGGTAAGCCCCTTCGTGGCGTCACCGTACTGACGAGCGGCAATCTTGCCGACCGCGCCTATCAGGTGGCCGAGGGTCTTCTGAACAACAAGCTCGTAACCATCCAGACCGGTGCCGAGGGTAAGATCGTACGTCGAATCTTCATCGAAGACGGCTGCAGTATTGCTCACGAGTATTACTGCTCGATTCTGCTCGACCGCGGTCTGGGTCAGAACCTGATCATGGTCTCGACGGAAGGGGGCATGGACATCGAAGAGGTAGCCGAGCACACCCCGGAAAAGATCATCAGGGTGCACGTGGATCCGGCGACGGGATTCCAGCCGCATCTGGCCCGCGAGCTCGCCTTCGGCCTCGGGTTAAGTGGTATTGCTTTCAAGAGCTTCCTTTCGTTCATTGCAAAACTATACAACGCCTATGTTGCATTGGACTGTTCGATGCTCGAGGTCAATCCGATGGTGGTGACCACGGACGGAGAGTTTGTGGCGCTGGATGCCAAGATCAATCTTGACGACAACGCCGAGTACCGTCACCCGTACTGGGCTGACCTGCGCGACGTTACCGAGGAGGATCCGCTTGAAGTTGAAGCCGGCAAGTACAACCTCAATTACATCAAGCTCGACGGCAACGTCGGGTGCATGGTCAACGGTGCCGGATTGGCCATGGGAACCATGGACATCATTCAGCTAGCTGGTGGCAAGCCTGCGAACTTCCTTGACGTGGGAGGCGGCGCAAACGTTGAGCGCATTTCCAATGCATTCCGCATCATGATGAGCGACCCGAACGTCGAAGCGGTGCTGATCAACATCTTTGGCGGTATCGTTCGCTGCGACCGTGTTGCCAACGGCATTCTGCAGGCACTTCAGCAGGTAGAGGTCACTGTTCCGGTGATCGTGCGTCTGGACGGCACCAACGCCGTCGAGGCACGCGAGATTCTTCAAAGCTCGGGGCTTAACTTCCTGGTGGCAGCCACCTTACAGGATGCTGCAGATCGTGTGACGGAGGCTCTCGGCACCACCGCTTCTGCAACATAATCTGCATTATGTAAACTAGACGTATTCTCAACAGCCCCCTTCCAAACAGCCATGTCTCGTACCCGCCTTTTCGATCTTGCAACCACGGCATCCATCGTGGCGATTGCCTTTGCCCGGCTGTTGCCGCACTGGCCGAACTTCACACCAGTCCTTGCCGTAGCCTTGTGCGGCGGCATGATCTTTACTGATCGGCGTTCGTTCGTGGTGCCGCTGTCTGCCATGATTCTCAGTGACCTGGTCATGGGGCTCACCATGGGTTCTGAGTATGCACTGCACACGACTCAGGTGTACGTTTATGCATGTGTGTTTGGAACGGCGCTACTTGGTCGGTATCTCAGTACGAACGGACAGCTTACGTCGGTCCTTTTTGGTGGTGTTGCCTCCGGTGTTGGGTTCTTTCTGGTGACCAACTTAGCTGTGTGGCTTCACGGTTCCATGTACACACATACCGTTGAGGGTCTGCTCGCCTGTTACGGTGCTGGACTGGCCTTCTACCGTGATTCAGGCAACTTTCTGCTCAACGGTGTCGTTTCAACGTGGCTGTATGCATCCGCCATTTTAGCCCTTCGTGCCGCCCTTGCTCGCCGGTTTGCTCCTGTAGCATAGCCATTCCCCCGTCACCTGGGGATTTTTTGGGTGATGTTGTCGTGGAAAACTTTATAGACCGTCGCCGTAGCAATTACGCGCGACGGTTTTTCGTTTTTGTTACATTACTAATATCATTACCGTTACATTGGATTGACATCCAATGAACTAGCGACAACTGGGCCACTATCTGGGGAGATCTGCTGGCTGCCGACAGCGGCGTTCTGTGACGCGATGAAAGAGTCCGAATACCACGGACGATCAACGATTTTTATCCACTTCCACGCGCAGGAGTATGAAACAAGTTTTCTACCTCTTTGCGGTCATTGTAGCCACTGCCGTTATGGCCATGGCACAGGACCGGACAATATCGGGAACCGTCACAGACAGTGATGGTTTGGCTCTATCTGGAGCTGTCATTCAGGTGAAAGGAACCAAAACCGGTACCTTCTCCAGGAATAATGGCGGCTATTCAATCAAGGCAGCAGACGGTGCTACCCTGGTTTTCAAACTTGTTGGAAAAAAGGCACGCGAAGTGACCGTTGGTGATAACAACGTCATCAATGTTGTTCTTTCGAACGATGATAACCGGCAAGCCGAAGTTGTAGTAACGGCTATCGGTCTCGGACGTTCCAAGAAATCGCTCGGATACTCGACGCAGGAAATAGGCAGCGACCAGATCGTGGCCTCTCGCGAGTCCAACGTGGTCAACTCCCTTGCCTCACGTGTGGCAGGTGTCCAGGTGAACAACTCCACCGGCATGCCGGGAGCTTCCTCGTATATCCGGATTCGCGGTTCATCGTCACTTACCGGAGACAATCAGCCATTGTTCGTTGTGGACGGTATTCCGATCGACAACTCACAAGTTGCCTCGGAAAGCACGACCGGTAGTGTGGCCTACTCAAATCGCGCCATGGACCTCGATCCGAATTCGATCGAAAGCATGAACGTGCTAAAGGGTCCGGCAGCAACGGCCCTCTACGGCATCCGTGCAGCTGGTGGTGCAATCATCATCACAACGAAGAAGGGCAAGCCATCGGATGGCAAGGTCAATATCAGCGTCGCCGGTTCATGGGGTATCGACGAAGTAAACAAGCTCCCTGAGCTTCAAACGAAATGGTCTCAAGGGGCCGGTGGTAAGTATGCGTTCGGCCCAGGTGCGTCTCGGTCATGGGGTGCTCTGATGGACACGTTGCGTTTCGACGGCAACAGTGCCTACAAGTGGGATCGCCGCGGCGCAATTGTTGGTAAGAGCAATCCAGCGGCCAAGCAGGATATGCCGGTAACTGCTGTTGACCCTGCCGATCAGTTTTTCAGGACCGGTCTGACACAGAATCAGTCAGTGACAATGTCCGGCGGAAGTCAGGCAGCCACATATCTCGTGACGTTCGCCAATTTGAATGTCGATGGCGTGGTTCCAAACTCCTCATGGGCAAAGAAGAACCTCAAGGTCAGCAGCAGCGCCTCCGTGGCAAGCAACGTCACGGCGTCTGCAAACATCAACTACGTCAACTCCGGTGGGACACGTATCCAGCAGGGCTCGAACGTTTCGGGTGTGATGCTGAGCCTTCTTCGTACCCCGCCGAACTGGGACAACTCGAATGGTTACGGTGCTGACGCCGTCACGACGGCAGCCGCATACAAGTTCTCTGACGGGACGCAGCGCACGTATCGTGCCGGCGCCGGTTATGACAACCCGTTTTGGACCGTCAATGAGAACGTTTTCACGGACGATGTCAACCGGGTGTTTGGTAACGCCCAGGTGGATTGGACCGTGACACCCGGACTTGATGTGATGTATCGTATCGGTCTGGACTACTACAACGACAGCCGTAAGCAGACCTTTGCGAAGAACTCCCGCGTGTATCCATCCGGCCGTCTGTTTACGGACAATAACACGCTCAGCGACATCACGTCGGATCTGATCGTGACATACAACACAGACCTTACGGACGACATTCATCTTCAAGCACTGGTTGGTCAGAACATGTATTCGTCGTCGTCCAACTTTGACTATGCGCAGGCTGATGGTGTTGGTGACCCGACGAATCCAGGTGCCATCAACAACTACTCGGGACGCATTGCCAATCAGGGTATCTCGCGCAAACGCACGATGGCTTACTACACGGACCTTCGCTTCGATTACAATAATGCCCTGTTCTTCAACTTCACCGGCCGCAACGAATGGTCAACCACGCTGCCCGAGGCAAACAACTCGTTCTTCTACCCGTCTCTGTCGGCCTCGGCGGTTCTCACCGAACTGATTCCGGAACTCAAGAGCGACGTGATCAGCTTCATGAAGGTTCGTGCCAACTACGCTTCCGTTGGTAAGGATGCACCGATCTACGGAACAAACACCGGGTTCGCGTCGGCCGTCTATGGTGATGGATGGACAAACGGTGTAACGTTCCCATTCGGTGGTCGTATCGGATACTCGTTTGGTAACCGACTGGCAGCACCAGACCTGCGTCCTGAGAGCACAACTTCAATGGAGTTCGGTTTCGATGTGTCTATGCTGGACAATCGCCTCTCGCTGGACTTCACGTACTATAAACAGACCGGTAAGGATCAGATTTTCGCTGTGCCAATCGCCAACTCTACAGGGTATGACGAGCAGCTCAAAAATGCAGGCTCAATCAGCAATAGCGGTATCGAAGTGGTTCTCTCGGGCTCGCCAATCGTCACGGATGACTTCCGTTGGGATGTCACTGTGAACTTCACGAAGAACACCGTCGAAGTTGTTGAGCTTGCACCAGGTGTTGACAACATCTTCCTCGGTGGTTTTGTTGGATCATCTGTTCGCGCCGTGAAGGGACTCCCCTACGGCTCGATCTTCGGTTTCGGTTGGGCACGTGACTCTGCCACTGGAGCAGTCCTGATCGATGACGATACGACATCTGACAACTACGGGTATCCGATCATTGACGACAACGAAAAGGCCTTCGGTAGCTTCAATCCTGACTGGCTCATGGGCATTCGGAACTCATTCACATGGAAGGGGCTCACCCTTGCCGCTCAACTCGACATCCGTCAGGGTGGCGTGATGTGGAACGGAACGCGCGGCGCCCTCTACTTCTTCGGTACCCACAAGGAAACTGAAGATCGTACAGGCACAAAGGTCTTTGAAGGTGTCAAGTCTTCCAATGGCCAGACAAATGACATCGCGGCACCATACGGTGAGGGATGGCTCTCGCTCGGTAACGGCAATGGCTTCTTTGGAAGCAACACCGAGGATTTCATCGAAGATGCAAGCTGGGTTCGTCTGCGCGAGCTTACACTCTCGTACGTTATCCCGTCGAACATCATTGAATCAACGCCGTTCAGTGGACTGACGGTCTCATTCACAGGCCGGAACTTGTGGCTGAGCACTGCCTACAAGGGTGTTGACCCAGAGACGAGCCTTCTTGGCGCATCAAGTGGTCAGGGACTTGACTACTTCAACATGCCGAGCACGAAG
>JBEIIK010000002.1:0-70206 GCA_040380835.1 Ignavibacteria bacterium | reverse complement strand
GGTCGGGTGATCATTCCGGAGTGTCTGCGACTGTATTGCGGTTTCGATCAGATCTGACGTTCGAAACTCGTCAACATCATCCTCAACTCCAAAACGCCCCCTCCACCATATATCTATTCATTCTGTTTTTCTTGAGGAAGAAGAGAAGAGGAGTAAATGGATATGATGCTCTGTGGACAACGTGGATACATTCTTCTTGCGTTGGAGAACCACCCTATCACGGCGGCACAATCACATCACATTCCTAAGACTCGTGATGTACTGTAGAGGGGGAAAACCCCCTGCTAACATCCCTCGCGAGCAGAACAAGTTGGGTAGTCCCACTAGTTGTAATCCACACCTCTGTGGACGGAACCAAACCTTTGCGAAAACTCTCCACCAGAATCACCGCAAATGTTGATATCGAGGTGAACACACAGGTTTGGAAAAACCGAAACGCCGTAAGTCCATTAGAATCGTTGATCCACACCCTGTGAATTCGTGTATATCCTGTGGGTTACTCGGTGGGAAGCGATTCGACTACCCATTTGCGTCGATGTACGCCATGCACAGCTCGACCGTAGCCATAATCCCATCGACGTGAGCGCGCTCCATTCCATGGGAGGCAGCTACCCCCGGACCGATCAGACCGACGCGAACGTCCGCGCCGGCGCGCCAGGCAGCCGTGCCGTCTGAACTGTAGAACGGATAGACATCGATCGTATGTGGGATCTTGTGCTGTTCAGCCAGGCGCACCAGCTCTCTTCGCACAGCATAGTCATACGGTCCGCCCGAGTCCTTGGCACAGATCGAGCAGAGGTGCTCGTTTCCTTCACACGCATCACCCACAACACCCATATCGATCACAATCAGGTCCTCAATCGAATCGCTAAGGGAAGGGGCTCCTCCGTGCCCAACCTCTTCATAGGTTGAGAAGAACAGCTCAACCGGAACAGTACGTCCGGCTTGCGCGCAGCGGCGCGCCAGATCGAACACCACCGCGCATCCGGCCTTGTTATCGAGGAAGTGACTTTTGATGTACCCGTTGTCATGTCGCTGGAACTTCGGATCGAACGCGACGATGTCGCCGATCCGGATACCAAGCCCCCTGACGTCGTCCGGCTTTGACACCTTCTCGTCTATCCGGATGTGCATGGAAGTGACGCTCCGTTCCTTCGTACCAGCCTGGTTGTTTGCATGGGTTGATGGATCATTCAGAAGGAGCGTTCCCTGATAGACCCTTCCATCGAGAGTGTGGATACGTACATAGCCCCCTTCAAAGCTTGGCAGAAGAGGCCCACCGAGCAGGGAGAACCGAAGCGTTCCGTTTGAGTTATACCCTGAGACGATCGCGCCCAGCGTGTCGGTGTGGGCCGCAAACGCGATTCGAGGTTGATCGCCCAGGGAGCAGCGAACAGCACCTTTACGGGTTCGCACCGGAGCAAATCCGTAATCCCGTAGCGTCTGCTCTATAAAATCGGCAGCCGCGTGCGTAAAACCGGTTGGAGAATCGATGGCAAGAAGCCGCTCAAGAAGGTCGATCGGTTGCATAGGCTTAGGTTTGCAGTGATTCACAAACATACCAATCGCTATGGCACAGGTTCATCCTTACGATACAACACTCGGCAATGGTCTTCGCGTGATTGTCTGCCCGGACCATTCGGCTCCTGTAGCCAACGTGACGGTGATGTATCGCGTTGGCTCGCATGATGAGCGCCGGGGCAAGACGGGCCTGGCCCATCTGTTCGAGCATCTGATGTTCGACAATGCTGCACCGGGTAATGATAAACAGTATGATATCTACTGTACAAAATCGGGCGGCACGAACAATGCCTACACCACCTTCGACTACACCACCTATCACATAGATCTTCCAGCCAACAACATAGAGATGGGGTTCTGGCTGGAATCCGAGCGCATGCGCTCGTTCCGCATCACACAGCACGCTCTGCAAACGCAGCGCAGCGTCGTTGTTGAGGAGATCAATCAGAATGTGAACAATCAGCCCTATGGTGTCTGGCGGCGTGCCATGCAGGAGATATCCTTCGCTCCATCCTCATCCTACTCATGGGATGTTTACGGATACGAGACAGACGTCTCGGGTGTCACGATCGACGATGCCCGCTCCTTTTTTGAATCGTTCTATCGTCCGTCAAATGCCGTGCTCTGTGTAGCGGGAGACGTCTCAACCGAGCGCGCCGTGGAACTCGCACAGCGCTACTTCGGCGACATTCAGAACACAGGACAAATGATAGATCGTAATGTATTCAACACGGCCCAGCGGCAGCACGGGGCTCATCGGATCGTTCAAGATAACGTGCCCATGACTGCGGTTTTCCTGGCGGCTCACGTACCGGGATACGTCAATAGCGAACTACTCGACGTAGAGATCGCCTCTTCGATATTGGGCTCTGGCAAGAGTTCACTCCTATACAACGAGCTTGTCTCGAACCGAAGGATCGCCTCGGGGGCAGGGGCGTTCGTTGACCGCCGCGCACACTCCTCACTTCTGACGTTCTATGCCTATGGTGCAGATCCGAGCGTTACCGGTGACCAGCTGGCAAGTGCGGTTCATGAAACGCTCTGTGGTGCAGAGCTCTCGCAGAAGCACCTCGATGCCGCCGTTAACAAACTTCGAACGAGTCACGCAGCAGAGATCATGAAGGCCAATGGCGTTGCTGATTCGGTGGCATGGACGACGCTGTTCTGGAACGACCCGGAGCGGATGAATACAATCCTGGATGATTACCGGAAGGTGACATTGGACCAGATTTCCGCTCTCCGCTCTGAGATCTGTCAGGCGGAACAACTCACACGCCTGGACATTGTGCCGCGGTCATCAAACTGACCGAAGCCGGTCTGCAGCGTTGCGAATCGTCTCGTCTGTCTTTGCAAAGCAGACCCGCAATACCTGATCTGTAGGCTGATCACCCCCTTGATAGAACGGCGAAAGCGGTATGCACGCAACACCGTGCTCATGGACCAGGCGCATAGCCAGATCGGTGTCAGATTCATCAGAGATGTTCTCATACCCGATCAATTGAAAGTATGAGCCAGTGCACGGACGTAGAGTCCAGCGCGATCCAGCAAGTTGTTCGCGAAGGAGATTCCGCTTTTCGGTAAAGAATCTGGCCAGTGATCGGTACCGACCGGGCTCGTTCATGTATTCAGCCAGAGCATACTGCGCCGGTGCGTTTACGCAGAAAGACACGAATTGATGCACCTTTCGGAACTCACGAGTCAACGCTTCAGAGGCTACACACGCCCCGATCTTCCAGCCCGTGATATGAAATGTCTTTCCAAAGGATGTGACGACGAAGCACCGATCCCGAAGCTGGGGGTGCATCAGGGGGCTAACGTGCTGTACTCCGTCGAACGTAATGAGCTCATACACTTCATCGCTCAGCACAATCAGGTCATGTTCCGCAGCAAGAATGGCGAGCGTATTGATGTCCTCCATCGTGAGCATACTCCCACACGGATTATGCGGCGAGTTGATGATGATCATCCGCGTACGTGGCGTGAGGTTCTGGCGTACCTGTTCCCAATCGGGTGCGTACGAAGGAACCTGCAAAGGAAGCGGCCGTACTACGCCCCCTACTGTTTCAATAGAAGGACCATATGAATCATAGCATGGTTCGAAGACAATTACTTCGTCGCCTGGTCTGATAACCGTCGCTATGGCGGTATAAAGGGCAGCGGTTGCTCCTGGTGTGATGGTCACTTCAAGGTCGGGATGGATCTCGAGCGCATGCATGCCTGCGTACTTTTCACAGACCTTTTCCCGAAGATCGAACACACCCGGCATCGGGGCGTACTGGTTTAGACCATCTCTGGAGGCTTTTTCGAGGAGGTTAGTCAGTACCGGATCTATAGGATAATCCGGAAACCCTTGTGAAACGTTAACAGCCCCTGCTTTTTGGGCAAGGGCTGTCATTACGGAAAAGATCGTCGTTCCTACGTTCGGGAGTTTCGACTCCATCATGACTCTTCTTGCGTCTCCTCGTCCTCTTCGAAGATGAGTTTTACGCGTTTTGCCACCTCTTCTCCTTCGCGATTAAACCCGATGGTAAAATCAACAGGGTCTCCTTCGCGAAGATCCGTGAACTCTGCGTTGAGGATATCGGAGGAGTGGAAAAAGAGATTGTTCGGTGGGTATTTAATGAATCCGTAGCCGTTCTTGAGGGCAAGAACGTACGATTCGAACCGCTCTGAATCATCATCCTGCTCAAGGTCTATACGTGGTGAGCGGCCCTCTGTCTGCTCCATAAACTCGCGGGGATCCCGCGGTGGACGTGGTTGGGCGTCATCACGACGGACGAAAAGATTTTGCAGGACCTCGTCGGTTTGCGCCTGACGGCTTTCGATCAGCGCGTGCATCTGCACAGGGTAGGTGACTTCCTCGAGAAGCTCCTGCGAGGTGCGCGTCACGACGTGCTTTCCTTCGTTGTCGATGAATTCGAAATCCCATGAAAGCACCATTACCCGTGCGCCCAGATTGTTGATCTTCCGAACGAGAGGAACATAGTTCCCATCGGAGGTGATCATCACAACAACATCGAACTGCTTGAGCAGCGTCAGCTCGTAGGCTTCCAGGGCCATCCATACATCGATGCCCTTTTCCTCGCGCCGCCCACCACTATGGCGCAACGGCAGGTAGTGGGTGATTACCCCTTCCCACATCAGAATGTCCTCAAACACCCGATCGTAATACAGCAAATTTCCACGTTGTTGAGCTTCATTGGCCGAAATGCGGCCGCGGAAGAAGTGGCTATCGACGATCTGCGTCAGGTGAACTTCCGTGTTCTCTTCAGCCGCAATGCGGTGACGAATAAACTCGTGGAGTCCACGCAGGCTGATACGGCTGTTGCGGGGGTGGTTGAAAGCATAATAGTTGCTGACATGGAGGAAGTAATTGCCATCATAAAAGAGGGCAACCTTCGTCAGCTTCGTGCTGCACTGGGAGTTCATGGGGTGGTACAGGTTGTGTAAGTAAAACGGATGTCAGTATGACATCTTTTGTCACAGTAAAAGCCATGACCAAAATATCAGAATTTGGCACCGGCCACTTCTAATATGCGAATAATTGTCTTTCGGCGGTTCAATTTAGCATAGGTCAGAGCAGTTATTCCTCCAAAGTCAACGATCCCGATTTCGGGCTTGAAGCGCAGTAGTATCCGCATCATCTCATCTTCCCCAAGCACGGCCAGAAGCATCAGCGGTGTGCGTCCTTTGAGATCCCGCGTATTGACGTTCGCGTTCTTCTCGAGCAACTCCTCCATAGCTCCCAGATGACGATTTCCGCACGCAAGCATGAGTGCCGAGTTACCATCTCGGTCCCGAAAGTCGATGTCGGCTCCGGCAGCACAGAGCTGGGTTACGATATTGGTGCTACCCTGACGAGCGGCGACGTGCAAAGGGGTGCGACCAGCATCGTCAACGATGTTTGGATCGGCACCGAGGGCAATAACCATCGGGCTGCACCGATCACGACCATGATACGCGGCTGCGTGCAGTGCCGTCATTCCGCCTTCGGCCTGAATATCGGGATCCGGCCGGTACTGCGCCAGAAGATCTACCATTACACTGTCATTGGCCAGAGTGGCCAGGATAAGGGGCGTTATACCGCGTCCGTCCTGTTCGTTAATGCGTGCTGTGGACTTTTGAAGGATCTTCTTTACGGCCTGTATGTTGCCCCCCTGCACGGCTTCCAAGACGGACTGCGCCTGTGCGGCGCTCGCCACGCAGAGCATAAGGAACCAGACAAACAGGCCATAGAAGTTGGACCGTTTCACGGCTCAGAATCCTTGCTTTTGGAGGAAGATTCCCTTGTCAACCTTTGCGAAGAAGTCCTGGTAGAACTTTGGATCCTTGATCACATACACTTCAGCCGGGTTTCCGGTGTTATCGAGAACCTTAGCCTGGAAGTTGGCACGCACGCGTGTGCGCCGTCCAAGCTCCGTGACGTTGACACTTGCCTCGATCTGTTTGAATTTGTTGTACCGTTGATCCTGCTGCTGGCGATTTGGCTGATTATTTCTGCCTGATAGCAGCGCCGCAAAGGCTTCGCTCCAGTATGAATCGCTTGCTGTGGCCTGTCCGGTGAGTTGAATCTCTTTCGTAGCGGTAAGGAGCCCTAGATCGACGACCGCGTTTTTGACAACGAACCCATCATCCTGGAGAACGTTCAGCATAGCCTTCATGACCAGCTTAACGTCGTTGGTATCAAATTCACGTGTCTGGAACTCCCGGGTCTGCAGCTGCGTCTCAGGAGGCTGCAGTCGGGGTGGACGGTTGATGATCGTACACGAGGCAAGCAGTAATGAGAGTATGAGCGCCGGCAAACCGGCGCGGAGCAACGGAGAACCCATGGTTAGAACTTGCTCTGATGGTAATTGAAGTTCATCACCTTGCCGCTCTTATCAAAGGTGATGACAACGGTGAGCGTCCGTTGCGTTGTTGCTGCGGCCCCACTCTGGTTGGAGATGCCGCCCAGTATCAGGAAAATGGCACTTTGACCTTCCGAATATGAGGCCTCTGTAGCGATCTTGTCATACACCCAGACTTCGCGTCCGTCATCCTCAGTCCGTGTGATGTTTGGCGAACCAAGTGCGCTAGCCACTTCGGCCACACCCATTCCCTTTTTGATCTCCCGACGGACAATACCGGCCGTGAGCTCCCTCTCCTGTGTTGAGTGCAGTGAGTTGCGGTGATCCTGGACGGTACGGCACGATGGTGCCAGCAGGAGTACCGAAAAAAGGGTGGCTAGCGAAAGACTTGAACGCAGGTTCATGCTGAACTCCTTGATTCACCGGGGAATCTAAATGTGAAAGGTCACGCCTAATCGAAACATCACCACGCCGGGCCGATCGACACGAACCTGGCGGAATGTGTAGTCCAAAGTGCTGTCATCGATCAGATCCGCGTATGGAAATGTCACGGAACTGCCCGTGATATAACGAAAACGGACGTCGATTAATGTTCTCTGGAGAGAATTTGGCAGCGTTATGACGTCGGCGATCTTGACGGCTGCGCCGAGGCCGATCCCATAGTTCCAGTTGTGATCGCCTCGACCGTCCGGACTGTCGTTTGTTGTATCCGAATTGATGATCGTTCGCGTTGAGACGTCCGAGGAGTAGAAGGTTATGCCCCCTATCAGCTCCACATACGGATAAACCCAGTTCTCAAGACTGGGCTGGAATCGCACCGTGGTCAGGATCGGCAGTTTGAAATTTGAGGTGTTGACGCTGAAGCTTCTAGTAGAGCTTGGCGATATCTCACGGTCGTTGGATGGATAAAAGACCACTGAGGCCTCGGCTCCAATGAACAGCGGTACTGGGTCAAAGTACTGACCGATCTCGAAGCCGAATCCGTACCCAGCCGCCGGGGCTTTGATCGAATCAAGGCCGGAGCGGAAATCTCCCTGTGCAATGCTCTGAATAAAGCCCACCGTCCACTGGAGTGCCAGTGCCTGGTCTTTGATCGCCGCGATCAGCGCAGGATCAACATCATCCTGTGAGGCAGAGCCCGTGGGCTGGGCCACAGATCGATCTGCTGCCGGTGGGTCACCGGCTATCTGGGCTGGGAGAAGCCGTACACCGAGGATGATGAATGTCGCAAGAAAGGCAAGCCGCATAGCGCGAAGTTACCATTCAATAAACAGCCCTCCGCAACCAGATGGTAACTCGGATGATCAGATTCCGACAACGAAGTTCGCAACCGTTGATTTCGGGGGGAAACAACGATATGGCGATTCAATCGCGACGCTTCTTCGTGCAGACGGCGATCATGGCATCCGGTGCCATTCTGGCAGGGGGCTCACCCTTGCCCGCAGAGCCGATCTCGGCAGGAGAAACCGTTCATCGAGCACCGCGCCTCGACCTTGCAGAACAGTGCGCGGTTTGGGCCTGCTGGGTGGGACAATCCACGGTGCTGATCAAGGTTGGATCAACGTGGATCCTGACGGATCCTGTCTTCTCGGATGTTGTTGGTCTGAACATCCTTGGACTGCGCATTGGACCGCGCCGCATCATGCCCCCTGCGCTGACACTTGAGGATATCCCCCGGCCCGATGTTGTGCTTCTCTCGCATGCGCACATGGACCATCTGGATCTGCCCTCTCTGGACAAACTCGCCGCACGCTGGCCAGGACAGATAGATGTATTAACACCCCCGAATACAGCAGATCTGATCACGGAGTTTCCGTGGAAATCGGTAGGTGAGATCGACTGGGATGAAACGACCTTCCTGGCCGGGATCGGCATACGCGCCCTACAGGTGAAACACAACGGCTGGAGACTACCCGGAGAACCGTGCAGATCACATGGCGATCGTCGTCATGGACGCAGTTACAATGGCTATCTGCTCGATTGCAACGGGGCTCATGTGGTGTTTGGCGGCGATACTGCATATACCAGAACCTTCGGCCAGCTCACCACCGGGGTGGACCTGGCGATTATGCCGATTGGATCGTACGAGGGTTTTGAGAACGTTCATTGCACACCGGAGCAGGCGCTCGAAATGGCAGCAATGATGGGCTCGCGTTCACTGATGCCGATCCACCATCTGACCTTCAAGCAGAGCTCTGAGCCGATATCGGAACCCCTGCGTCGACTTCACCAAAAGGCACGTGAATATGACATGGTGCTCGCAGCCAGACTTCCGGGAAGTACCTACTCCATGCTCAGTTGAACGCGGATTGTTTCGGGCGATGTCACGGACGAGGGAAATCCGCTATGTTGGCTTCTGCCCATGGATAGCCTATTTCCCGACCAGGAACCGGTCGCTTCGGCCGAGCGCACACACCGCCCCCTGTCCGAGCGGATTCGTCCGATAACATTGGATGATGTCGCCGGACAGGAGCATCTGCTCGGTAAGGGGGCTCCCCTGCGCCGCTTCATCGAGCGAGGAGAACTTCCTTCGCTCATCCTGTGGGGTCCGCCCGGTACCGGCAAGACCACCCTGGCCGGAATACTCGCATCCTCGATCGAGGCACGACTGGAGCGCCTCTCGGCTGTGGATTCCGGTGTAAAAGAACTCCGTGAGGTCATGCGCCGAGCTGAGCAGCAACGAGCGAAGGGGCGTCGCACGGTTGTGTTCATCGATGAGATCCATCGGTTCAACAAGGCCCAGCAGGACGCGCTCCTGCACGCCGTTGAGGACGGAGTCATCACCCTGATCGGCGCCACGACGGAGAACCCGTCATTTGAGGTGAACTCGGCCCTGCTCTCGCGTTGTCATGTCTATGTGCTGACGACTCTGCCGGATGATCAGATCATCCGCATTCTGGACCGTGCAATTGAGGACATTCGCATTACAGGCCTGGATGTGGTTGTAGATGATATGCCCGCGCTGCTGCGCCTGAGCGGCGGTGATGCCCGCAAAGCTCTGAATGCACTCGAGGCAGCGGTCATGATGCGTCCGCCATCTTCGGACACGTTCCATGTTACAGCCGAAGTTCTGGCTCAGGCCGTTCAGCGGCGCGTACTGCGCTATGACAAGCACGGCGATAATCACTACGATACAGTGTCGGCCTTCATCAAGTCCATGCGCGGCAGCGACCCGGATGCCGCCTTGCTGTACCTTGCGGTAATGATCGATGCCGGTGAAGACCCGACTTTCATTGCTCGACGTATGATCATCTTTGCCAGCGAGGATGTCGGTAATGCTGATCCACTCGCCCTCGGCATTGCTCTCAACGTCTTTCAGGCTGTTGAGCGGATCGGCATGCCCGAAGGACGAATCGTCCTTGCACAAGGGGTTACATACCTGGCAACGGCACCCAAATCCAATGCAAGCTATTTAGCAATTGATGCCGCCCTATCCGCGGTCCGCAACGGTCCGCCGGTATCTATCCCTGTCCACCTGCGCAACGCCCCAACGACACTGATGAAGGATCAAGGGTTCGGTAAAGGATATGATTATCCTCACTCCCACCCTGATCACTTTGTGATGGCAGAATACCTGCCCGAAGCCTGGCAGGGTTCAGAGTTCTATACTCCAACAGCGCAGGGGGCTGAGAACGACATCCTCAAAAGACACTACGGCCGCTGGCCCAAGCGGCATAAACGCCCCTAAGCCTATTTCTTCAGCTGCGCAGCCTTTGCCTCGGCAGCACGCCTGGCTGCGGCCTTCTTTGCCCGGCGTTCGTTGTAGTTGATACTTTCGAGGAGCCTGACATGCGGACGGATCACACCTCGCACACGCAGAACGCTGTCGGCCGTCAGATAGCGCTTGTAATTCCGAAGAGAACCACGACTCTCTTTGGGTACCTGTGATATCGGGATCAGTGCTTCTTCGACAGACATCGGATCGGCCGGCAGATCGATCGACACCGGTGCATTCGAAGTCAGTTCGAGCCACGGGCCGCCCCTTCTCCTGGCAAAGTTGAAGACATCCAGGATGATGACCGGCGTCCCTGACATTGGGATATAGGTATGCCGGATGGTGTCCTTACGGGCAACGCGTACCCAGCGAAAGAGCCACTCCGCGTCTTCGATGAACTGCCGGACGCATGAATGGGAAACCGGACGCCCGGGCATGTCGAACTGGTGGAAGGCGCTCCCGGCCTGAAGGTGGAAATTGACCGTGAAGGGCAGCTTCCACTCGTCGTTCAATGAACTGATCCGCAACCGCTGTCGCCAGTACACCGCGTAGCGTCCCGGGAACGATGGCTTTCGCTCTTCGCCCGAGTTGCAGGCGGCATATCGGACTAACTCACCGTACTCATAGCATGCATACGATTGCCATGCATTACTTACCAGTACAACCTTCGGTAGTGAATCGCCCCCTTCCCAGTATTGCGGGAACACGGAATATGACCGCAGGTCCTTCATGATCGTGTCGGGCATCACCAGGGTGTCGCCGAGCCGCACATACTGTACGTCCTTGCGGTTAAGAAGGCGCATCACACGATACGCATCCTGGGTCTCGACTGTGCGCCCACACACACGCCTGATACTGTCCAGAACTGCCTTGGAGGAAATGGCTACCCGGTGATAGGTGATCCTTGGAAAACGCTTCTCGAGACTGTCCCGGCGCTGCCTCCGACGTTCCTCGTCACTTATGCTCTTGCTTTCCTGTTCGGACACCGAAATCACATCCGATAGACGGCGTTGCCCATCGGTGTAGATGAAGAGCATGGTTGAAACAAAGATGATCCCGGAAACACCGAGAACCACCGGAGGAAGCAGACGTCGTCGGGGCATGGAAGTTCAGATAATCGGGCAGCTGCAAAACTCGCTAGTTTCGCCGTCAGCTATGCTAACCCGTCCAATTTACTACAGCATTATCTGTGCCATGCTTATCGGTTGCACAGCCGAGAAGCCCGCTGACCACAAAGCGCCGTCAAAATCGCCCGAGCCGGTCGTGGCCGGTGCACTTCGGCAGGGATATCGTGTGCTTCAAACGCTGCCACATGACTCTGGAGCCTTTACCCAGGGTCTGGTTGTCCAAAACGGGTACTTTCTTGAGAGCACCGGACAGTATGGTTTTTCAAGTCTGCGTCGCGTTGATATCCGCAGCGGAACAGTTCGGCAAAAGGAAACGATTGACGCCCGGTACTTTGGCGAGGGAATTACAGTTCTCAAGGGGCGTGTTTATATGCTGACGTGGCTCAATCAGCATGGATTTATCTATGATGCAAAGACCTTAAAGCCTCTCGGAGACTTCTCCTACTCCGGTGAAGGGTGGGGGCTTACAACAGACGGAAGCAGCCTTTACATGAGCAATGGCACCAACACGATCACGGTGCACGACCCGGCAGGATTTCGGCGCATGCGTTCGATTGATGTAACGCTCGACGGAAGCCCACTGGGCAATCTCAATGAGTTGGAATGGATTCGAGGTGAGATCTGGGCCAATGTGTGGCAGACTGAACAGATCGTCCGCATAGACCCGACGAGCGGCCGCGTGAGAGCCGTGATCGACATGGCCGGCATTCTTCCACAGCAAGCCCGAACGCCGTCTACAGACGTGATGAACGGCATCGCATGGGACTCTGTTGGTAACGCTATTTACGTTACGGGCAAGCACTGGCCATCTATCTTTAAAATCGACATTTTGTAGCGTCACGTTTTTCTCCAAAAACGCACTACAACCGATAGGTACATCACAACGATGTACACGAATACCCATTCATCTATCGGAGGTTTGTATGTGGTTGCGTTGTTTTCTTGCGGCTTTGTGTTTTTCAGCAGTAGCATCGTGGGCACAGATCGATGTGCTTTCTACGATGCCCTACGATGGCCAGACGGATGTTTCTCCTGCAGCCTGCGTGCGTGTGCGAGCCCCGTCGCAGATTCATCCCATCTCTGTCTCCGGAGCGTTTCCGCGAATCGCGCGTGATCATCATCAGATTGAACCTACTATACTGGTCATCCGTAAGACGGTGCAGGAGACTATCGATCGCACCGATTGGGCCCGGTTCAGCGTCATTGGGTCCTGTAACCTTGTAGACGAACAAACCGTGGAATGGCGTCCTCGGCGTTTGATGCCTGGAACCGCTTATCACTGTGTGGTGCAGGGTCTTCAGGTGCAGAGCGGAAGTGGAACATCTTCGTTGCCGGTGGTAGAGTTCGATTTCACCACCGCGGGCAACGTGCCTCAGGTCACTGCATCGACGATGGACACACTGTCGATCATCACCTGTCAGACACCGATCTGGGTCCAATTCAGCAGCAACGTCGCAGACGATGTCTCCCTGTACGATCTGGTCTCCGTGGAACAGCCGACATCAGACGGATCGTGGAACAGGTCGGACCAGGCTCGGATACAGCGTGTCTCACGTGACATGATCGCCATCATCCCTCAGCACGGATGGCATGCTGGGATGCCTTTACGAACATGGATCTTGATGTCGAAGATCACGGGCAATCACGCCGATGACCGTCGTCTCGAATCAATCGTTCGCGGGGCATCTCGCATTGTTGTCACGCCCTATTCGGACGATGCCGGACCCCTGCCGGAAAGCATACTCAGTGCTGCTGAGAAGAATACAGCCGTGGTGACAGAGCAGGAACGTGTGGTGGCAAGTATGCCGGCGTATGCTGATGAGCGCTGGCGTTTCGTGCGGTGGGATTGTTCGTCGCTGCAGAGTGTACACAACACAACTACATCAACTCTCGATGTGGCGCTGCCCTGTCAGCAGATGCAGGAACGCTTTGATCTGCGTGCCATCTATGAGTACATCGATACGGTAGAGGTTTCCATTGTGACGGACTCTCTTGGCACTGTCGATGTTTCGGACCAGGACGGTCGGTTACTCACAAGTGTTTCGGATTCAGCGACGATAGCGGTCGGTCCGGACGTTTCACGTCTACTGCTCGTTGCGCGAAGTGTATCCGGAGCTACATTCTCGGCATGGTCGAGCTCTGTTAGTGGGATAGGGGGCATCCCGGCACCGTCGGTGAGCATCCCGGTATCAGCACTTATCACATCTGCCCTGCCACCGGGCCTGGGCCCTCAGCAATCAGGCGCCAGTGGACTGGCGCAGAACCAGCCCAACGTCTACGTCAATCCAAAGTTTCTCAAGCCCACCATCAACCAGGGGGAACGTTACCGACTTCGGGCACGGCTGATGAATTCCCAACCTGAAGAGTTGCATCCGATCTATGAGCACATTCAGTTTACCACGCCGCAGGAGTTTGAAGAGCCGAAGCGAGAGACCCGAAGCGTTTGTGTGGTAGCAGACGAATGCTGGGAGATCACGGGCTATCATGATGCAGCGGTGGGGCCACCGGTGTGGTTCACCAAGGGACGACGTGAGTTGTGTGTGGAGTCAGACCTTCTGGACCCGGAAAACACGCTGGTGATCTTTGGCCGGCGAATTCCGATTGACCTGCGCATTGAACGGGTCTTGCTGAGTTCGGAGAACGACAACGATGTGATCCTGAACCGATATCCCAATACGGAGACACGCATAGAAGTTGAGCGCCAAGTCTTCATCCAGAACGTCGAGCGCTGGCTTCCGGTGGCCGGTCCGGATTGCTTCGTCAATGGAATTGCACAGACGCGTTTCGGTGTGCGCTGTGGTGACAAGGTCCGTATCACGGTGCGCCCCAGTGCCAAACGTGGTGAGCAGTGGCGCTGGTGGTCCTTCAGGTCGAACTACGTTCAACCGCGTCCGGCAGAGCCGATCAACGGTGCCCAGGTCTTCACGCTGACCGTGGCGGAAAATCTTGCACATTTTGATGCAACAAGCTGTGATGGCACGCTGCTGGGAAATCGGGAGATAGCCATGCGGGCTGCTTTTCGTCAGCAGTTCGTTGTAGATTCGATTGCCCTGCGCGTGCGCGTCAATGCTCGAGGAGATCGTTACAAGGCAGAATTCAAGCAACGTTGGTTTGATCCATATAATTACTACGACCGTGCTTCGGACGAGCCAGCTGCTTGTCGACAGCTCGAGTATGTTGCTGCCCGCGGGACAACCCTCCGGTTGCGCTTTTCCCGCCCAGTTGATGTTCCAACCGTCTATGCGGGTGGCATCACGGCAAACAGCCTCGCCAACATTCTCCATACGGATCCTCAGGCCAGGAATCTTGACTTCTCAACAGCCAGTAGCGATCGCGGAAACACCACGTTCTTCTCTTCCGGCGGGCAGTTTCTGGACATTGTGGAGTTCTCTGTCTTTGAACCCGGAACACGCCCGATCAAGCAGGCACTCCATATGGGTGTCGTTGATCTGTGGTGTCTGACCAGCATTCGATCGGCTGACAATGAGCCCCTTGTCACCTCGGCGCAATTCACCCTCAACCGTATGGAGATTCCCGGATTCGGCCTGCGTATGTCAACGGCGAAGTTTGCCTTTGATGGGGATGGCGACTGGTCGCCATGGGAGAACAGCGGCGAGGCATATCACGCCCTCTACGGTATGAACATCGCCCAAACAGGCGCGGCCAATCGAGCGGATGGCTTTGTTCGCTACCCGGACTGCCGCCAGCAGCAGACTTGGTCCGGAGACTGTACGATTGATGTCGGAGACGGCAAAGATGACATCTTCTCTTTTGGCGATCGTGAGATCTGGGCACAGACTGCATGGATGGATGTGGATGATGTTGCGTTTGCCCAGATCGGATCCTGGGAAGAGGACTGCAAGAGTAACGACAGGTGTCTGGTCAACCGGATACAGGACGTTCTGGATGAGCTTAGGGATCGTGCCGACCAATTCAAACGAGATCAGGGTCCGGATGCAGCCAAGACCATTCCGGCTGATCTTATTGCTCTTGCCGCATCTCTGATCAATGCCCTGCTACCGATCCAAGAACAGGACGATCACATCGGAGAAGCAACATTCATGGAGGGTCTTGGCACACTCTGGGGAATGTCAAGTCCCACCGCTCCACGTATACAGATTTCAACAGAAAATGCCGACTATCGCATGCGCGGAGTCTGGTTTACCAGTCGCGCCGTAGTACGGTAACAAATCAATGTTTCAATTAGCGATTAGGTGTATGAACATGAACGTTCTAAGATGTCTTACCCTGGCTTTACTGCTGTCTGTCGCATCTGTCACGGCACAACCACTCGGCAAGTACGTCATGTGCCTCGAAGTCGCGATCCGTGTACCCGGCTCAGACGGCTGGAGTGGCTACATTTCCCCCTGCATGGACACGCTACGCATCGGGCGCTATGCTCCGGCCCTGCCCGCCGGTACGATGCCGATCGGAAGCTGTGCAAAGTTGTTTCAGATGTACCGTTACCCTGATACTATCATCTATCGGCAGATTCCCGCCAAGATGGTCTGCGAGAAAAGCGACAAGCTCTTGATCATTCCCGGCGAAAAGCTTCTTCCAACGTACGACCCCTACAAGCAAATGGTGTACGTCGTCAGACTGTTCTGTGAGTACTGGCAAGGAAAGAAACGAACCGACAGTACCCAGTTCGAATTTCGAGTGGCACCGGCCTTTACGGCCTATGCCCGCGCGATCGACATAGCCACGGGCGAGGAGATCACAAACGAGTTTCTCGTTGAACCTGATCATCGCTACAAGGGGCATCTGAACACAGATCCGTTGTATCTGGGAATCTTTACGAGCCCGCGATATGAATTCAAGTACTGGAAGTGCAGCCACCCTGAGATTCCCTTCGACCGGACATCGATACGTCAGGCGATCAACTACCCATGCTGGCCGACGGGTTCGATCGTGCTCTTCGATGGGATGTTCGCCAGGATCTCCACGGGCATCGATGAGGTAGTGTCCTCGAAGGGGCTTACCATTCGCCGCGACGCTACATCGGTCACAGTCGGAAACGAACAATCGCAGCCGGTTCGCATCACTATCATGGATATCACAGGCCGCATCGTCTATGCGAACCAGGGGACTTCGGCAACACACACCATCTTACTACAGGATTTTGCGTCGGGACTATACAGCTGTCAGGTGCAGAGTGCAGACCATACACTTCATTCTTTCATCAACCACTACTAGGAACACAACAATGAACAATTCCAATACCATCCGCGTGCAGCCAGCAGATACGCGGCAGGGAGCGCTCGTCCTTATCCTCGTTTGCGGGCTTCTCCTTCTTGCAACAAGCCACGCACGTGCAGACGTCTTTGTCAT
Organism: Ignavibacteria bacterium; assembly: GCA_040380835.1. Taxonomy (GTDB): domain Bacteria; phylum Bacteroidota; class Ignavibacteria; order Kapaibacteriales; family Kapaibacteriaceae; genus UBA10438. The sequence goes on along the minus strand of JBEIIK010000002.1, from coordinate 53,665 downwards.
CACACCGGATGCGTCAATGACGGTCGGTTCGGGAACGCCGGTGGTGATCCGCTGGGGTGACGATCTGGAAGCGCCTCTTGTCAACATTGAACTCTGGGACGGCGTGCGCGGAATCTCAACGGTGCTGGCACAGAACATCAAAGCGCCTCAACGAGAAATCAACTGGACTGTACCGGAGGACATCGAAAATGGAAGTCGGTATCGCTTCGTTGTCCGCGATGCCCGGGACACCACCAGGGCGATGTTCAGCGTCGGCTTTACCAGCCTCGTGCGTCGTTCACGAACGGCAACGGGCATTGACGATCTCACACAGCAATTGGTGAGATTCGACGTGGCGCCTCTTCCGGCGGCAGATCGGGTGCGTATTTCCTGGACCGAGCCGCTGCGGCGCATTGAGATCATCGATCTGACCGGCGCAGTCGTGGTTCGACTGGATCCGGCCCCAGGGGCTCAGTCCTGCTCGGTGAATATTGCTGCGCTGAGCGCCGCGTCCTATACCGTTGCCGCCTATACGGGCTCCGGGAGTGTCATCCGGCGTCCGCTGCTCGTGCAGCGATGATCACACCAGCGTGTAGGATGCGCCATGACGCGGGATGATGATCCGCGTACCGGGCAGGCGTTCGTGAATGCCGGCCGCAAGAGACTCACACGCATCGGCGTCCCCATGGGCGACCACTACGGTCTTGGGCCTTACATCCACGGCAAGCTCCAGCAGATGCTCGCGTGAGGCGTGTCCGCTGAAACGAAACCGTTCGACATCACAGACGCGAGTGCATTGCGCGTTGCCGAAGTCGAACGGTTTCTTCTTTTCCGAATGCATCAGACCGTATCCCGGAGTGGACGGATCCTGATAGCCAATGAACGCAATCCCGTAGGCGGGCTTTGAAAACCACTCCCGACAGAGCGTGTAGGACATCGTTCCCGGATTGACCATTCCGGAAGAGGCAAGCACGATGGACGGTTCCCGGAAATAGTCCCCACTAAGAAGCTCGTCACGCCGCAGACGCTGCTGGGGGACATCGGATACTTCAAATCCGGGACGGCGCATCGGGTCGCTGTAGCAATACTGGTCATAGACCTTGCTGATGCGTACCCCGATGCCCCCTGAATAGATCGGCATGTGCGGGATGCTTCCTTTGCGCATAAGGTTGTAGAGCATGGGGATCATCTCCTGCAGCTTGCCCAGGGCAAAGCACGGGATCAGTACCGATCCGTTGCCGGTGGCCACCGAGTTGATGAATGAGGCCAGGCGTTTTGACTCTTCGGCAAACGACGGCAGGTTCTCGGTGGCGGCATTTGTGGATTCAGTGATCAGCACGTCCACGTGATGACGCGGCAGGCGTGCTTTCGGCACCACCACCTGGTCGTTCATCATCACGTCTGCGGTGTGGAGAATGGACAGCCCCTTGCAGGAGAGGGACACGCTTGCCGATCCCAGAATATGACCCGACCAATGAAAGGCCACATCTACCACGGAGCGCCCTGAGTATCCCCGCAGGGCAAGGGGCTCATCGTACGGAAGGGCTTCGAAGGCGTATCGCAGCGCTTCGATCTCCTCGCGTTCGTAGAATGAGAGCCACTCTTTCGGGAATGACGTAACCAGGTCCTTGCGAAGCAGCCGGGCGCCGTTGTGAAGTACGATATGGCTCAGATCCCGGGTCGCCGGGGTCATGATGGGCCGCAGATGGGGCAGGCGACGCATGACGTAGGGTACGGCTCCGATATGGTCGGAGTGGGCGTGGGTGACCAGCAGCGCGTCCGTGGGACGATCCTCAAGCGCATCGATGTCCGGGAAAGCTCGCTCGGTCCGGTCCCGTGGATGCAGTCCGGCATCAATGATGATCCCGGTACCGTCAACGTCGATGTAGCACGAGTTGGCCCCGATCTCCTCGGCGCCACCGAGCATGATCAGCTCAGCGTGCATGAACGGACGTCATGAACGGGCAACCTTGCAGGTGTTAATGCCGAGGATAGTGTAAAGGCCGCAGAATGACACCATGGACGTGCCAACCAGTGTCACAGCCACACCTGCCAGAATCCACGCCGTTGTTCCTGAAACCCATCCAAGGACGATTCCAAGACCGATCAGGGCAGCAGCCGAGATCCGTATCGCTTTATCTGCCGATCCGATGTTTCTGGTCATTGTAACTCCGTGATGGTTCCATTCTGCCCGCTCTATCGGGGCGTTTATGGCAATATGCGAACCAGGTTCGGGATTACGCCTTCGGGCTGAAGCTGAAGGGGCTAACCGCGGCGTGAACCCCTTATCCTGTGTAGTTTTGCGGCGTTGTCCACACTAACCCCGTCAACGATCGCATGCAACAGCAAGCCCCTTACACGCCCTCGACCAACGTCCGCGTCGTTACGGCGGCCTCGCTCTTCGACGGACACGATGCCGCCATCAATGTCATGCGCCGCATCATCCAGGCCACCGGTTGCGAGGTCATTCACCTGGGACACAACCGTTCGGTAAAGGAAGTGGTGGACTGTGCCATCCAGGAGGATGCCCAGGCCATTGCCATGACGTCCTACCAGGGCGGTCATGTCGAGTATCTGACCTACATGCGGCGCCTGCTTGATGAGCAGGGGGCCGAACATATCCGCATCTTCGCCGGAGGCGGCGGTACGATCCTGCCAACGGAGATCGAGCAGCTGCACGCGGTCGGGATCACGCGCGTGTATTCGCCGGATGACGGACGTGCCATGGGCCTGCAGGGGATGATCAACGACCTGGTAGAAAGGAGCGACTTCGTTCCGCCGGTTGACGAGCCCGAAACCCTGGCTGAACGGGTAAGAATGCGCAGTCCCATGGCCATTGCCCGTGCAATATCCTGTGCCGAGCGCGGTCACAAAGACCTGATCGCCTTTGCCGACGATGCCGGCCGTGCTCCTGTTCTTGGCATCACCGGGACGGGTGGCGCCGGAAAGTCATCGCTGACAGACGAGATCGTCCGGCGGTTTCTCCTTGACCAGCCCGACCGGCGAATTGCCGTTTTGAGCGTCGACCCCTCAAAACGCAAGACCGGCGGGGCCCTGCTCGGTGACCGTATCCGGATGAACGCCGTCAGCCACGACCGTGTGTATATGCGTTCGTTTGCCACCCGGGAGGCCAATGTGGCCCTGAATCCCCACGTGGCTGATGCTATCCGCATACTGTCCTATGCCGAGTACGATCTGATCATTGTCGAAACGGCCGGAATCGGCCAGAGCGACAGTCAGATCACCGATGTCTGCGACGTTTCGATGTACGTAATGACCCCGGAGTTTGGCGCGGCAACGCAACTGGAAAAGATCGATATGATCGACTACGCCGACCTGATCGCTCTGAACAAGTTTGATAAAAGGGGCGCCCTGGATGCCCTGCGTGATGTGCGTAAGCAATACCAGCGCAGTCGTCAGAGATTTGGTGAGCCCCTTGAGAATATGCCTGTCCATGGAACGATTGCCTCGCAGTTCAACGATCCCGGCACCAACACCCTGTACCGCGCAATCATCGATGCTCTGGTGTCACGCTGCTCGCTGCCGTGGACGTCGTCCTTTGCTGTGACCAGCGAAATGAGTGAGAAGATCTACATCATTCCGCCCGACCGGACGCGATACCTGGCAGAACTTGTGGAAGAGAGCAAGCGCTACGATGCCCATGTGCAGAAGCAGGCGTCCATCGCGCGGGCACTCTGGCAGGTAAACGGCACCATTGAACATATCGAAGAGCAGCTTGCAGCTGAGAAGTCACGCCGATGAGACTCTTCACTCCACGAAGCATACCGGCCATAGGACTGTTGGTCACTGTGCTGATATTGACATCCTGCAGTGGAACAGACCCTGTGGCTCCAGCCGAAAGGAAACCAACCTTCCGGCTCTACAATACCATGGCGTCTTCCAAGCTCGCCAGGCTGAATGTTGCCGGAGCAGCCTACGGAACGACTGTAGCCTCCGGGGCGCAGGGTCCTCGGCTCGAACTGGCGTCCTCCTATGAGAACGCTGAGGTCGTGATCGACAATGGACAAAGCTCCACGGTGCATGCCCGCACGACAGGTTCCTTCCCGTCATCGTCGATTTCTTCGGTCATTGTCTTTCCCGCCAACTCTCTCTTCGAGCCGCGGCGCATGCCGGACTCTGTCGTGATCGTGCGAGACAGCGCAACCGTTGCGGCTGGAAAATGCCGGCTGCGGGTGATCAATGCTGCCGATGCCTGCACGCCCACCACCGGCGAGTTGTCGGTGTTTCTCGGTGATGCCCTGCTGGTGGGCTCTTCCGAGCTCACGCTACGGGCTGTTTCGCGCTGGGTAACGGTTGAACCCGGCGAGCACGCCATGCGCGTGGTTCGGCAGTGGCAGATTCCCTACGACGCGGCAACACGCACTGTAACCTTCGTAGCCGGAGCTTCATATACACTTCTGTTGACGGGCACGTTGGATCTTGGCGATTCATGGTCGTTCAGGCCCGTGCTGGTATCTGACGGGGCTGATCAGGCACCGGTCGAATTCTTCATTCCGCCGGATGTGGGCAACTTCCAGGTCGTTAATGCCGTCACCGGTGTGCGCAGTTTCAACGTCAGGATCGATGGAAAGACGCCCCCTTCAATGGCCCAGGTGGCTTTTCCGAACGCCACAGGATATGTCGAGCTGGAGCTCGGTACGCATACTCTGGAAGTCGTTGCCAACGGTACGCCGCTGGTCGACAACGTCCGTACTCTGGCCACACTTCGCAGCCGTAAGACCATGTTTGTCACTGGAACTCTTGTACCGCCGAACATCGTCGGCATGGAACTCTCCGAGCCGGAGCGCGCCCAGGACCCCACGCAGATATCGCTACGGGTGATCAATCTTTCTCCGGACAGCCCCCTTCTGGATATCGCGCTGCAGCAGGACACCACAGAGCTTTTTCCCGACGGTTGGAGATCTCTGGAGTTCCGTGAAAGCAGCAGCGTGCCTGGAACGACGAATCAGTTCATCACGATCGCTCCCGGCCGATACAGGCTTGTGGCGTATCGGGCCGGAACAAAGACGGCCATTCTGCCTCCGACCGAAATCGTGCTGGAGCCGGGCCAGGTTCGCACGCTCTGGGTTGGGGGGCTTGTTTCATCGATCGGACTGCACTCGGTCATTCACGCCAGATAGGACCATGAGTATCAACCCCACCACGACCGTAAACACGGAGATTACCGACGCTGATGCCATGAGGCTTACAGTGGACACGCTGCGCCGCTCAGCTGAAGACCTCGAGGCCCAGCTTGACCGTGAGGTGCGTCATCTACTGACCACCTGGGATGCAAAGAAGGCACTCTACCAGGGCGAGCATTACACCTACAGTGTTCGCGGACGCGAGATCAAGGTCGAAAACTATACCGAATCACTCGCGCATACCCGCATTCCGAAGATCGCCCTGCCGCGGTTCAAAGACTGGGGCGAGATCGTCCGCTGGTGCATGCAGGAAAATGTCCCGGGCGAATTCCCCTACACGGCCGGTGTGTATCCGTTCAAGCGCACCAACGAAGACCCGACGCGGATGTTCGCCGGTGAGGGTGGTCCGGAGCGAACCAACCGGCGCTTCCACTATGTCTCACGGGGCATGTCAGCTGCACGCCTTTCCACGGCGTTTGATAGTGTGACGCTCTACGGAGAGGACCCTGACCACCGCCCCGACATTTATGGAAAGATCGGCAACTCGGGCGTGAGCATTGCCTCACTAGATGATGCCAAGAAACTGTATTCGGGGTTTGACCTGTGCGCCCCCTCCACCAGCGTTTCCATGACGATCAACGGTCCGGCGCCGATGCTCCTGGCCTTCTTCATGAATGCTGCCATCGACCAGGAGTGCGAAAAACTGATCCGTGAGCGCGGAATGGTTGAAGAGGTCGAAGCAAAGATCGACGCGTACTTCTCTGAAAAGGGGCTTTCCAGGCCACAATACCGTCATGGCGACGGATCGACCGAGCTACCTGAGGGCAACAGCGGTCTTGGACTGATGCTGCTCGGTATCACCGGTGACAAGGTTCTGCCAGCCGACCTCTATGAGGAGTGTCGGCAGCGCGCGCTTCGTAGCGTACGTGGAACTGTTCAGGCCGACATTCTCAAAGAAGACCAGGCGCAGAACACGTGCATCTTCTCTACGGAGTTCGCACTCAGAATGATGGGCGATGTTCAGGAGTATTTCATCCAGGAAAGCGTCCGCAATTTCTACTCTGTTTCGATCAGCGGATATCATATCGCCGAGGCCGGGGCGAACCCGATCACACAGCTGGCCTTTACGCTTGCCAATGGGTTTACGTACGTCGAGTACTACCTCTCACGGGGCATGAACATCGACGATTTTGCACCGAACCTCTCGTTTTTCTTCTCCAACGGCGTCGATCCCGAATACAGTGTTATCGGACGCGTGGCACGGCGCATCTGGGCCAAGGCCATGAAGAACGTCTATGCCGGCAACGAACGGTCACAGATGCTGAAGTATCACATTCAGACCTCGGGTCGTTCATTGCACGCGCAGGAGATCGACTTCAACGATATCCGCACAACGCTGCAGGCGCTGTATGCGATCTACGATAACTGCAACTCCCTGCACACCAATGCCTACGACGAAGCCATCACCACGCCGACCGAAGAAAGTGTGCGACGGGCCGTGGCGATTCAGCTTATCATCAACCGCGAGCTGGGGCTGGCTAAGAACGAGAACCCGATTCAGGGCTCGTTCATCATCGAAGAACTGACTGACCTTGTGGAGGAAGCCGTCTGCACGGAATTCCGTCGTATCTCCGACCGCGGCGGCGTGCTGGGCGCGATGGAGAACATGTACCAGCGAAACAAGATCCAGGAAGAATCTCTTTACTACGAAACACTCAAGCACACCGGACAGTATCCGATCGTGGGCGTGAACACGTTTCTAAGTTCGAAGGGCTCGCCAACGGTGATCCCAGCCGAGGTCATACGCTCGACCACCGAAGAGAAGGAGCAACAGATCTCCAACGTCGGCGCTGTCAAGCAGCGCGGCGGCCAGGCCGCTACGGCAGCACTCGAGAACCTGCGCCACACGGCTGTTCAGAACGGCAACATCTTTGCGTCGCTGATGGAATCGGCCAAGGACTGTTCGCTAGGCCAGATGACGCAGGCGCTTTATGACGTCGGTGGACAGTACCGCCGCAACATGTAGGCGCGCGTGATCAGCATTGACGACATCCGTGCGGCGGCCGAACGCATAGCCCCTTTCGTTCATCGCACGCCGGTGATGACCTCGAAGGTTATCAACGAGATGTTCGAGGCGGAGATCTTCTTCAAGTGCGAAAACCTGCAGAAGGTCGGGGCTTTCAAGGCTCGGGGCGCTGTCAACGCCATTCTGCAGCTTGATGAGCAGGGGGCCCGGCATGGCGTGATCACGCATTCCAGCGGTAATCACGCCCAGGCGCTGGCCTATGCTGCGGGACTGCGTGGGATCGATTGTACGATCATCATGCCCCATACCGCCCCTGCAGTAAAGGTTGCCGCCGTGCGTGGGTACGATGCGCAGGTGGTCTTCTGTGAGCCGACACTGCAGTCGCGCGTAGAAACGACGGAGCGCATCGCCGGCCAGACCGGTGCGCATGTCGTCCCCCCCTATGATGATGACCGGATCATGGCCGGCCAGGGCACGGTCGGGCTGGAGCTGTGTGAGCAGGTGGCGGACCTTGACATGGTCATGGCGCCGGTCGGTGGCGGCGGTCTGATGGGAGGTTTTGCCACGGCCGTTCGAGCACTGCAGCCTCGGGCAATGGTCGTCGGCGCCGAGCCGGTCATTGCGGCCGATGCCAAAGAGTCGATGCTGACCGGGGTGCTTCAGCCCCCTACAGACAGCATGACCATAGCCGACGGCTTGCGTACCGGGCTTGGCCCGAAGACCTTTGATCAACTCCGTGCAACGGGCGTAGAGATCGAGACCGCATCTGAGGACAGCATCCGCCGGGGAACGCTTCTGGTGATGTCGCGTCTTAAACTCGTTATTGAACCGAGTGCCGGCGTGACGGTCGGTGTGCTGCTGGAGCGTCCGGAGCTAGCCTGTGGACGTCGCATCGGCATTGTGCTGTGTGGAGGTAACGTGGACCTCGGAAGTCTTGTCTTCGGGTAACGACGGCGGAAACTGCCCCCTCGGGAACCGATTTTCCGTAGTTTTGGGGTCCTTTGGAGACCTCCGCACCATCCCAAAACAGCGCCTACGAGGCCGTCATTGGCCTTGAGGTACACGCCCAGCTTACAACGGCGTCGAAGGCGTTCTGTAGCTGCTCCACCACCTACGGTGCACAGCCGAACGTGAACGTCTGTCCCGTATGCCTGGGTCATCCTGGTGTTCTGCCCGTCCTGAATGAGAACCTCGTAGCGTACGCAGTGCGCATGGGGCTGGCAACGAATTGTCAGATCAGGCGCACGTCCACCTTTTCCCGCAAGAACTACTACTACCCCGATCTGCCGAAAGGGTATCAGATCACGCAGTATGCTGATCCGATCTGTCACGATGGCTGGGTAGAGATCGAAACCGAACAGGGTCCAAAGTCGATCGGCATCACACGCATCCACATGGAAGAGGACTCGGGTAAGAGCATCCACGACCTTGACATCGACACGCTTGTGGACCTTAACCGGGCCGGGGTGCCCCTTATCGAGATCGTGAGCGAGCCGGACATCCGCACGCCCCACGAGGCCTATCAGTACCTCCAGCAGATGCGCCAGATTCTGATCTACCTCGGGATCTGCGACGGCAACCTCGAAGAGGGCAGCATGCGCTGCGACGCAAACGTTTCGGTGCGCCTGCGCGGCGCGTCCGCCTTGGGAACTAAGCGCGAGGTGAAGAACCTGAACTCTTTCCGCAACGTCGAGAAAGCCATAGAATTCGAGATCAACGACCAGATTGCCATGCTGGAAAGGGGCGAACAGGTTGTGCAGGAAACCCGCATGTGGGATGCCGGGGCGCAGCGCACCAGGGTGATGCGATCCAAGGAGCAGGCCCATGATTATCGGTACTTTCCCGAGCCGGACCTGGGTCCGGTGGTGGTGGACCATGAGCGTCTTGAGCACCTGCGCACCACCATCCCCGAGTTGTCGCTGGCCAAGAAGCGCCGGTTCACCCAGCAATATTCCATACCGGCCTACGACGCAGGGATCTTTGTCGAAGACCTTGCCGTATCAGCGTTTTACGAAGAGACGGGCAGCCTGCTGGCATCACCCGGACCTGAAACCTACAAGCTTGTCAGTAACTGGATCATGACCGATGTACTGCGCATCATGGGAGAGCGCAAGTGCACTGTTTCCGAGGTTGGGCTGACGTCCGGTCAGTTAGCCTCAGTTGTTGACGTCATTGCAGACGGAACAATTAGCAGCAAGACGGCCAAGGACATTTTCCCGGACATGCTGGGTACAGGCCGCACGGCCCAGGAGTTTATCGAGGAGCGGGGTCTGAAGCAGATATCCGACCCATCGGCACTACTGGCTCTTGTGCAGGGCGTTATTCAGAGCAATCCTGACAACCTTCGTAAGTACCGGGAGGGCAAGACGAACCTTCTGGGCTTCTTTGTGGGTCAGGTACTGAAGGCCTCTGGCGGCTCTGCCAATCCGACGATCGTAACACAGCTGATGAAGGAAGCATTGGAATCATCCACGGTACCACAATAGAATTCAGTGGAGAGATCATGCCGATAACACCGACGAAGACAATCTGGAAGAACGGAAGTTTCATTCCGTTCGAAAAGGCCAACATCCACGTCCTGTCGCACGTTGTGCATTACGGCTCGTCGTGGTTTGAGGGAATCCGTTGCTATGAGACAGAGCAGGGAACGGCCATTTTCCGACTTCACGACCATATGCACCGCCTACACCAGTCTCTCAAGGTGTATCGCACGCAACTGCCATTCACGGTCGACGAACTCAGCGAGGCCGCGGTGGATCTTGTCCGGCGCAACAAACTGCGTCAGTGCTATATCCGCCCCTTTGCCCTGCGAGGTTTCGGCGACATGGGCGTCTATGGCCTGCGCTGTCCGGTGGAGGTCTACATTGCCGCATGGGAATGGGGTGCATACCTGGGCGACGATGCAGCCCAGAACGGCGTGGATGTGTGCATTTCCTCATGGGACCGCATCACGCCGAACTCCCTACCGTCGATGGCCAAGGCCGGCGGGAATTACATGAACTCCCAGCTCGTGAAGATGGAGGCCGTCGAAAACGGTTATGCCGAAGGTATCTGTCTGGATGCCTATGGCAACATTGCCGAGGGTTCCGGTGAGAACGTCTTCGTTGTCGTCAACGACGAACTGATTACGCCCCCTTCGGCCAGCTCTCTGCTTCCGGGGATCACGCGCAACACCGTGATCACCCTGGCAGACGAACTTGGCGTTACGGTGCGCGAGCAGAACATTCCGCGGGCAATGCTCTACAGCTGCGACGAGATGTTCCTAACCGGTACGGCCGTCGAGATCACGCCCGTGAAGTCCGTGGACCGGATCGCAGTAGGAAGGGGCAAGGTGGGGCCTGTCACACGAGCGCTTCAGCAGGCTTTTCATAGCGTTACTGTTCACGGGCAGGACCCGTTCGGGTGGCTGACGTTCGTCCGAGCGGCGGCCTCATCACGCAAGTAAAAATCAAGGCGAAACACCACAGGAATCATCACCATGGCCAAGACGACCAAGGCAACATCAAGAAAGTCTGCAGCAACGAAGCCGCCGAAGGTGGCGCCGCCGCCGAATGCACCACGCACAGATCTGTTCGACATCAAGGGCTTCTCGAAGGAGACGCTCATCGACTGGTACCGGACGCAGCATCTGGGCCGACGTCTTGACGAGAAGGCGGCCAACTACCTGAAGATGGCCAAGGGCTGGTCCTATCACGCCCCGTTTGCCGGTCATGACGGGATTCAGCTTGCCCTTGGCAAGGTGTTCCGTCCGGGTAAGGATTTCCTGTTCCCCTACTACCGTGACATGCTGACGTCGCTTGCTGCCGGCGTAACGGTCGAAGAGATCATCGCCAACGGCCTGTCAAAGGACGTTGATGTAGCCGGTGGGGGCCGTCACATGAGCAACCACTTTGCCAAGATCTCCATCAACCTGCAGAACTCATCTTCCTGCACCGGCAACCACTCACAGCAGGCTGTGGGTACGGCACGGTCGATCCGCAAGTTCAACGGCGACGAGGTGGTGTACTGTTCAACCGGCGAAAGCACAACATCTGAAGGCTACTACTACGAGGCCGTCAACGGCGCCGACCGTGAGAAGCTGCCGATCGTTTTTGTGATCCAGAACAACAAGTACGGCATCAGCGTGCCGGTGCGCGAGCAGACCGCCAACCCCGTGGTTGCTGAGAACTTCAGCGGCTTTACAAACCTGAAGATCATTTACTGTGATGGCCGAAACCCCATGGATTCGTACCGGGCCATGGAGCAGGCGCGTGACTATGCGCTCAGCGGCAAGGGGCCTGCCATGGTCCACGCCGACTGTGACCGCATCGGTTCGCACTCAAACTCTGATAATCACGAGCTATACCGTGAGGCGCAAGACCTCCAGGCCATGAAGGACCGCGATCCTCTTCCTCGGATGCGCGCCACGCTGATCGCTGCCGGCCTGGCCACGGACCAGGAACTGTCGGACATCGAAGATGCCAACAAGAACGCCATTTTTGCAGCTGCGGATGCCATCGAGCCCCTTGCCGATCCAGATCCGGCATCGTACACGCAGTTTGTCATTCCTGACCCTGTTATCAGCTACGACGATGATTCCGAATCACGCTATACCCCCTCTGCCGATGCTCCGGTGGTGACCTTCCGCGAAGGTATTGTGAGCGCCCTGCATGAGGAGTTTCGTCGCAACCCGGCCACCTTCCTGTTCGGTCAGGACGTGGCCTCGTTCAAGAAGCAGGGGATTTTCAACGTCTGCAAGGGCATGCTTGACGAGTTCGGAAACGACCGCGTGTTCAACGCACCGATCGCTGAGGATTTTATCGTCGGTACTGCCAACGGCATGACGCGCTACAGGGACGATATCCGTGTGGTTGTCGAGGGGGCTGAGTTTGCTGACTACTTCTGGCCAGCCATGGAGCAGCTCATCGAGTGTACACACGACTACTGGCGCACCAAGGGTCAGTTTGCCCCGGCCATGGTTATTCGTTTGGCCTCCGGAGGTTACATTCAGGGAGGGTTGTATCACTCCCAGAACCTTGAGGGGACATTTACGACACTTCCCGGACTTCGGGTTGTGTGTCCGTCCTTTGCCGATGACGCCGTGGGCCTGATGCGCAACGCCATCCGTTCGCGGGGCACCACCATGTTTCTTGAGCCCAAGTTCCTCTACAACTATCGCCCGACATCGGCACCGATGCCGAGCGAAGACTACATTATCCCCTTTGGAAGAGCCCGTGTGCGTCGTTCGGGCTCCCACGTGACAATCGTCACCTACGGTACTGCCGTCCACTGGAGTCTGCAGGCCGCCGAGCAACTGTCGGCCGAGGGCATTGATGTTGAGGTGATCGATCTGCGTTCGCTAGCCCCCTGGGACAAAGATCTCGTCTTCGAACACGTCCGGCGCACCGGCCGCTGTGTGGTTGCGCACGAGGACAAGAAGACCGGCGGTTTTGGAGGTGAGATCGCTTCGGCTATCGGCGAGGAGCTGTTCCGATACCTTGACGCACCCGTAGCCCGGATCGGCTCCAAGGACACGCCGGTAGGCTTTGCCAAGAGCCTTGAGCAGGCGATCCTTCTGAACGTTTCAGACATTATCGGCGCCGTTCGCAGCACGATTCAGTTCTAGGATTTGGTCGGCGTTCAACTCAGTGTTGATAACGGCCTATGCAACTCTGTGGATAACCCACCTAACTGCAAATTCGTGCAAGGGTTAGCCGCGAGGTTCGTGTTCATATTTCAAGTTGGTGGATACCCACCTGCACGGTATATTTGCAGACCTGATTCACTAGGCTCGCTCCGCATCACATGTGCGATGGGAGCCTGAGTGCGTCAGGCTGTATGTTTTCATCGACTCGGCACATGCTGCCGACGTCGATTTTGTCGGACACGATGAGGAGTGCATGAGCACAGGACTGCCACACGAGACGTATCAAACGCCTGGACTGCCAGAATCATCGGCAGGTTCGGCGCAGAGCGCTGTTGACTTCATCGCAAGCCGCTGGCAGTTCCTCGTTGGAGTGCTGGTAGGCGTTGTTGTTGTGGTCGGCGGCTATTTCTTTTATGACTCGCAACAGCAGGAACTCAACATGGAGGGGCTCACACACCTCTCACGTGTGAGGGGTGCCTACGACATGGGTGCTTATGACCAGGCTCTTTCCGGTAAGGGGGTTCCCCCGATGGGCACCGAAGCTGTTAAGGGTCTCGTAGCTATCAGCGACGAGTATGAGGGTACGCCAGCTGGAGAGCAGGCCGCTCTTATGGCAGGCAATGCCTACGTAAATCTTGGTAAGGCCTCAGAGGCACAGCCGCAGTTTGAACGTGCGGCGGGATCAAGTTCCAAGCTGGTGCAAGTTGGTGCCAAGCAAGGACTTGCTGCTGTAAGTGAGCTTCAGAAGAACTTCGCTGAAGCCGCAGTTCAGTATGAAGCCGCCGCCGAATTGGCTGACAAAACAGGATTCGAGGACCACATCCTCTATCGTGCCGCTGTCTGCTACGAAGAAGCAAAAAACACGGCGAAAGCCGTAGAGACGTATCGCCTGATTACCAAAAAGTTCGAAATGTCGGAAGTCGCTGCCTCGGCAAAATCAGGACTCGCACGTCTTGGCACGGCAATTGATTAGCAATTCGAGGCATTTTGCCGATTTCCTCATGAACGACTCTGAAAACGTGAAAAGAATGCAAAAGAATAAGGTTTTTACAACTGGAGGTTGTATGCAACGTTGGTTTCGTCTGAGCAGCTTGCTGCTTGCGTTAACCGCGATTTTTAACGTCGCGCAAGCGCAGATCTTGCCGTTCATTGAAGTTCGCGGTAGTCTTCCACCCGGAGGCGTACGCGTCTTTGTTCGTGACACGATCTACCGGATCAGTGGAACGTATACCATTGGCGGTACGCTAGTGATCGAACCGGGAACACGTGTTGAGTTTCTACCGAATGGTCGGCTGGTAGACTCGACCGGTGGTCGGATCATCGCCGATGGCCGTGCTTCGGCTACGTATAACCAGGCAGCGGTGAACCCACTGGTTCCTCCGTTCACGGGATACGACGATCTGAACTACTTCGGCACGACTGGCGTGGTAACGTCCACGATCGAAACCGAGCCAACGATCAACCCTGCCAAGCATAATTTGATTTTCAGGGTCAATCTTGGCACGAATGCCAATCTTCAGAACATCACGCCGGCACAAGCAGTCATGTACAGGGCCGCGCGCCTTGATCTGGGCGGAGTGATCTCGGCTGTACGTCTGAATCCTTGGTTCCGCACGAGTGGACGTTCGATCAACGTGACGCCAGATCGTATCACGTTCATTGCAGACCGTGTAAACAGTTTCTCGCGTGAATGGGGACACATTGTTGTTCTCCCGGGAGCACGGGCAGCCTTTTTCCGCGATGTTGACTTTGTGAATTTCCGCAAGGACACAACAGTTGACAATCGTCCGGTCTACCTGGCCAACAGCAGTGGTGCAGCACTGACAGCTGCACAGCAGGAGTCAGCTAACCAAACGCTGCTCTCGCTTACGAACGGTAATGGTGGCGCCATAACAACATTCTCCTCACGCACGTGGGTGGTCGGTTGTAACTTCCGCAACAACATGGCGCGCTTCCGCGGCGGTGCCATGCAGATCCTTCAGGCTCCAGTAGATGCGTTTGCCGGTTCAACCCTGCAACTTTACCCTACGGTAAGTCCTGCTACGATCTCTGCTCTGCCAACATATCCAGCGACGACGAACCCGTTTCTTACTGATCAGACAACGGCTAATCCAATTGCTACTGGCGTGCGCATCACAGACAACGTGGCGGAGTCCGGAGCAGAAACACTGAGTGATGCAGATCGTCAGTCACTTGACGATGCCCGCCTTGCTCTCTACCTCGGTCGCATCCGTCAATCGCGCTTTACGGGCAACTACACACTTCTTGCCGACGTCGATACGATTCGTGTTGGCGCAGTACGTATTGTGACCGACGTTACATCTCGTGCGGCTACCACGTTTGGTGCGCTCACGCGTTCACAGCGCAATGAATCATTCGGTGGTGCTCTGTTTATTAGTGGCCGCAGTCCAATGATCGTTGGTCTTGGAATCAACGATTTCCAGGGCAAGGACACCATTGAATTCAACGGCAACTATGCCGAAAACCGTCAGAACACAACACCTGTCGGTAACCAGCTATCAGCTGGTGCACGCGGTGGTGCTGTGTATGTTGGCGAAAACACGAGTGTGATCTTCGCTGGACGTTACACCGGCAACAAGACGATCACCCCATTCATCACGACACTTTCAACGGCTGGTGTCACCTCCGTAGGGAACTTCTCCAAGGGTGGAGCCATCTACACGAGCTCATCCGCATGGCAGATCCAGGTTCGTGGCAATCTCGATAACAATCCAGCTACGCACTTTATCGGAAACGAATCCGGCCGCGGTGGTGCAATCTGTGTTGAGCGCAACGCAGTTATTCCGCAACTGTCGCCTTGGATCGGTGGTTCCGATGGCGTTATCGAGGCACGTAATTATGGATTCAACATCAAGTTCCGCGACAACAAGGCCTCGATTGATGGCGGCGCCATCTATACCGAGCGCAACATGTACGTCTACGGTGCTGGTGGTGTCTCTGGTCCACTCTGGATCTACGGTACGAACTACGGTGTAGAGTTCAACAACAACACTGCGAACTTCTCGGGTGGTGCAATCACGGTTCAGATCCCACAAAATCTGCCAGTGGTTGAACGTGGACTGCGCTACGTTCGTGCACACTTCATTAACAACCGGGTTGGTCAGGTTCCAACGTCTGGAACTGGAAACCTTGCAAATGAAGTCCGTGGTGGTGGTGGTCTTTATGTGATTAACGCTGACTTGAATCTGGTTAAAGGTGTTGAATTCCGCGCAAACAAGGTGTGGAACGGAAACGGTGGCGCTGTCGCAATCGTTACACCGGATACTGTGACACGACGCCGATATATGATCACGGATGTCGACAACGTGGCGTTCAACACGAGTGCCATGGCTGTCGCTTACACACCTCGTGATGATGTCTTTACGTTCCTTGCGAGCGGTCCACGTGCCGATGAGCGTATGCTTACGCGCTTCTATGACAACGAGGTTTATCCAAATGCCTCACGTCAAGGTTCGGGAACGACACAGCGCGGAGACATTCGCGTAACACACCCGGGTACCACGCTCCGTGAAAACGGTACGGGTCTTGGTGGTGCGGTCTATATCCTTGATAGCATCCGTGTACGTGTTGACACCTTCGCTTTTGACCGTGTTCGTTTCCAGAACAACATGGCTCATAGCGGTGCTGCTATCTACTCTGACAATTATGACCTGAAGCTCAACTTTGCTCGCTGTCTGGTGACAGGAAACAAGGCTACATCGACCATTGGTCGTCAGAACGACACAATTGTCGGTCCTTTTCTTGCCGCTTCAAGTGAGAATCCAGCCTCAAGCGACCTCGCAGGAGCCGTATTGTTCGGTGAAGTGACTGGTCCGCTGCCATGGAATACGTTCAGCACAGCTGCAAATTCGATCTACGACAATGATGCACGTTTCATCATCCGTCTTCCAGATGCGCAGGACACCAAGGGTGTTCTCGCTGGAACAACGGGTATTGGTTTTGGTGGCGTGGACACACTTCGCGGCAACTACTGGGGTCGTACGGAAGCGAATGTCAATACTATCCTGCCTGTGACATCGGGTTCAACTTTCGGACGCACGCAAGAGACCTACTTCATTGCTGGCAACGGAAAGACGCACATGCGTTTTGTGCGCAACTCAACCTCGAACCTTACCGAACAAGGTCCATTTGAGTCGGCCTGGCGCTATACGTACAATCCAATCCCATCATGGCAGATCCCTGACACGCTGCTCATGCAGGGTCGTGTGTATGACATCTTTGATAAGGGAACAGACATCAAGACGGCCGATTATTCGAATCGTCGGATGTCGCCTATCGAAGATTTTGCCATCGGAATTCCTCCAACGCTGAGACTGTATACAGATCCGCTTCAACCATCGTTCAACAAGTACGTCAAGCGGATGACGCGTAATCCATTTGATGCGGACGCCTTCACGGACATCCGCGCGGTTCAGACGGAGTTCGTTGGCGATCACCCGATCGGTTATCCGCTTTTCCTGGAAGCACGTGTTGACTACAGCGGTACTTCTGAGATCTCCAACAACGATCCTCGTGCTATCAACGAAACAGTCTTCTTCGTTATCAATGAGCGCACGGGTGATTACATCCGTATCAACATGGCTCAGCGTACAAACACCGATACAATATTTAGAGGTCGTGTCGATTTCGTTCCGGATTCTTCAAACGGCGGTGATCCTAACATTCGCCGCGCATATGAAGGCCTGGCAACGTATGGCACGGGTGCGACCCTTCTTTCGAAGATCGTACGCAACGCTATTGCAGAAGATTCGGCCGCACTGGCAGGTCGCCGGTGGGAAGCTTCATCAACACTTGGCGAACTTGGTGGTGCAGACTTCCGTCTAGGTAACCGTCCAACACTGCCAGCTTCGAATGCTGTTGGTGCTGCCGGTGGAAAAGAAACATACTATGGTGGCGAGCGCTATCGTGCCCTGCCGGTTTCTAGCGGTGACCCAATCACCGTCATCTCCCGCACTGCCCTCTGGAAAGATGGTGTAGTTAATGCACTTAACGGTGCCCTAACGTTTGCTATTGGCAACAACACACTTCCTCCAGTTTTCACGGGAGCTGCCGACACACTTGGCAAGAGCCCACTACTGCATCCAGAATTCCGTAACCGCGTCTTCGTGACGGAGAATCGTCTCTACACACCGGTAACGGCTGCCCAGTCGAGCCGTGGCCCGGGCCGTGGTGCGTGGTTCAACGAGCCATCTAGCTACCCAGCTGATGCTCTGAACCAGCCAATCCCTGGGATGGATCTTACTGAGCGTGATTCGATCTTCTCGATTACTGCTGTGGACGTAAACAAGTTCTACGACCCACGAGTCGTCAATGATGCAAACTTCAATGCAGAATTGTCTTACTTCTGGTCTATCAAGACCGGCAATTCGGGTCTCCAGTACTGGCTTCGCGATACGCTTGTTGTGGCCGGAGCTACTTCTAACAATGTTCGCTGGAGTGCTCGTGGCTATCGCTTCTTCCGCGGACGTCCGATCAACCCTTACATCGTCCCTGGCGGTGAACTTGTCGAAGTCGTAGCAAAGAACTTCCCACCGAGCTTGGAAATTGTGGATTCACTCCGCAAGTCTGGATGGTCAGAACAGCAGATCTCACGTTGGATCTACCTGTACCCATCATATTTCCACGCTCAGGAATATGACAACAATGCTCTTGCGTTGAACCAGCGTAATCCGGTCAACACAAATGCTCGATTCCTGCAGCAGGACACCGTCAACTTCGGCTGGCTGGACTCGGTTTCGTATCAATTCCGTATCCATGTTGTTGACTCGATGCCGCGCTTCCTTTGGAACTACCGCGCCACGGGTACCAACGCTGTCACTTTCCAGAACATGTGGAAGGGTGATACGACGATCGTTTTGGATCCAACGACTACTGATCCTGCCGCATACGACCGTGCAACCGGAACATACCTGGATACGCTTCGCATGTTCAACACGACTAGCCGTGTTGGTCGTCGATTTGCGCCGGCTCCCCAGAATGCACCAAACAACATTCTTGATGAGATCTACAACAACCCAACTCGCAGCCAAGCAGATACGTTGAATATCCACTTCGTTGCGAACCTCACAGACTCACTGCGCTTCCGTGCAGACATCAACACGGATGATGAGTTCGAGGATCTAGCTGCAGTTGACGAAAACCGCGATGTGGTGAAGCGTCTCGGTGCGTGGGATTACCGGTATGGCAAGACATCATACGGATTCCTTTCCACGTCTATACGTCAAACTCCGGGTGATACGTCGCTCGAAAACATCGTTCAGGCTCGTCCGGCATGGATGGCAAACCAGTTCCTGCGTCGTTACGAAGCGGCCGGTTCAGCAGATCCATTTGCCGAAGATTTCACAACACGTGGTCGTATCGAAATTCGCATCCCAAGAAATCTTGCGAACGAGATTCTCCAACCGATCAATGATTACGATCCGGGTCGTCCATTCAACGATGATCGTAATACGGATACGATCATGTCGATTATTGTGAACGACGGACATGGTGGAATCAACACGCTTACTCGCCGTCTCTTTGTGAATTATCAGCCAAGTCTTCTCGAGGCAAGCCTCCCGGATGCCATCGAAGATGAAGACTACAACACGCAACTGATTGACAGTGCGCGGCGGATCAAGGTCTACGATCCAAACTTCGGTCAGGCTCAAGGTTATGAGTTGATCTACGCAGACGAAGCGCGCGATAGCGTTGAGATCGATCCATACTTTACTGAGGCTGGTTCGTTCAAGTTGAACAGCACACGCAAGACAACACCACGTTGGTTGCGTATCAATCCAACATCTGGACTTCTGTATGGAACTCCGCGTGTAACGGATCTTCCTTACGCCGACACGACTGTCAAGGTGACGGTTCTTGTCACTGACGCAGGTGGTCTTCGTGATATCCGCACTTACGATCTTGTAATTCGTGCGAAGAATCACAACCCAGTGCTTCTGCAGTCACCAATCATCCGCTGCGTGGAAGCCGGCAAGCCATACAGCGACACGATCCGTGTTACCGACATTGACCTTGCACGCAAGCAGGCAGGCAACGAGGAGTTGACGTTCGAGGTTATTGAGCCAGCCGGTCCGTGGGCCTTTACACCAAGCAAGCTCGCAAGCCCGATTGCCGACACGCAACGAGTAGCTATTTCAACTACCGGTCTGTCTGGAAACATCGTTGACGGCCGGATCCGCATCGTGGTTGTCGTTACCGACCGTCAAGGCGCTAAGGACACACTGATCTATTCTGTTTCGGTCTCGGACGCTACGCGCTTCTCTGCAGACGTGCGAGTACAGAACAATTTCGGTGCGTTCCAAGTACTCACGTTCGGTGTTGGTGGATCTTCCATCGCAACACGCGGTGATGAGGCAAACAACTTTGGTAAACTCGATTCCAACTACTGTGAGTATGAGCTGCCTCCAGTTCCATACATCGATGTCTTTGACGCACGCTGGACGATCCCAACACGAAATGGTATCATCCGCAACATCCACCCATTCTCTAACGTTGCCGGCCAGTCCATGTATCAGGCGCGCTTCCAGGCTGGTGGTGAAACGGGTCAAAGCTCGAACTACTATCCAGTGCGGATCATCTGGTCACGTAATCAGGTTCCTGAAAAGGATGCTCAGAACCCAGGTTCATACTATATCCGCGATGATCAGTCGAATGGTTCGTTGTTTGATTACAACATGAAGACTGGTACCGGTCGTAGCGTTCCTGGTGTCATCAAGACAGGTGGTACTGATTTCGATACCCTGATCGTCAACCTCACGTCGATCGAAGGTTTTGTGATAGTCTATGACTTCACATCGCCGGTTGATGAAGAACTGGAAGAAGGTCAGTTTGGAATCTCTCGAATTGCTCCTAATCCATTCACGACATCATCGAACATCAGCTTCAATGTTCCAACAACATCGAAGGTGACGGTCGAAGTGTTCAATGCAGTTGGTAATCGTGTAACCACCATTGCTGATGAAGTCTATACGGCAGGTAAGCACATGATTGAGTGGACTGGTACAACTCTGCCGAGCGGTTCGTACACAGTACGTATCACAGACGGAACGAATACTGCGACGCAACAAGTCGTAGTGATCCGCTAACGCAATCGAAACAGGGGGCTGGCAGGTGCCCGCCCCCTTCTAAACCGACACGAAACCAAACACAGAATTTCTTGGAGTCATTATGAAGAAGCAGGTATTAATTGCCTCGGCGATTGTACTCTGTTCGTTCGCGATCGGTGCGGTTGAGAGCGTGGCTCAGCAGATCTTTAATCAGTTCCGCCAGCCCCAGCTCGTTACGGGATTGCCTTACCGCGATCTCGATGCATGCGCCGCAGCAAATCCAACAACAATCTCGCCGTTGGATTTCACCTTACCGCCAACGAATGTCAACGATTTGGATGATGGTTACGCCTACATTCAGTTCCCAGCCGGAGTTGTATACAACTACAATGGGACATTGTACTCAGGTGTATATGTCAGTGTAAACGGTTTTCTGACGTTTGACAACACGAAGCGAGTTGCAGCCAAGAATCCTATCGGGCTGTTCATCAATTCGTCGTCCTACCCAGATAATGCCGTAGCTCCTTTCTGGGGTGATCACCGTTTCCGTACGGCTGGTGATGCCGGTGCAGGATTCATGCCTTCAAAGATTTCGTGGGCATACGACTTCGACCGCGATGAGAACTGTCAGGTTATTCAGCCTGCCCGACGTTGCATCATAGTTCAGTGGAAAAACCTTAACGTTAATACTGCACCAGTAGCAATCAACTCATCGGTAGCAAATTTCCAGGCACGCCTCTATATCGGTGGTGCTACCAACAACAACCAAGGCGAGATTGAGTTTGCTTATGGTCAGGTTGGTGGAAATCCATTTACTACCAACACAACTGTTGTAACCCGTGGTGCGACAGTCGGAATCAAGGGTAATGGTGGATTCCCAGGTTTCCTTTCGGATTTCTGGAACGGTCTCGTGTGGGCGCCTGCTACGGGTGGAAACCAACGTACCGATTCCACGTCCATCTGGCAGCCATCGGGTGGCCGCTCTGATGCCCGTATTCGTTTCTCTTCGATCATCTATCTCACGTTCAGTGACTGGGGTTTTGGTGATGCCGACACTTCTGGCGCTCAAGGTCAGCGTCACTTCGATCTTCCACAGAACCGCCGTGTCACAGCCAATGATGCCCGTGTGATCATGCGTTCGATTGTTACGAAGCGTCCACTCGATTCTATTTGGAAGCGCCAAGCGTATTTAGCTGACGTAAACCACTCGGGTCGTTACTATTTCACTAAGCTTAAGAGAGATTTTTCTGGTGACTCGCTGGTGGGTTCATCGGTCGTGATCTGGCGTCGCACTATCGACGTCGAACAATTCTTCCCTGGGCAAGGTGTTGGTCCTACGACTAATCGTCAGGTTGTTCGTGTAATGTTCGAAGGTGATGGGCTTTACGGCCCAGGTGGCAAGGCTCCAGATGTTAGCAGCCTGAATCAGATCTATTATGAAACATCAGAATATGATGCTGGTCTGATCATGCGCTATCTGTCAGGTCGTCTACCTTATCTCCCTTGGATCTTTGATAACGACACGACTGGACCAGATTTCGGTAAGACATCCCTGGAGAACATTGCCGACAACGTCCGCTTCGGCGTGCCAAGCAACGTTGGTGGAGGTCTCGTGCAGATTCCTGTGTTCCTGAATGGTAACCACGACGGCGCATTCGGTGTTCGCTTCTCAACGAACAGTGACATTGTATCCGTGACACCTGTTATATCAGAAGAGAATACTGTTAGCTGTGATTTTGGCTCTGACATAGCTGTTGTCGCCGGTAACGGTTCGTTTGATCAATCGCAGCCTGTTGCAATGGTCACGGTGAAAGAAGCTTCGGTTCTTAACTTCACAGACGTGCGATTCAATGAATCAGCTATGGGCAGCCACACTGTCAATATGGTTGAAACTGAAGGCGTAGCGGTGTCAGTATATCCTAATCCGGTATCCTCGACAATGACTATGTCTGTCACAGCTCCAGAGAGTGGCAATCTGACAGTACGCATTTACGACACGTTCGGTAAGCTTGTGAACACTGTTCACAACGGCACAGTCATGGCAGGAGTAGTAAATCCAACATGGAATACTACCGACGCTAATGGCACGCCAGTTGCGGCGGGTTCCTACGTCGTTCGGGTTGAAGGTGCCGGACTTTCGACGTCGACTATTGTCAACGTTGTTCGTTAATCTTCGTCTGCAGTTTACTTGAAAACACATGCGTTATTGATCGTGCTGGTCGTCATGACGGCGATCAGCACGGTCAAGGCGCAAGACACACTTCGAGTTGAGTCGTTACGGACGATCGATGTGTGTTCAGGCTCAAAGCGTTGGCTGGTCTCAGCATCCCTGGGTACTGTGCGATTCTCTGATAGCCTGGAGTCCTTTGACATTACAATCGGATATGATCGAAACGTCCTGAGGCCGACGGACGTACTGAAAGAGGGAACTCTTTCGGGACAAATGTCCAATGGACCGACAATGAACATTGTTGTTCCAGGTGAACTGAGAATCTTCGGCTTTAATGTTGCCCGCTCAGTTGCAGGTTCTGTTCCGCTGGTGGCAATTGCAGGTGACTTTACAGGGTCCTGTGAAGAGTCCAGTTTGTTGTCGGTTCCGTATCCACCTGACTTCAACAGCGAGTTCAAGAAGAAGGTCGATGTGTACGTAGCTGACGAGGTCAAATCAATTGCACAGCCGAAGCTGATTTCCGGTGCAGGTTGTCATTTTGATACAGATTCGCTGATATTCTCGCCTGTTATTGAAAAGCTCACATTGCGTGTGGAGTTAGATCCCTACCAAGGTGGCGAAAGGCAAAAGGTTCTAGAGCTACGACCTACTTCGCAATCAGACACTAATGGGTACCAGATCTCTGGGGTCAAGGCCACAAATAATTGCACAGTTGATTCGCTGCTATTTTCAGAATCTTCAACAAGAACGTTTGTTACCGTCGATGAGGTGAATAAACCAGCTACGGTTGAAGTCACGGTAGAGCGCCGAGCCCTTGTCGAAACCTTTAAATCTCGGATTGTCGGCACAGTGCAGGATCAGAGTGCATGTTCCTGTGTAAAGCCGGCACTATCAGATACAGTAGTGTTAAAGATCGATCCGGTTGTAAGTACTCTCACCTCATCTATTGATGAACACAATTGTACCGTGAGTGTCAGAAATGGCACGATTATTGGCAAGTGTGATCATGAGCGGATGAAGAGGCTTGAAGTCTTCGACCTATTAGGAAGAGGTCTTCGAGAAGAATCTGAAAGTAAATCAACGTCGGTCGAGGTATCGTCTGACAATCTTCCAAACGGCATCTTCATTGTGCGGATGTTGTGTGGAAGCAACCAAACAGTGAAAACGATTGTGAAATGAAAAATCAACTGATCAACTCATCTGAGGAGTGTACTATGAATCGTCGTTATGCTCTCTGGAGCAGTGGCACCAAGCTTGGTGTCATTGCCCTCCTAGCAGCATTGATCGGCTTTGGCTCTGTCGTGCTTGAAGCACAGACAAACAAGCCAGAGTTGCCGACGCTCACGCTGACTGGTGACGGTGCAAGCTGGAACCGTAATATCTACCCTGACGGACGGATCTGGTCATCGAGCCGCGGTCCCAATGGCGAACGAACACTGCTCGTTCCCGTCTACGTCAAAAACTGCTGGCGCACCACATCAACATTTAAGGCTTTCCCGATCTACAGCTTCAAATTCAAGGTGCAGTATGACAGTACCGCCCTTGAGATGATCGGTATTGAAAAGAATGGCCCACTACGCGGACCACAGATGACGCCGGTTTCGTGTCTCGCACGTGATTTCGAGTTTAATTTCGACGTTGCACGTGATACCTCATATCAAAGCGTAATTAACGCTCCGGTTCAGAATCGTCGTCGCGGAAAGCGTGCGATGATCACGGCAACATCGCCAAAGCCCCTTCCCCAAACAGGGGATGTGACGCAGCCTTGCGATCAGCGTCCATACGTTGAACTCGTGTATCTCCGTTTCCGGGTTATCGCGAACACATCACTGATTCCTGAGAGTGCTCGTACACCGATCATTATCACGAACGATACACTCTTCTACAACGACTTTGCTGTTGGTAAAGAGCTTCCATTCCCAGGCGATCCTGCACCAGGCCAGTTCGCTGGACTTGGTGGTACTGACAACTATTTCATTGACGCACTTGGTCAAGAACAAATCCGCGACCCATTGCGTCCATCACGTCCAGGAATGATCTGGCTGGAAGTAACAGATGTTGCTCCTCGCCTCTCTTTCACAAACGTTGCCAACCCTGCTTTCCGTCTTGCTGATTCCGTGAACGGTTCGACCGGTTCACAGTGGTATGTCGTCGATCCGATCACTATCGATTACGGTACACCATACGATGACCAAGCCAATGGTATCGGAACTCGCGATGTTGATGTGATCAATGCGATCACTGGTTCCCGGGCCTACGACATCATGGTGCAGTCCGACACGAAGTGGCTCAAGTTCAAGTCCTTCACCAAGGGCGGTGGCGGTCAGACAGAACTGAATCCTTTCCCGAATCCAATTCGTGAAGGTTACATCCAGTACATGGATAAGGGTATCCTTGGAAGTACGGTGGGTGTCGATCCTCAGGGTAACAATACTACAGGTCAACGTGACCTTAACCTGCGTATCATCTGCGATCCAAACGAACTTCCGAATGGGGATGCTCAGGAAGTCACAGGTACGTATGTTGGTTATCTGACGTTCAAGTCGATTTCACTCGACGTGTCGCCTGTGCGGTTGAAGGTTACGTTTATCTACTTCCGCACTCCATACGAGCCAAATGTTTTTGATGAAAACGAAAACTGGAAGCGCTCACAGGAGTTCCTCGGTCGTGGTATGACACTTCAGGTTCGTAATTCCAACACGCCTAACGAAATCACATACGTGACGTTTGGTGTGGGTAACCGTGCTACTGATGGTTGCGATACACTGTTTGGTGAAACAGTGTATTCAGCCGACCTCAATCCAACTTCGTTCGGTGCCCGCTTCTATCCAAAAGATCGTCAGGGCAACCTCCTGATCGCCAACGGACTCGGCGATCTTTGGTCTGGTACAGCTCAGCGTGCGAAGAGTGCATCACGTGACATACGTTCGATCTACAGCGATACAACGTTGATCTACACATGCCGCTTCAGCGCTGGTGGTGACCGCAACTACCCGATCGTTGTTGCTTGGAACACCGACGAATTCTCGCCAGGTTCAGAACTTTTCATTCGCGACACGCTGAATGGATCACGTTTCAACGTGAACATGCGTGCAGGTACGGTTCTGGGCGGAGCACGTCAATCTTATACCATTCGTGATGCTGACATCAAGTCATTCGTCATCGAATACACGCTGCCCAAAGTTGCCCGCTTCCCTGTCATCAACAAGGGCTGGAACCTCCTTTCCGTGCCAGTGAATCCATCATCGAGCTACTGGAAGGACATTTTCAAGAACGCTCTGAACATTCCAGTTCGTTTTTCACAGAATACCTATCAGACGAATGAGACCAACCTGAACCCGGGTGTTGGATACTTCGTCAAGTATTCTGATGATGTTGATAAGACGATCGCGGGTTCACGCATTCGCCTTATTGACGATGCATCGTTCCCAACGCGCCTTTTTGACGGGTGGAATACTATCGGTTCGTTGTCTTACCCAACATCAATTGAGAACCTGTCGGTAATTCCTTACGGTACTGGAGCACTTCCAACACGTGTTGGTGACGTTTATGGTTACGTCACAAACCGTGGATATCAAGCCGTGACGGAAATCGAGCCGGGGCTAGGTTACTGGATCAAGCTCTCAGGTCAGGCATACTTGAAGCTCGGAACGTCGGCAAAGGCCTCTATCAACTCGATGGCTGTTCGCGAAGCTGTGGAATCCAATTCAACACGCGTAACAATCGCAGATGCAGCTAACAACGAGGCTAGCGTTTATGTAGCACCGTCTGGCGTTGTTGACAACAAGATGATGTTTGAACTGCCACCGGTACCACCACAGAACATTTTCGATATCCGCTTTACTTCTCAAACAAGTGTTGAGGAAGATGTCAACCCAACGGTACAGCTGCAGGGCGTCACGTTCCCAGTCTCGGTAACAATCAACAACCCCCACAAGACGTACACAGTGGTAAATGCCATTTCCGGCGCCGTCATCGGCACGGCAGTGGCAGGACGTCCAAACGTCATCACTATTACAGATGCACGCACCCCGTACATCCGCCTGATGGGCGAAGAGGCAGCTGCTGGTGCTCTGAACGTCAGCGTTACACCGAATCCGATCAACAGCAATGCCACTGTCAACGTCGCGGTCCCTGAGGCCGGCATTGTAACGGTCACGGTGTTTGATGCAGTCGGACAGGTTGTGGCAACTCTTCTCAACGGTGAATTCATGACAGCTGGAGTGCACGGTGTTGAATTCAACGCTGCCGCTGTGAGCCAGGGCCAGTATATCGTCAAGGCAACAGTAAATGGTGTCTCGACCACAAGCTCGGTGTCTGTCGTTCGCTAACCAATGATGCACTGATCATGAAGGGCAGCAGGTAACTGCTGCCCTTTTTTGTTCACCCCAAGGAGACGAATTATGTGCATAGCTGCCCTGCTGGTGGGTACATTCTTAGCAGTTACGTCCGTTACTGCACAGGAGGTAGCCATTCCTCTCACATTCAAGAACGTCCTTCCTACACAGACAGCAACGTTTGGATTCACGGTTGCAGCCCATCCCAAAGCAACGAGCGACATCGATACGGCCCTCGGAGAACAGGAGATACCGTCGTTGCCACCGCCTGCGGGCGTGTTTATCGTGTATTCCGTTCCCCCTACTGCCGACTACAAGTGGATAAGTCCTCGAGATGTTCGATTCTTAGAAGAGGGTAAACCATCACTTGTTGTTTACGATCTCGGGATCACGTGGAATGGAGGACGCCTAGACATCGAATGGGGCTCACTGCACCCGTCGATTGATAGCGCATACATTACCGACGTTATCACGGAGTTTCCTGATAACTTCATCAAGCAGAAGCTGGAGCCTGGTAAATCATATTCCACGTCTAATTCAGCGATCACGAAACTTAAGGTCCTAGTCTGGTATAACGGTCTTGTGACCTCTGTGCCTGACCAACGACCAGTCGGCAGCGTGTTTCCATATCCACAACCCAGTGATGGATTACTACGCTTAAGAGGAGTTCTTAACGAATCCCGCGTCGAAATCATCGATGCAACAGGACAGGTCCGCAAAACGATCAACGCTGTGAGTGAAGATTCCGTTATCGATCTTACGGAGCTCGAGGTTGGTGTTTATGCAACGAGGGTTGTTGCACCATCTGGAATTGTACGTACATCGATGATCGTCCGGCGCTAGGCCGACCAACGAGAAAGGTCAAAATGAGCGATCAGCAAGAACGCCCGCAACAGCAGCAACGCCAGCAGGAACAGCAATCACAGCAGCAGCCTCAGCGTCCACAGCAGCCTCAGCAACCTCGTCAGCAGCAATCCTCCCAGCAGCCACGGCAGCAACAAAGCCAGCAACCTCAGCGTCAACAAGGTTCATCACCCGCTCAACAGGGTCAGCAGCAGCGGAGACAAGCCGCTCCGCGGAGGTTTGACCGTCGAGGACCCAATCTTCAGCGGCAACCCACGAACAGGATCGCCGGATCTATATCAGTGGTGATTCCACTTCTGAATGAAGAGGAGTCACTGGTTGAACTCTCTCAGCAGCTTGAAGTGGTGCTTGAACGTATCGCCAAAGGTCGCTATGAAGTGATCTTCGTCGACGATGGTTCAACAGATTCTTCTTTTGCTGTGATCCAGAAGATCAACGCCGGTAACCCGCGGTTCAAAGCGATTCGATTCAGAACGAATCACGGAAAGTCTGCAGCGCTTGCGGTGGGTTTTACCGAGGCGACCGGTGATTTCGTCATCACCATGGATGCTGACCTTCAGGATGATCCGAGCGAGATTCCGGGTATGATCGCCAAGCTTGAAGAAGGGTACGACCTTGTCTCAGGCTGGAAGCGCAAACGGTATGATCCCTGGCACAAGACGTTTCCATCGAAGCTCTTCAATGCCGTGACGTCGCGAATGAGTGGACTAAAGCTCCATGACTTTAACTGTGGTCTGAAGGCCTATCGCGCGGATGTCGTTAAGACCGTTCAGGTGTACGGTGAGATGCACCGATACATTCCTGCTCTGGCTCATTGGGAAGGATTCCGCGTAACAGAAGTTCCGGTCCAGCATCGTGCTCGTCAGTTCGGCGTTTCGAAGTTCGGTATCAGCCGCTTTCTAAAAGGGTACCTAGACCTGTTGACGGTGATGTTCACTACGCGATACGTCAAGCGTCCGTTGCATTTCTTCGGTGCTCTCGGTTCCCTTTTTGCTCTTATCGGCTTTGCAACAGATCTGTATCTGGCAGTCGACAAATGGGTGGGTGGCACGCCCCTTAGTCAGCGTCCCTATTCGCTGCTCTTTGGCATCGCGATGATCATCGTTGGCGTGCAGCTGATCTCCATCGGTCTGATCGGCGAGCTCATCGTAAAGAATAACCTCAGCGAACAGCGTTTCAGTATTCGCGAACGGTTGTCGTAACATTGTCGGGCTCGCAATGTTATTGTCATCAACAACACGAGTGAAACGGAGCATGAAGAACTTGAAACTTTGCTTTCTGTATCTGTTCCTGCTGCTTGCGGCCGTGCATAGTCATGGTCAGATCCGATTTCGTGTGGCTAGTGGACTGTCCACGGACTGGATCACCAACGATAATCCCGCAGTCTACCAGCTTTCGGGCGATACGTCAAAGCCAAACCGACCCTACGGTGGAGCGTTTGACGGAGCACAGGTCGGATGGGGTCTTCGCGGATACATCGATCTCGACAAGCAGAAGACCTTTCGGATTCCGGTGGGTGTGGATCTCTTCATGTACCGTGGCACTCAGACGATCAATGGTCTCGGGTACAACTTCCGCGTCGATCATGCCTCAAATCTGATCTCGACGTTCACCGGTTTTGAATGGTCGTTCATCGAGTTTCCTCTCGCATATGCACGTGCCTACGTGGGTGCTGAAGCGCGGTTTCTATTTATCGGCGAGAATACGATCACCTCGCGAGGTGTGACGGTTGTCGATGGTACCGCGAACGTAACGGAATATGAGTACAACGGAAAACCATCGGCGTTTCGCATGGGAGCCATGGCCCGCCTGGGTATTGAGGGCGAAATCTACTATCCCGTCTTTCTCAACACGAGTGTCGGATACGGCATCATGAATCTCGTCGGACGAGATGATCGCCCTACGTGGCAGCAGGGTAGGGGCGAATTGTTAACAGCCAGACCCCTTAACGAATCCGGCGAAGGACTGCTCTATCACTTGAACTTTTCGTTCATGATCCAGGTGCGCCTGTAGCCCTGCCGCACGGCTGCTACATCACGAGTAGAAGGACTTCTCGAACGCCCCCTGCTCGGGCTTGTCAAGGATGATCCGCCAGATAATGCCGCGGATAAAGCCTGTTCCGTACCCTACCAGTTGCACCAATGCCGCAGCCACGCAGCGTATTCCGAGGATCGGATTGCGAAACTTGACGCTGCCCTCGATGAAGAGCAGCGCGGCATAGACTGCCGGTAGTATCAACGCTGTCTGACCAAGGGGCTGAGTGATCGCTGCTGCAAGAGCAAACACGAGATAGGTCGTGAACGCAGCGGGGAAGAAATGCGTCAGTTTGAGTGTACTTGGATGACGCAGTGTAATGTTGATGCGAGCGATACCGCTGTTGTGGACCTGCTTGAAAAACTTCTTCAGATCCGTGCGGCGCTTGTGATACACCCATGCATCAGGAATTAGGGCAACGCGATAGCCCCTTCCCATCATACGGATGCTGAACTCGACGTCTTCCCCAAACCGCATTCCGGAGAACCCTTCGGTGTCGTTGAAGACGGCGCGCGAGATACCCATGTTGAAGGATCGTGGATGGAACGCCCCGCCAACGCGAACCTTCGAACCGCGAATGCCTCCGGTGGTTAAGAGCGACGTCATCGAATAGCTGATGGCCTTCTGCGTTGGTGTGAAGGACTCGTGCTCACGGTCGGGTCCGCCAAATGCATCAAGCGTCTGGTCCACCACCGCCATGTCGATAGCCTGCATGTACCCGGGAGGAACGGTGCAGTCGGAATCGAGGAAGATGAAGTAGTCTCCGGCGGCGCGTCGGCAACCATAGTTACGGGACGGCCCCGGGCCTGAGTTCGGCTTGGCATAGTAGGAGAGCTTCAACCGCGGAGCATAGGCCTCGCAGACGGACTTGGAGCTTATCGACGAGCCGTCCTCGACAATCACCACTTCAAAGTCACGAAACGTCTGATGCGTCAGACTCTCAAGCAACTCGCCCAGCTCATCAGGACGGTTGAAGACGGCAACAATGATGGAATACTTCATGGATGGCGGCAAAGATACGGGCCGCGCCCGTGCTATTTTTGGCGGTGATGAATCGCCCCGACCCCGTCAGTGCCGTCTCGGCAATGGACTTGCATCCAAGAACGATCCGCAACATCCGGATGCAGTACATGCTTGCTGAGCATACGCTCATTCCGTGGATGGAATCCCTGGGTGTGTTGCCGGACCATGCCGCCGTCTGTGAGATCGGTTGCGCCGAAGGGGGCGTTCTTGCCGCTTACGTCGACCGTGGCGCAACCAAGGCTCTCGGAACGGATATCCAGGAGCCTCTTCTTCGCATGATCAGCCAGCCCATCTGGTCGGGTCTGGGATATGTGATCACCTTCACTCAGCACGACGTGATCTATGATGATATCCCGGATGAGTGGAAGGGGGCATTCGATGTGGTGTTACTACGCGACGTCATAGAACATCTCGATGATGCCGGTGTGGCTTTAAAGAATATTGCCCGGCTGCTCAAGCCCGGTGGCGTGGTGGTGGTCACGTTTCCGCCGTATACGTCACCCTTCGGCGGACATCAGCAGTTGCTCGGTACGAAGCTGGGGTCGATCCCGTTTGTTCATCTGCTGCCATGGAAGCTTTTTCGCAGTATCATCCGTGGCGGCGACCCGGCCAATCAGGAAGAACTCGAGCGTCTGCACCGCATCCGGTGTTCGGCATCCAAGGTCGCAGACGCCAGTAAGCGCGCAGGACTCGACATCGTCAGCCAGCGGTACTTTGCCCTGCGTCCGGTGTTTCGCTGGAAGTATCAGCTCCCGATCCCGAGCTTCGAGGTCAGCCCCCTGAAGGGGCTTCCCCTGGTGAAAGACCTTGCGATGGAAGTTGCCTTCATTCTGCGTCTGCTACGATGAAAAAGGTTCTGGTCGTTGCCTACCACTTCCCGCCCGGCGGAGGTCCCGGCGTTCAGCGCGTCCTCAAGCACGTGACGTATCTGCGTCAGGCTGGCTGGCAACCGGTGGTGCTCACAGTGGAGAACGGAGACTTCCCGGCACGGGATGAATCACTCGTTGCCAAGATCCCGTCCGACGTTTCGGTTGTTCGTGTTCCGATCCTTGAGCCCTATGACATCTACCGACGCTTCATGGGCGGCAAAGGGGCTACCATCGACGTCAATGTGAACAAGGCCGACTCGCAGCGCACCGGATGGAAGGAGCGCATCGCAGAGTTTATCCGGGCCACGTTCTTCATTCCCGATGCCCGTGTTGGCTGGCTGCTCACAGCCGTCAAAAGGGGCGAAGCCATTATTCGCGAGCAAGGTATCGAAGCGATCTACAGCTCATCACCTCCCTACACCTGTGCCCTCATTGCCAGGGCCCTGAAGCGTCGTACAGGGCTGCCGTGGGTGGCAGGGTTTCGTGATCCGTGGACGCAGTTTCTGACCACTCCCGATCGGTGGTTTCTGCCGGCGGCCATTGACCGCTCGCTCGAGCGTTCTGTTTTCGAAGAGGCCGATGCGATTGAATGCGCCTGGACAGGCATCGCCGACAATGCCATCCGGAAGTATCCGCATCTGCCCCCTTCCAAGTTTCACCATGTTCCCAACGGGTTTGATGCCTCGGACTTTCCGAACGTTTCCTACCTGCGCAACGAGAAGTTCACCATCACCTACACGGGCTCGATGTATGGTCGGCGTACACCCCTTGCCGTGCTGAAGGCGTTGGATCTGCTGCACCAGCGCGGACGCATCCGGCCGGATCAGGTGCACCTGAGGTTCGTGGGTCGCTTTGGTGACGAAGTGCACGCCATGCTGGACGCGTCCGCGTTTGCCCCGTCGATCGAACGCATCGCCTATGTACCGCATGGAGAAAGCGTTGGGTATCTTATGCGCAGTGAAGCCTCGCTGCTGATCGTCGATGATGCCAAGGAAAGCGCCGAGATCGTTCCCGGAAAGGTATATGAGTATCTGGGCGTCGGACGTCCGGTGATCGCCGTGGCTCCACGAGGAAGCGCCATTGCGCGTCTTCTGGACGAAACCCAGGCAGGACTCAGCGCGCCACAGGATGACACGGAGGGGGTCGCGTCGATCATTGAAACGTTCTTTACGCGCTGGCAAGGGGGCGAAGAGATCCTGCAGGCCCGGCACGACGTGATTCAGAGGTATGAACGGAGTGCGGCGGCTCATCAACTGGCATACATTCTGCATTTGGTAACATCATGAACCTGAAGAACATCCTTGCCATCCTGGCCTCTATCGGAATAGCCTATGTGCTGTATAAGGTGCTGGCCTGGCTGCTGGGCATGCTCTTTGCTGTGACATTTGCAATGTTCAAGCTCATTGCGATTGCTGTGATCGCTCTGCCACTGTACTTCCTCATTCGTAATCGCCTTTCCTCATCCCGATGAAGCCCCTTTCCCTGCTTGTTGCCCTGACGCTTCTGGCAGTCCCTACGCTACGCGGTCAGGACCAGCCATATCCGACACCCCTGGCCGTAGATCTAACGCGCTCGATCATGAAGAGTGTCTTCGAAAGCAACGCCGTGCCGTTTGTGCAGCCAATGGTGACAACCATTAACGCAACCTCGAACGCCCGCTACTTTACCAGCGCCTATATACCAGCAAAGGTTGACAAGCCATATTTCCGAATCAGCATCAATGGAATGGCCGGCCTGATAACGGAACAGCAGAGGTGGTTCACTCCAAGTCTCAACCTCGGAGAGTCCGAAAATCTGTTGCTGGCACTGGTGACCTATGGAACCGGAAGTGGCGCGACGTATAAGATCGGCAACCGATATGAGGACACGCTTGGTCTGATAGGTGTTTTTATGCGGGAGCTCTTTCGGGATGCTCTCAAGGAAGGCTACTTCGGGATTCCCGACCGGGCGGCTTCTCTGTTCGGATACATGCCTGATAATCGCGTGGTGCTGCCGACCAAACAGAACCTTTTGGCGGTTCTTGCGAAGCGCCCCGAGTATGCTTTGATTCAACAGACGGGTCAGGCAGCGGTACTTGACTCACTGATCAACCAGCTCACGCTTCCTACGTCCCTCACGCTTCCGCCCGGTGCAAACATGTCGTCCATTTCGGCTGCTGTGCCGCAGCTGGAGATCGGTTCGCTCTACGGCACGGAACTGCTGCTGCGATTTGTGCCCCCGGTTCGCTTCAGTGAAAACGTCGGTGATTTCTCGTTCTGGGGTGTCGGACTGCGTCACAGCATAAGCCAGTATTTCCCCGAACGGTGGTTTGATATGGCTGTTCAGGGCGTGTATCAGGGAACAAGCCTCACCAATACGATCGGTCTGACGGAGTCGAAACTCACAGCCGACGCAAGTATTAGAAGCTTCAGTGTTCAGATCGGCAAGCGACTCTGGGATGCCCTTGATCTCTACGGCGCCTATGCCTTCGAACACATTGATGTCACATCTACCTATTCGTATGCTCTGCCACACGAAACGCAGGTTCAGTTGGGGCTTCTGCCGCTGGATCCTCCGGGAGAAAAGTCCAAGCCGACTCCGGACCGTCCGGGTGATACCAGGCCGCAGACATCAAGTGTTCTCACGGAGAATGTGAACCACAAGTTCATCATAGGTGCAAGTGCTAACTATGGACCTCTGCGAGCCGCTCTCGATCTGAACATCAGCAGCTTCAACATCCTCACGTTCGCTTTGGCCTATACGTTCAATCAGCCAGACTGATACGTGGCCCCTTGCGCGACACCAGGCCGTCGCGCTCAAGCATTACCACCAGCTCATCCAGCCACTGTAGCTCGGCATCGCTGGTCGTACGTCCAAGGAGTTTCTCAATCAGCGATGAACGCGTCAGCCCGTTAACGCCGGCGCTTCGTAGCAACTCCACCACTCGCCCCCTCCAGAGTCGACGCGGTTCTGCGCGGAACAGCGGCTCCGGACGGCGTGTGCGAACCGTCTCCTGCATCGCTCCGGCAGAAGGGCATATCTCTGAAAGCGGGCATTGAGAACAGGTGGGTTTTCGCGCTCTGCAGACAGTTGCGCCAAGGTCCATTACGGCGTGATGCCATGTGGAGGGAGCTTCAGATGGAATGAGTGTCTGCGCGAACAGTTTGAGATCGGCATCCGATACAACATCTGATGTTGTGGCCTGGCGGCGCATCCATCGAGAGTACACGCGACGCACATTTACATCCAGCACCACCGTCCAGACATCATAGGTAAAGCAGGCGATCGCTGCCGACGTATACGGACCAATGCCCGGCAGCGTGCGCAGTACATCCGGTTGCGATGGAACAACACTGCCATGATGCTCAACGATAGCGCGGGCAGCATCACGAAGCCGAAGAGCACGAGAGTTGTATCCAAGCCCTTTCCAACGCAGTAGAACATCGGCGTTCGATGCACGGGCCAGATGGCCAATGCTGGGGAAGGCCTTCATGAACGGAGGCAGGAGCTCGGCCACACGTGAGGCCTGCGTTTGCTGCAGCATTATTTCTGACACCAGCACCGTGTAGCCATCGGGTCTTGCAGATCGCCATGGAAAGGGACGTGCCGTTTCGGCGTACCAATCAAGGAGTCGTTGTGTGAATTCCATACGTAGTTTCGGCGATGATCTCGTTACGCGTTTCCGAAGAAACCCTCCGTCGAGCCATCGAGTCAGCCATGAGCGTCCGAGAGAACGCCTATGCACCCTACTCGCGGTTTCTCGTTGGTGCGGCCCTGGTCGATGCCGATGGTGGTATCCATGTTGGCTGCAACGTTGAGAATGCAAGCTACGGACTGACCAATTGCGCGGAGCGCGCGGCCGTAGCCGCAGCAACGGCCTGCGGCCGTCGTGACATTGTGCTGTGCGTTGTGGTGACGGATACGCCGGGTCCTGTTTCGCCGTGCGGCGCGTGCCGTCAGGTATTGAGCGAGTGTAATCCGACGATGGATGTCCTCAGTACCACTCTTGAGCGCAACGATGCCTGGCACCGACTGGACGACTTGTTACCGCAGGCTTTCGGACCGCATTCTTTGTAACCAACGCACATTGCATCACATGCGATCACACCAGACATCATCACCCGATACCGACCGGCGTATCTGGCTGACCGTTCTCGTATCGGGTCTCGGGTACTTTGTCGATATCTATGACCTGATCCTCTTCTCAATCGTGCGTCCGGATTCGCTCCGCGATATCGGCCTGGTCACGCAGGAACAGATCATGGGTGCCAGCGAGATGATCCTCAATGCCCAGATGATCGGTATGCTGGCTGGCGGACTGATCTTCGGAGCTCTTGCCGACAAGCGCGGACGTCTTAGCGTGCTCATGGGTAGCATTCTGATGTACTCGCTCATGAACATCGCCAACGCCTTCGTTAGCAGCGTTGAAATGTATGCGGTCTTCCGGTTCTTCTCTGGTATCGGACTTGCCGGCGAACTCGGCGTAGCCGTTACGCTGGTTAGTGAGGTGATGCCAAAGCACTCCCGCGGCTATGGCACCACGATCGTTGCCTCGATGGGCATTCTGGGTGCCGTGGGTGCATACATCGTCCATGAGTTTACGGACTGGCGGACGGCCTTTGTCATTGGCGGAGTGATGGGGCTTGCCCTGCTTGCCACACGTGTGCGCGTACATGAGTCGGGGATGTTCAAGCGTCTTGAGGATGCTCCAGTTGCTCGTGGGAACATCGGTATGATCTTCACCCGCAGTCGTCTGCCGCGATACCTCAGCAGTGTTGCCATTGGACTGCCGATCTGGTTCGTCATCGGAATCCTGGTGACGTTTGCACCGGAGTTCACGCGCGAGTCAGGGGGCGCCACGGACGTGTCCGCGGGTCAGGCCGTGATGTGGTGCTATGTTGGACTGGCTGCCGGCGACCTTGTCTCGGGGGTGGTTAGCCAGTTACTGAAAAGCCGACGTCGCACGGTGCTTCTGTTTCTGATCCTGACCGCCGCCATCGTCGCATGGTATCTCACCACACCGGGTCGCACGGCCGAAATGACCTATCTCCAGACCGGTCTTCTCGGATTTGCCGTTGGCTACTGGGCTGTCTTTGTGACCACGGCCGCCGAACAATTCGGTACGAACCTTCGCGCAACCGTTGCCACAACCATCCCCAACATCGTGCGTGGGGCCTTGTTTCCGGCGCTGGTGGCCTTTAAGTCACTACGACAGGGAACGGACCACATTCTGCCTGGTGAGCCCCTTGCCAGTGCGGCTGTCATCGTCGGAGCCGTTACCCTGGGGCTTGCTCTGATCGGCTGGGCCACGATGAAAGAGACCTACGGCAAGGACCTCGACTACGTTGAGGACTACCGCGTCGGATGATCGCTTCGGGCATGCGTGGTAACTTTGCCGCCATGACCCACGCAGAGCGCATCATCATTCTCGATTTCGGATCGCAGTACACACAGATCATCGCGCGCAAGGTTCGCGAGGCGGGTGTATATGCAGAGATCCATCCCTACAGTATTTCTCACGAGGCACTGACGGCGCTTGCGCCGAAGGGCATCATTCTCTCGGGCGGACCCTCAAGCGTGTACGCCGAGGGTGCTCCTATTCCGAGCGTCGATGTCTTTGCGTTCGGCGTGCCGGTACTGGGCATCTGCTATGGTCTGCAACTTATCGCCCATCAGCTCGGAGGCTCTGTCGATAAGGCCGCCCGACGTGAGTTTGGCCGTGCGATGCTGCACGTCGATGACTTTGCAGATCTCTTCAAGGGGCTTGATTCCTCCACGCAGGTATGGATGAGTCATGGCGACCACTGCACATCGATGCCAACGGGCTTCGAGCGCATAGCTCACACCGAGAATGCCGAGATCTGCGCCATCCGCAACCGCGAGCGTCGCATCTGGGGTGTGCAGTTCCATCCTGAAGTGCATCACAGTGTGGATGGAAAGGCGATCCTGAAGAACTTCGTTATCGATATCTGCGGCTGTTCGGCCACTTGGAATGCCACGTCGTTCATCGACAGCGCCGTGGCTGAGATCCGCCAGCGCGTCGGTGACGGTGGCGTGATCTGTGCGCTTAGCGGCGGGGTCGACTCCACGGTTGCTGCCGTTCTGCTGCACCGGGCAATCGGCGATCAGCTGCACTGCATTCACATCGACAGTGGCGTGATGCGTAAGGGGGAAAGCGCGAACATCATCGAGTTGTTCCGCACGCACTTCAACATGAGCGTAGATCTTGTTGACGGTTCAGAGCTGTTCCTTTCTCGACTCGACGGCGTGAGCGACCCCGAGCGCAAGAGGAAGATCATCGGTACCACGTTCATCGATCTGTTCGAAGTCGAAGCCAAGAAGTTCTCCGATGCCAAGTTCCTGGCCCAGGGAACCCTCTACCCGGATGTTATCGAATCTGTCAGCATCAAAGGCCCGTCTGCTACCATCAAGACACACCACAACGTGGGTGGACTTCCGGAGACGATGAACTTGCAGCTCATCGAACCGTTCCGTGAACTCTTTAAAGACGAAGTTCGCGCCGTCGGGCGCGAGCTTGGAATTCCCTCCTGGTTCATCGAACGTCATCCGTTTCCGGGTCCGGGTCTGGCTATCCGCATACCGGGAGCGATCACCCGTGAGAAGCTGGACATTCTTAGGGATGCCGACGAGATCTATCTCGACGAGATCCGACAGGCCGGACTCTACAACGAGATCTGGCAGGCCTTTGCCGTGCTCTTGCCGGTACAGACCGTGGGCGTCATGGGAGACGAACGCACCTATGAGCACGTCTGTGGCATCCGTGCCGTGACCAGCACAGACGGCATGACGGCTGACTGGTATCACATGCCGTACAAGGTGCTGGCTCGCATCAGCAACCGCATCATCAACGAAGTGCGCGGTATCAACCGCGTTGTGTACGACATCTCCTCCAAGCCCCCTGCCACTATCGAATGGGAATGATCATGGACGCTTTGCAACTGCACTTGCTAACGAACCACGTACCGATCGTAGGAACCTTTGCGGCCCTCCTGGTGGTGATCGTGGGAATGATCCGCCGAAGTGATGCGGCAATCTCCACCGGTCTGGTCGTCTATGCTGCGATGGCCATGATAGCCATACCGGCGTATCTCAGCGGCGAAGAAGCTGAGGAACGCGTCGAGCACATTGCGGGTATCAATGAGGGGGCGATCCATGAACATGAGGAAATGGCCGAGCTATCCCTTTGGTTCACGCTGATCTCCGGGGCTCTGGCCCTTGGTGCAGTCATTACGCATGCCCGGAACATGAAGATCTCATCGAAGATCGCACTGGCGTTTGTTATCATGGCCATGGTTGCTTTCGCGCAGGCCGCACGAACGGGTCACGAAGGCGGTAAGATTCGCCGTCCGGACCTCGGCACGACGCCAACGGCAACCCATGAAGCCCAACACGAATAACGGAGAGATAATCCATGCCCAAGGTCCTTGTCCCCATTTCTAACGGCACCGAAGAACTCGAAGCCGTCGCCATCATCGACGTGCTGCGCCGCGGAGGTTGCGACGTGGTAGTAGCCGGTGACGGTGACGTGGTGGTGTGTGCCTGGGGAACACGGATGCTGCCCGATGTGATGATCGATGATATCGGTGACGATGAGAGTTTCGATGCTGTCGTATTGCCAGGGGGCTCGCAGGGTGTAAGCAACTTCACGCGCAATACCGCCCTGGAATCCATACTGCGACGCCATGCCGCCGCCAAGTGCCTGATCGGCGCCATCTGTGCCGCTCCCACCGTGCTGCACGAGTACAAGCTGCTGCCCGAGAATGCCGTTGTTACGTCACATCCCGGTGTGGCAAATGTGTTTTCGGGTTATGCCTATACGCTCGACCGCGTGGCATCTGATGGACAGATCATCACCAGCCGCGGTGCCGGCACCGCTCTAGAATTCGCGCTGGCCCTGCTTAATCGTATCGCCAGCGACAAAGCCGCCCGGCGCGTGGCGTCGGACATTGTGATGTACGAGTAGCCACCAGCGCAGGTTTCAGGTGTGAGGTTTCAGGTGTGAGGTTTCTTCTCGTGGAGTGTCCCACGGCGCAGCCGTGTCCCATGAGCGAAGCGAATGTCCCACGAAGTGTCCCACCGCAGGTGTCCCACGGCGCAGCCGTGTCTCACCGAAGGTGTCTCACGAGCGCAGCGAGTGCCTCTTAGCAAAGCCAAGCCTGCCAGCCGTAAATTGCGCCGTGAAGCGCTACCTCATAACCTCAGCTCTGCCGTATGCCAGCGGCGTAACGCACCTTGGCAACGTGGTCGGATCGACACTGCCGGCAGACATCTATGCCCGGTACTGCCGCCTGCGTGGACGCGACACGCTGTCCATTTGTGGTTCCGACGAACATGGTGTGGCCATCACCATCGCTGCTGAAAAGGAAGGTGTCCCGCCGCAGACGGTCATTGACCGCTATCACAATGCCAATGATGCGGCCCTGAAGGGGCTCGACATTGTCTTTGATCTCTACGGCCGCACTTCAAGCCCCATTCATGCAGAAACGGCTCGCGAGTTCTTCCTGGTATGGAAGGAAAAGGGGCTTCTTGAACAGAAGGAAGACGACCAGTTCTACGACGAAGAAGCGGCGATGTTTCTTCCTGATCGATATGTAGAGGGTGTCTGCCCGAACTGTGGATATGACAAGGCTCGTGGCGATCAGTGTGACTCCTGCGGGGCATACTATGACCAGCTGGACCTGAAGTCGCCGCGTTCGCTGATCACTGGAAAGACGCCGCTTGTCCGTAAGACAACGCACTGGTACTTCCGGCTGGACGCATTTCAGCAGTGGTGCGAGAACTACATCGAATCACACGCCGGCGACTGGAAGGATAACGTCCTTCAGCAGTCGCGCTCCTGGCTTAAGCAGGGTCTTGCACCCCGTTCGGCCACACGCGATATGTCGTGGGGCATTCCGGTGCCTGTCGATTCGGCCGAAGGCAAGGTGCTTTACGTCTGGTTTGAGGCCGTGCTGGGCTACATCAGCATCACCAGGCAATGGGCCAGCAACGAGGGTAAATCCGATGCATGGCGCACGTGGTGGTGTGATGCCGAGACCGAGTACACGGCGTTTCTTGGCAAAGACAACATCGTCTTCCATACGATCATCTTCCCGATTCTGCTTTCGACCCGTTCTGACGAAGAGTACATCCTGCCGAAAAATGTTCCGGCTAATGAGTTTCTCAACCTCGAGGGACGCAAGTTCTCGAAGTCAAGGAACTGGGCCATTGACGTTCAGCAGTATCTGCAGGCGTTTCCGGAGCGGCAGCATATCGACATTGCGCGCTACGTGCTGACGATGAACATGCCGGAGACCAAGGATAGTGACTTTACGTGGCGGGACTTTCAGGCGCGCACCAACAATGAGCTCGCGGCCATTCTGGGCAACTACGTCAACCGTGTGATGACCTTTGCGCACAAGAACTTCGGTGGCAGTGTGCCGTTGATCCCATCCGGCGCGGAGCCGGGAGATCACGAGCACGCCCTATCTGCCTCCGTTGCCGAGGGTCTGCAAGCTGTGGCCGCCAGCCTCGATGCTTTCCGCTTCCGTGATGCGGCTACCGAGGCGATGAACATTGCCCGGGCTGCCAATAAATACTTCAACGACAAGGCACCGTGGAAGAGCATTAAGGAGAACCCCGAAGACTGTGCCCTTACGATGAACGTGTGCCTGCAGACCATCCGCACCCTGTCGGTTGCCTTTGCGCCTTTCTGTCCTGAGGCTGCAGCATCGATGCAGACGATGCTTGGTGCTGCCCTCACAACCGGCGCGCCCGGACAAAGCGTCCAGGGCTATGACGTGTGGATGCAGTCGGCCCGTCATGTTCTTGCGGCTGGTTCGCCCCTTGCCGAACCGGTAATCCTCTTTACTAAAATCGAGAATGACATTGTGGAACGTGAAGTAACGAAGCTTGGTGCTGCCGAGGCTGCCTCTTCATCTGCTGCAGCACCGAAGGGAGATGAGCAGGGGGCTGATGATGGTCTCATCGGCATTGATCAGTTCGGCACCGTCAAACTTCGTACGGCCGTGGTGCTCGAGGCAGAGCGCGTGCCAAAGTCCGAGAAGCTGCTGCGTCTTCAGGTTGATCTTGGCGCTGAGAAGCGTCAGATCCTGGCCGGCATCGCCAAGCATTATGCTCCGGAGGATGTTGTCGGCAAGACCATCGTTGTGGTGGCAAACCTCAAGCCGGCCAAGCTCATGGGTATGGAGTCACAGGGTATGGTGCTGGCAGCCTCGAATGCCGACGGCAAGCTGACGCTGGTCTCGCCCCTTGACGTTGCCATTGGACCCGGTGCCGAGGTGCGATGATGCCGGCTGAACCACAGACTCCGGTTAACGAGTCACCGCAGATAGCGCAGCAGAGAAATCTGCTGAACCGGTGGAGTTTCTTTGCCCTGCTGATCGTCAGTGCGATGTTCACGTTTCTGTATGTAAGCAATGTTATCAGTGTCCGCAAGCTGCTCGAGCATAAGGAGCTTGTCAGTAAACGCATTGATTCTCTCAAAGCCGTAAACGAAACACTCAAGACCGAGACCTACCGGTTGCAATCGGCACAGCGTATTACACGTATAGCCCAGGAGCGGCTTGGCCTTGTTCCGCCGCGTCAGGCTCCAACAGTGATCGACGCCAAGAAGGAATGACAACGTCCGATAGCGCTTATGAGCCCATTCGTGTAAAGGCCGGACTGCTCAGGCTGGCCTTTGCTGTTGCCTTTGCGCTTGTCGTCGGACGTCTGTTCTTTGTGCAGCTTGTCGAAGGTGCGCGCTACCGGGATCTTGCCAAGAAGCAATATGAAAGCAAGGTACCGCTGCGTGCCGAACGCGGACGTCTTACCGACCGCAATGGACACGATATTGCGACGATGATGAAGATGACGTCCTTTGCCGTTGACCCGACGATCATCGAGCAGCGCGAACTTGTGGCGCAGCTTCTAGCCTCAGCCGATGGCGAACCTGCCCAGGTCTATCTCGACCGTATGCGCAATGCCAAGGGACGCTTCGTCTGGCTTGCACGCGCCATCAACACCGTACTGTATCCGGTGCTTGACACGATCAAGATCAAGGGGCTTATCCGGGTCAAGGAACCCAAGCGTCTCTTCTCCCATGGTCCGCTTGCCGCCCAGGTTGTGGGCACCACGGACGTGGACAACAACGGCCTCACTGGACTTGAACTGCAGTACAATGAGCTCCTGCGCGGTCGCAGCGGTTTCGTCGTCATGCAGCGCGATGGTCGCGGACGTCTGCGTCCGGGTATCGACCCCGAGCGGGAGGCGCCGCTCGACGGGCAGGGACTGCAGCTAACTGTGGATCTTGAGATCCAGCGCGTGGTCGAGCAGGAACTTGAGCGCGGCGTCCGAGAGGCGGGCGCAAGCAGCGGGACAGTCGTTGCCATTGAGCCCTCATCCGGAGACATCCTGGCCATGGCCTCGTTTCCGTCATTCCATCCGAACCGTCTTGATCTTGCCTCGGATGAGAACATCCGTATCCGCGCCATCACCGACCAGTTCGAACCGGGCTCAACGATGAAGGCCATTACGGCGGCGGCCCTGCTCGAAGAGGGGCGCATAGGTCGGACCGATGTGGTTGACGGCGGCTCGGGAGAGCTCCTCATGCCGGGCGGTGCGATCGTCAAAGATGATCACCCGGTTGGGCAGACCACCTTTCAGGGGGCTCTCGAACAGTCCAGCAACGTGGTCTTTGCAACCTTGGCCCGCCGCCTGGACGACAGGGTGTTTTTCAAGTATGTCCGTGACTTTGGGTTTGGCATTCCCTGCGGGATTGATCTGCCCGGCGAGGTTCGCGGTCGGCTCAAGAAACCGAACGAATTTGATGCCTCTACCAAGATGTACATGTCCTTTGGTTACGAGGTCAGTGCCACGCCCCTTCAGGTGCTCAGCGCCTATGCCGCGATAGCCAACGGTGGCGTGTTGATGCAGCCGCGCGTTGTACGTGCCATCACGGCCAAGGACGGATCCGTTCTGCGTGAGATCGCGCCGCAGCGGGTGCGTCAGGTGATCCGTCCGGAAACGGCCCGCGTACTCACCGAGATGCTTGTCGGTGTGGTCAGTAATGGTACCGGAAAGCGAGCAGCCATTCCCGGACTGCGTATTGCCGGAAAGACCGGCACGACACAGGCATACACGCAGGGGGCCTACGACCGGAAGAACTACCGTGCTTCGTTTGTCGGATTCTATCCGGCTGATAAGCCCCGTGTGGCCATGATGGTGATCCTGGAGAATCCCACCAATGACATCTACGGCGGGAGCACGGCGGCTCCGGTCTTTCACCGCGTTGTGCAGAAGACCATGACAATGCTCCGTCTGGATGTGCAGACGCAGCAAACCATTTCCGCAGTTCCGTCGTCGGACACCGTGGTCGTTCCTGACGTTCGGGGTCTGCAGTCGGCATCGGCTGATTCGGTGCTGGAGCGTCTTGGGCTGCGTGGTGACACGGTAGGCAGCAAGGGGCTTATCGTTCACCAGTGGCCGGATCCCGGATCGCGACTGGTACGGGGCTCACCGGTACGGCTTACGTTGCGTTCTCCGAGTCCCGGTACGTCGCGTCCGGGCGTACTTGGCTTTTCGATGCGCAAAGCTGTCACTGTGCTGCACTCGGCCGGCTTCGAGGTTCGCGTGCGCGGCTCCGGCAGAGTGGTGCGCCAGGAGTGGGA
Organism: Ignavibacteria bacterium; assembly: GCA_040380835.1. Taxonomy (GTDB): domain Bacteria; phylum Bacteroidota; class Ignavibacteria; order Kapaibacteriales; family Kapaibacteriaceae; genus UBA10438. Next base: position 8,877 of record JBEIIK010000002.1, on the reverse strand, counting down.
CCAGACCTCGTGCACGATCTACGGCTCCATGCCCTAGGTTGCCGGCTGTAACGATGCCGTCTCTTGCGGTATCTGGACTCACCTGACATAGGCATTTATGATGACGTACCGAATCATTCTCATCGCACTGATGCTCTGCTCTGGCATCAGGCTCTCAGCCCAGAGGCCTGATCTGTCCGGTGAGCTGTTCTTTCCCCCGATGCCCGTTGGTGCGCAGCGTGAGCAGGAACTTGTTCTCCGTGGTCTTACGCCGTCAGGCCAGTACAACATCGTTAGGCCAGCAGGAGCCCCGTTCAGGATCACATCGAGTGTTCAGGACCTTGTGATCCGTAATGGAGAGATTAGACTGCGAGTAGCGTTCCTTCCGACCGTTGCCGGCGACGTCGAAGATTTCATCGAACTTGAGCGTCAGCCACAGATCGGCAAGTCATCCGAGAACCGTATCAAGGTCAGGCTATTCGGTTCGGCGTTCTGGATCGAGCGTGCAGAGGATGTTGATTTTGGCGTCATTGATGTCGCTGATTCGGCACGCCGACTGGTCCTGTTCCGGTCGGGTCCGGCCGATGACTTCGAGTGGGAGTACACTCGTGTACCGAGCGCCCCGTTCCGATCGACCACGCTCCAGGGTCCGGTGCGACGCGGACGCGACACACTCGCATTTCTGTTTTCTTTTCATCCAGTGACCGTTGGACGCTTTACGGACACCGTCGGCATCGTCAGGAAGCTGCGCGGTGGTCTGCGTCTCGATACCGCGTGGGTGTATCTGCGCGGTGCGGCACGGCCGCGCCCCATTACGCTCAGACCCGATCTCGGCGGCACGACGTTCAATGCGCGCATAGGTGACACGCTGACCATTGACGTGCGTCTGGCCGCCTCGGGTCCGATCGATGTTCCGGAGCAGATCGAGAGTATCAGCTTTGACCTCTCGTATAATCCCACGCTTCTGGTGGCTCTGCCCGAATCCGGACAGACGCTTTCGGTACGTGACGGACGTCAGGTGCTGACGCTCAGGCGTGATGCGTTCGCCGGCGGATCGCTGAATGTGGACCGCAGCGGCGTGATCGCCGCTACCATTCGGTTTGTTGTTGCTCTTGGTGATAATGATGCTTCGCCGCTTGACCTTCGTAATGCATCCTACACATTGTCGGGTGGCACGGTAAAGGGGCTTACCGACATTGCTACGACGGTGAACATCACCAACGTCTGGCGGTACCAGGACGGACGTCCGCGTCTGGCCAATCCACTGCAGGGCGTTCTGGTTCTTGACGTAGACCCGAACCCCGTTGCCACGACCTCGACCATGCGCGTGCGGAACCTTCCTACCAACGGTGTGAGCCTCATCATTGTTGATGCTGCTGGTGTGGTAGCCGCGGACTTGACGTCGCAGCTGCGCTCCGGCGCTCGCGATTTCACGGTGGCCTCCTCGGGCAGTGCAGATGTCGTGTTACCGCGCGGTAACTACTTCGCCCGGCTGGCGGTTGAAAGTGAACTTGGCGGCACGCTCCTGAGCGTTGTGCGCATCTTCATCGTGCAGTAATGCGTGGCATCGTGAACCGTCATTCCACGTGCATCACTCTGTGCGCTATGCTCCTTGCATGGTCAGTGCGACTATGCGCCCAGCAGGAGAATTCCTCATGGAACATTGATGCATCCGTTGGCGCAGTTTCATCAGCCCCCTCGGGGTCCTTCGGAAGTGTACCGGGAATTGCCTCACCCGGAAATCTGCGATACGACCCGGTGTCGGGAGCAACACATCTGACGGCAGGTCTCGGTGCCGATCTTCCTGTCTACCGGGGACTGCGTGCTGGTCTGCGTCTGGATGCACAGACAGTACAGCTCCGTTACGATGCGTTCGAGCGCGCACCGATTGCCATCGAAGGAGGAGGGATTGCGCTTGCCACGCTGCAGCATAATCTTCAAACGACGATGACTTTGATCGGGGTAATGCCATACCTGCGCTACGAACCCGCAGCGTGGCTCTGCATCGGTGCAGGACTTCCTTTGATGTCGGTAACGGCATCGAGGTTCAACCAGACGATGGTATTCTCCGATCCTGCCGGACTGCGTTTTGTTGATGGAAGCATTGAGCAGGCGACGGCACGTGGTCGTGTTCCGAATATCCGAACGGTCGTGCCGTTGATTACAATGTTTGCTGAGGCAAACATTCAGGCTAGTCCATCGGGGTCTTGGGTGCTCGTGCCTCGTATCGGGTTTTCGCAGGCACTGACGTCGATCACTAATGATGGCGCATTCAACATGCGATCGCTCTCCATCGGCGTTGGTCTGCGCTACCGCATGGGGCGTGGGGCTGTCGTTGCGCCAAAGGTTGATACGCAACCGCCCGTGATGGTGCCGCCGCCGGCTGTGGCACTGGGTGTGCGCGTAGAGCGCGACACGTTTGTTGAGCTGACGCGTGGTATAACTGAATCGATGACGATGCTGATGAGCACGACGGTGGATACGGTTTCGCAGCAGGATGCCGAGGGCGCTGAGCAGCGGTATGTCCGCCGACGTGAGACGTATCGCATGGCCGTGCCCAAGCCCCCTTCCGTGCTTCGCGCAGCTCTGCAGTTGCAGTTTATCGACGAAGACGGTCAGGTGACCCGTGATGCACGTCTGGCGGCTGTGCGTGTCGAGTCGCACCGGGTGGTCAGCTTCGTTCCGGCCATCATCTTTGATGACGCATCGACTGAGATCCCGGCACGGTATCAGCAACTTAGCGTTCAGCAGGCGCGCGCGTGGAAGGAGGGGGCTGTTGCGGGCACAGCCGCCGGGCACTGGCAGTACCACGTACTGAATGTGATCGGCGCGCGCATGCGCCGGATGCCGTCAACGACCTGTACGCTTGTAGCGCGGGATAAGGATGGCCAATCGGGCCGATCGGCATATCGTCTGGCAGCAGTGCGGACCTACCTCACCACACGCTTTGGGATCAGCGAATCACGAGTATTGTCGCATTTGATTTCCGGCGCCGATGATGCCCTGCCCGGCACTTCCTCATCCGTGGTGATCATAGATCAAGCAAGTCCGGAGCTTCTCGCACCCATCGAGTTCACCGAATCGACGATAGAAACGCAACTGCCGCGGCTGCAGCTTCTACCGGATGTGATCAGTGAAGCCGGGGTGCGATCGTGGTCGATCGATGCAACACTTGATGGCGTGTCGGTGCGGACGTTTTCAGGCAGCGGTGCACTTCCGGCAACAGTTGCATGGAACATGAACGACGACATCGTAGCTGATGCGGCTTTCAAGAAGCCTGTCGTGATAACGTTACACGTGGACGATGTGGATGATGCCAGCACCGAAAGTGATAAGGTGCGGATCTCGCTGACATCGCGCATGCCCCTTTCCTCAGCATCGCGTCCGGTGAAGCGCACGGAGGTCCTGACATTCGGCCTGAATGGGGGAACACCGCAAAGCACGGCGCTCAGCAAGGGGGCAGAGTCGGCGCGCCCACTGGCGGAATGGACCACACGCGGTCTCGGACCGGCGGAGCGGGCGTTCTACGAGCGACGCGGCATGCGCTTATCGGTTCAGGTTCTCGAGCGCCGTTGACCACGTCGCGGTTACGATGCGTGCACTCTGGCCGCGGTCTATTGCCTTTTGCAGGTACACGGCCGCCTGCTGCAGATCACCCCGCTCAGCCATTACGAGTCCGAGTTCACCTAGAGCATCAACTTCAAACTGAGCCAGTCGCGCAGCGCGGGCGTGGTTGACGGCAGCCGTGAGATAGGTTTCGGCTTCACTTGCGCGCTGCGTCTGACGCAGCTTCCGTCCGATCTGCAGAGCGATCTGTGCGCAGCGTACGCGGTCGCTTGTTGAGGAGCATGTCTCGTAATCAGCCCGAAGCTGATCGAGTGCGGAGTTCGTTGGCGTGGCCTTGATGCTCACGTCCACTTTACTCGCCTCGCGGTTGGTCACCGGAGGCTGAGTGGCCGGAGCTACGGCTTCAGGCTGCAGAACGTCAGGGGGCGTAACGGTCTTCGGTGCAGACATGATGCGTGCCGGACGTGGATCCGGGTGCACCTCGTCAGTGCGTGTGGCCGCTACGTAGAGTGCCGTGCCGCCGACAACCGCTGCCGTTGTTCCACCGGCGATCCAGCCCCAGCCGAACTTGGCGAGAGTGCCGAGAATGCCGCCCGTTGCAGCGCCGGCAATGATCTGTGCAGCCACAGAGGATTCGACCTTAGCGAGAAACTCCAGCGGCAGGCGCACCTTGGGAGCGGAGTCGGTAAGCAGGTTCTCAACGGTGAGCATTTCGCGCACTTCCTGCGCAAACTCGGGCGATTCGAGTTGCCGCTGTTCGAATTCGAGCAGTTGATCTTCGCTAAGCGATCGATCAAGGAAGCCGGCGAGAAGTTCCTGATTCGTCATTGCAGTTCGCTGATGATACTGGACAGAGATTGCTGGATGAGTTTCTTGGCACGGAAAACCCTGACCTTGGCCAGAGATACCGTGATGCCGAGTGACTTGGCGATGTCCTCGTAGGGGAGATCGTCAAAGTATTTCATTTCGAGAGCCTCGCGAAACTCGTCGGGCAGATCGGCGATGGCCTTGTGCAGAGCTTCACGGAGCATGAAGTCGCCGCTGTGACGTTCAACTTCTTCCGAGTAGTGAAGTTCTTCGGTGTACTCGGTGGTATTCTTGCGCTGCCGCAGTCCCTTGAGACAGAAGTTGCGGGCGATGGTGAACAGCCATGCAGCAAATGACCCGTCGGTAAACGATGACCGCTTGTCATAGACGGTCATCGATATCGTCTGAAACATGTCCTGAGCCTCTTCGTGAGAACCGAGTGCGCGCAGACAATAGGCGTAGAGCCGCTTGTCGTAGCGCTTGAAGAGCGAGCGGAATGCCTGCTCATCGTTCTTATCACGAACGAGCGCAAAAAGCTCTTCATCGGTCATCAAGGCATGCATCGGGAATAAGTGCCGGTTGAGTGTTAAACCACGACAAGATACCGCTGCAGGGGGCTGGGGTTACACCGTAGATTCGCAGATGCGCTCTTTGTGGGAAATCAACGCCTGGTCCGAAGCCGACGTGGTGATCGTCGGAGCGGGTCTGGTGGGTATTCAGTCGGCTCTGGCTGCACTGCAACGTCAGCCCACGGCTCGGGTGCTGGTACTCGAGCGCGGACTCGTGCCCACGGGTGCCTCCACACGTAATGCGGGCTTTGCCTGCATCGGATCAGTGAGCGAAGTGGCTGCCGATATTGATCTATTAGGTGCAGATGCCGCAGTCGAGATCGTTCGACGTCGCCATGATGGTCTGCGCCGCTTGCTTGAGACGTGTGCGGGGCACGATGTGGGTTTTGCCCGTGATGGGGGCCACGAGATCTTTCTCGAGGATCATCCGTCGATTGATCGGATCGATGAAGTGAACGAAATGCTTCGCCCCATTACCGGCAGGAAAACATTCGAGCAGCGCGACGAACTTGTTGCCAACTTTGGGTTTTCACCAAAGGTCCGTCATCTAGTTACAAGCCCCGTCGAAGGAACACTGCATTCAGGCAAGCTTGTTTCCGTGTTATGGGGCTTGGCACAGCGCGCCGGCGTGATGATCCGCACCGGTGCGAACGTAACATCCATTACGGACAGCCATGGCTCGGTGGAGCTGAGTGTATTTGGTGAAATCGGTGACTGGACCGTGCGCGCCGGCTCGGTCATTATCGCAACGAATGCGTGGATTCCGGATCTGGTCATCACGGGTCAGGCATCACAGATCCAGCCGGCCCGCGGACAGATCCTTGTTACCGAGCCACTACCGGGCATGCCCCTTCACGGGTCTTTCCACTACGACGAAGGCTACGTGTACTTCCGTCCTGTGGGCAACCAAATCCTGCTCGGTGGGGCGCGCAATCTCGCCTTCGAAGAGGAGCGCACCACCTCACACGATGTCACGGACCGTATTCAGGGGGCTCTCGAAACACTCCTGCGCGAGGTGATCGCCCCTTCGCATCCACAACTTAAGATCGCCCATCGCTGGGCTGGCACCATGGCGTTCTCGCCCTCCAAGCACCCGATCGTCGAGCGCATCAGTCCACACGTCACCGTTGCCTTCGGCTGCAATGGCATGGGTGTTGCGCTGAGCAGCGAAGTGGCTGCGCGCTCTGCTGCGCAGGTTTGAGGTGTGCTGAATATCATCCCCGCTTTCGCGGCGATGACATTCAGCACAGACGAAACCTGAAACCCGAAAAAAAAGGGGCGAAGCAGTGCTTCGCCCCTTTCAACGGTAAAGTCTACCGTTTCTGCGATGTTACTTGCTATCGTTGATAGCCATGCCATAGACGACCAGACCGAAGCCGATCTTATTGACGGCATCACCGATGTTATAGATCAGATCCATGTTCGATGGAGCGATGCCCATGCCGGAAAGCAGGTTGCCTGGCAGAAGCATGTAGCCGATTGGATAGATAGCCCAACCAACGAGTGTGAACCAGCGGAGCTGCGTAAAGGCGGCCTTGACGGCTGGGTTGTCGGATGCACCGGCCAGCTTGCTGGCTTCGCCCATGTAGATTTCATAAATGATACCAGCCCAGCCGATGGTGGAGATCACGCCCCACATGACGTTCTTGTCTGGCTGGACGGCTTCGCCGTAGTAACCGGCAACGAGCATGACGACTGCACCCAGAATGAGGCGCCACATCATGTTACTTGAAGCACCGGCAGGGCGCAGAAGCAGATAGTACTCAACGCACATCAGCGGAACCGTAAGGGTCCAGTCGATATAGCGGAACTGCGTTGGCGATGTACCCGTGTCGAGCCACACGCCACGCATGTAGAAGTAGTGAACGGCGGCGATCATCGTGATCAGACCGGAGATCAACAGAGACGTCTTCCACTTGTCGGCAACACGGCCGCGCTCAAAGAAGAAGAAGACCGAGGCGGCGAACATCGCCATGTACCCCGTGAAGAACGTGAATCCGATATAGTCGTTCGGACTCAGAACACCGTTGGCAGCAAGGGCTGTGTTGGCACCCATGCACGAGAGAACTGCTGCCCAAAGGGCAACGCGTAGAGATTTGGTCATCGAAGAACTCCCCAAAGTGACCACAAATGAAACGCCGTTGATCGGCACATTGTCCGTGTGTTCCATTCTCCGCGTCTAAACACGCCAAGAGTGAAGCAACCGGACGGAATGTCGATGGGGTGTCAACCGTGCAGACAGTTATCGGAGTTCCCGATGCCAATAACTTATTTGATTGTTTGGCTCGTCGGTGCTCGGCATAAATACTAGTTGTCCACTTTTGTGTAAATGCTAAGTAGTACTACCCATGTTTTGAGGTAGTATGTGAACGCTATGTGATGTTTACAATAGAACTATCAGAGTTCGTGTTGCCATGTCGGCTATGTTCTGGGCCAATGGCCGACCGACTACCACTGTACTTCATGGGAGGGGGCGTTGCAGCGCACGTCTATTCGATCGTTGCTGCAGACGCTCTTGGTGCGGATAATCTTCGCATTTCCATGCAGGACCTCAATCATACCGTACCGGAGAAGACCCTCTGCGTATGGGGTGATCCCTCTACGCCGATCCATGATGCGGTGGTGGCAGAGTGGAGTACCTTACGCTTCGGTTATGGTACGGGGACGTTCGTGCGAGACCTCGGCCGACTGCGCTACAGTCAATACACGGCCGCTTCTCTGCGAGTTCTGGCCGACGAACGCATCGGCATTGAACGAATCGTTGGCGATGCTTCGGCGCCGGATGCATCAAGTGCGGTATCGCTTGACAGCAGACCGATCTCACGGGATCGACGTCCGGCCAGCGTATCGCTTCTGCAGCATTTTCGTGGTTGGCGTGTGGTGACGGCAGAACCGGTCTTTGACGCCGGCATTGCAACCATGATGGACTTCCGTGTTGATCAGTCGGGTGGAGTCTGTTTCGTCTATGTTCTTCCATACACCACAACGGAGGCCCTGGTAGAGTGCACGGTGTTCTCCGCACAGACATGGCCGCAGGTGGAGTACGAGGTCCGGCTCAGAGCGTACCTGGCAGATATCATCCAGGTCGAAGACTACGAGATCATTGCCACCGAGACCGGCGCAATTCCTATGTGTGACCGCATACCCGAGCGCAATCTCGGAGAGTCATGGATAGCCATTGGCGCAGCGGCAGGTCTCACAAAACCGACGACCGGTTACACTGTGGCCCGATGCGTCCGCGACGCCCAGAGAATGCTGCGGTCATACTCCACGACCGGTGTTTTTGAGCCACCAGCCCCCTCCTCATGGCGCTTCGACTGGTATGACCGGTTGCTACTTCGGATCATTCGTGACGAACCGGAAGAGGTTCCACGGATCCTATGGACGTTGTTCGCGCGCAATCCCATCGAACGCATTCTACGATTTCTCGACGAAGAGACCCATCTACGTGAAGAGCTACTGATCTTCTGGAGTTTGCCATGGCTACCGTTCCTGCGGGCAATCGGCCGCCACTGATCATACTGATCAGTGCCGTTGCCGTGGTGGCAATGCAGATGATCGGACTGTCAGCATCACCTGTGGTGCTCGGTCTTGCCATTGGTCTGCTTGGTATCCCTCATGGCGCCGTCGATCATCATATGATGGGAGGGAAAGGGGGCAAGCAGACCGCCGATCTTCTGCGCTACGTCACAGCTGTTCTGCTGGTGATCGCAGTCTGGTGGATCTCTCCACTGCTGATGCTGGGTCTGTTTCTTATCAATTCAGCCTGGCACTTCGGCGATTGCGACGTGCCACATGCCGGACGTCTTCACTGGATCCGTGCACTTGTCTATGGCGCGTCGATCCTCATTCTGATCATCGATCCACGCTCACCGTCAATACGCCCCATCGTCGAGGACCTTCTCCGTCAGCCAATCGACCCCGCGTGGTTTGCATGGTTTGAGTCGTACCGGGT
>JBEIIK010000001.1:0-71635 GCA_040380835.1 Ignavibacteria bacterium | reverse complement strand
GCCGGCTCCTCAGCAATGCTCTACACGTACAACACGTCGCCGGCAACGGACGATATCACTTTGGCTATCTTCTGACGTTTCACAATCTATCCTCCGGATTCACCATGCTCGTTCGTTCCCTCCTGATGACGATGGTCCTTGTGACGGTCATTGCCAATGCACAGGACCCGATCTCAATCGCCGATGCAAAGAAGCAGGAATTCAACTCCACGGTCGCGAAGATCGCCGGTCGCGTGACGTCGGCCATTCAGCTCTCGAATGTCTGTTACCTGCAGGATCGGACCGCAGGCATTGCGGTGTTCAACGAGGCCCTGCGAACTGCTGTGCGCATCGGAGACTCGGTTGTCGTCGAAAATGCGACGTTGACGGAGTTCGGCGGCACGACGGGTGCTCCAGGAACCGGACTAAGTCAGCTTGGTGGCACTGGTCTGAAGTTTACGGTGATCCCAGTGCCACGCGAGGAGCCAGCCGCCAGAAGCACCACGATACCGAACGTCGGCGAAGGCAACGAGGCCACACTTATCAAGCTGCGCAAGGTGAAGATGGTCGAGACGGGCCGCTTTGAAGGCAATCGCAGCTACAGTGCCATGGATAATTTTGGCAACGACATCGTTATTCGCATCGACCGCGCCTGCGAGATCGGTACGAACAACCTCGAGATCCCGACGGGCGAGATCGATATTGTCGGCGTGGTCAGCCAGTTCCGCGGAACCTATCAGCTTCTGCCGCGTCTGGCGCAGGATATGGGGCTCCCGCCGATCTTCGTTGATACAGTCAGCAAAAACCGCACGCTCGACGTCACAACATGGAACCTCGAGTGGTTTGGTTTTGCCGACACAACCCGCGGCCCGAAGAACAAAGACCTGCAGCGTCAGCGCATCCGCACGGTCATGGATACGATCAAGGCTGACATTTACGCCTTGCAGGAAGTTCTCTCAGATGAAGCCCTTGCATCACTCTCCGATTCGATCAAGGGCGGCTACAAGCGCTTCTTCGCAAGTGATGTAACATCCGATCAGAAGCTGGCATACATCTATAACCCCGCGACGATCACGCCAGTATCGACCGGGCTCGCCGTTAATGGTGGCGCTCGCGCGTGGGGTAACGGCCGGTTCCCATTCCGTATGACGTTTTCGTGGAATAACCTCGCCGACTTCAAAGTGGTCGTCTTCAACATTCACGCCAAAGCTACGAGTGACTCAACGGCGGCCGATGACTACGATCGTCGCAAGACCGATGCGGAGACATTTCATGAGTACCTGAACAACTTCTATAAGGACTCGAACGTAATCGTGGTGGGCGACTTCAACGACCGACTTCTCGGCACCACAGTCGACTCAACATTGCCGTCGTGCTACTCTGTCTTTCTGAACGATGCAAGCTGGACGGCAGCAACGGCCGATCTCGAGCGTCAAGGCCTTTCGTCCTACGTTGGCTTCAACCGCGGCTTCCTCGATCACGTTCTTTTCCGAGCGCCTGGTCTTCAACTCCACCGCGCTACACTTGAATCGCCTGAGCGGTACCTGACGTCGTATTCGACCACCGTGTCGGATCACCGTCCTGTCACACTGCGCATGTTCCCTCCTGAGCCTACCTCAGTGAATGAGAACGAAAAGGGACGGGCTTCGACGATCCGTGTTTCGCCAAACCCGATGTCAGCATCTGGCATGGCCGAGATCGTTCTTGAGCAGGGCGGCCACCTTACGGCCGACATCATCAGCGTGACCGGCGAGCGTATCTCGGTTGCCAACGAAACCCTGCAGCCGCAGATCCGCCTGCTGATGCTTCCTGTTGACAAGCTCGCGCCCGGCGCCTACTCATTGGTCGTCACCGTCAACGGCTCATCGACCGCACTGCCGATCGTCGTGACGCGCTGATAGATCTTGAAGGACACTCCAACGGGAGATGTGCACGATGCGCGTCTCCCGTTTTCTTTTCAGGGGGCTGACTCAGAGCATGCTACGCAGAACGGAAGCAACGGCCACGGCGGCTGTTTCCGCGCGCAGACGCAGCGAGCCGATCCGCCAGAACCGCGCCGACACACCAACGCGCAGGACATTCAGCTCACGTTCAGAGAGTCCACCCTCAGGACCAATAACAACAACGATGCGGCGTGCCGTGCGAACACGTTCTGCATCGGCGTGACATTGATCGCCATCGGCATCGCCCACGATAACCAGTGCACCTGCAAGATCGAGCGCATCCATCATTGTGGGAGCATCGATCACCGGCAGAAACGGATTGCCGGACTGCGTCATGGCGGCAACGGCCTTTGATTGAAGTCGGTCCAACGACGATCGCAGATGCTGCCCGCGATCACAAACAAGAGGCACAATACGCCGAACACCGAGTTCGGTGAGCTTCTCAACGGCCATCTCAAAGCGATCACGGTTATCGAGCACGCCCAGGACCACCGTGACATCGGGCTCCGGCGGAGCACTGATCTGTTCACTCTCGACCATGAGATCCAGCTCCTTCATGCCGCGAGATGTCCTGCAGAGAGCGATGAGCCCCCTACCGTTGAGAACCCGCACGTGCTCGCCATCGCGAAGCCGCAAGGCAGCGATATGACGCCTCAGGTCATCATCGAGCGGGACGGCAGAAGCCCCCTTCTCAAGTTGCGCGCAATAGAGGTTGTCCATGTGGTATTTTGGGCCTCGACCTTCACCAACAAATAGCCTATGAACTCTGAATTTACGTGCATTCGCACCTACGTCCCTCAGCCGGGCGTCGGCACGATCCAGCTCAACCGTCCGGCAGTGCTCAACGCATTGAGCCTGCAGACGATGATCGAACTCGTCGAGGCCTTTGAAGCGTTCGATGCCGACGAGGCAATTCGCTGCATCGTGATCCACGGTAGCGATAAGGCCTTTGCAGCCGGAGCCGACATCACCGAGATGTCCGACGCAACGCTCACCACCATGCTTGCGCGTGATCAGTTTGCGCGCTGGGAGCGTATTCGTCAGGTCAAGACGCCCATCATCGCGGCTGTGAGTGGCTTTGCATTGGGAGGGGGCTGCGAGCTGGCCATGCATGCGGACATGATCGTCGCCAGCGACACGGCGCAGTTCGGTCAGCCGGAGATCAACATCGGTGTGATGCCGGGCGCCGGCGGCACGCAGCGTCTGACGCGCGCCGTGGGCAAGGCTCTGGCGATGGAGATCGTTCTCACGGGGCGCATGATCTCTGCTACGCAGGCGCAGGCCGCCGGGCTTGTCAACCGCGTTGTGCCGGTGGCATTCTACCTGCAGGAGGCCTTTGCCCTTGCCGGCGATGTGGCTTCCAAGGCACCGATCGCAGCGCGTCTGGCTAAAGAGGCTGTCCTGAAGGCACACAGTACCACGCTCGAGGGTGGACTCGAGTTCGAGCGGAAGAACTTTTACATGCTCTTTGCGACCGAGGATCAGAAAGAAGGCATGGCGGCATTTGTTGAGAAGCGCAAACCAGAATGGAAGGGCAAGTGATGACCAGCTATGAAACACTGCTGACGAGCCTCGACGGTGGCGTGTTCAATATCACGCTTAATCGTCCCGAATCATACAATGCGGCCAATGAACAGCTCACCACGGATCTACAGCATGCGCTGGCCTATGCCCGCGACACAGACGACGTGCGCTGCGTTGTGCTCACGGGTGCCGGCAAGGCCTTCTGCAGTGGACAGGATCTGAAGGATGCGCCGAAGTCCGGCGACAAGCGCGACCTGCGCGACTCGCTTAACCGTCGCTATAATCCCATCATCCGGCTCATGCGCGAGATGCCCAAGCCGATTATCGCCGGCATCAACGGTGTTGCCGCCGGCGCCGGCCTGTCGCTGGCTCTTGCTGCCGACGCCCGTGTGATGAGCGCATCTGCGAAACTCGTCGAAGCATTCATCGGCATTGCCCTTATCCCCGACTCCGGCGCAACCTGGTTCTACCCTCGCATGATGGGCTACGCCAAGGCATTTGAGTTTGCCACGCTCAACGCCCCCATCAGCGCCGAGCAGGCGCTCGAAATGGGGCTGGTCAACAGCGTCGCGCACCCGAAGGCATTCGCTTCGGCACTTCGATCATTGGCAGAGCAATACGCACAGGGTCCGACGCAGTCCTACGGCTTTGTAAAGATGCTTATGCAGAAGGGGCTCAATCACTCGCTCGACGAAATGCTGGAGCTTGAAGCCGAGTATCAGCAGCGCGCCGGCGATTCAGCCGACTACCGCGAGGGCGTGCAGGCATTTCTAGAAAAGCGACGTCCGAACTTCACCGGCCGTTAAGCCCCATTTGAAACAGCACCACCAATGCCACGTTCACGACCGACATTGTTTGAACAGATCCGCGACGATGGGCGGGACCAAGCATCAGGCGGCGTCCTGAATAGCTCCATGCCTTTGCGTACCGCCATCATAACCGTGGCCACGCTGGCTATGATGAGTTTCCTGCCGGGGCGGCTTGGCGAGATCAGCCAGAGGGCCTTTGACCGCTCACGTATCGGCACAACGTGGAGTCAGGAATCTCTCGTGGCCGACTACCCGTTCCCGGTCATGAGAAACGCCGACAGTGTTGCCGAAGAGCGCGCCCGGACGCGTGCGGCCGTGCCGGCCTATGTGCGGCGCATCGTTACAGCAGAAGTACAGGCACAGCGCCGGCTGGCCGATGCCATATCACGCAGCAGTGAACTGGCCTCTCGCCCGGAGATCAGTGCACTGGCCAGCGCAGCACTAGCCGAGCTCTATCAGCAGGGGGCCCGGCAGATCATCAACATTGATCTGCGGCAGATACCATCATCTGATGTGATGTCGATCGACGAGCAGGGCAACGAGTACATCGCCTGCCGTCATGCGGAACTGCGTGATTCATCTTCGGCAGCCGAGGGCCTTGATATCAGCCTGGTCAGTGTCGAGAATTCGATCCGTCCAAAGCTGCGACAGGCACTGCATGCTGCCGTGGTTCCAACACTGCGCGTTGACAATGCGATCTGGGAACGCCAGCGTCAACTGGCCGAACAGGGTGTATCAACCACGCGCGAGATCATGCGCAAAGGTGACGTTATCGTGCGCAAGGGTGACCGAATTGACGAGGCCATACTGGACCGTCTGGCATCATATCGCTACGCGGAGTACGCGCGCTCGGCATCACAGTACTCGTTCCTCGTGGCCGTTGGCTCGGCAGGGCACGCCCTGGTGCTGATTGCCATCGTCTGCCTGTACCTCTACTTTGTGCGACGCTCTTCGTTCGTGCGCAACGGTCAACTAGCCACACTGCTGGCGATGCCTGTTGCCTCGGCCGGTCTGGGCTGGCTCTCGATCGCCCTGCCGTCGAATCTCCCACTCGAGTACACCATCATCGTTCCCGGCTTCGCAATGCTGGTGTCGATCCTCTACGATGTCCGCACATCGATCGTCGTGACGCTCTCCTGCGCCCTGTCAGTTGCTGCTGCACGCGGCAACGATCATGTTATCGCCGTGGTGCTTATTGCCGGTGGTGTAATGGCCGGATACTCGGCTACAAACCTTCGCAGCCGAACGCAGATCTTCACCTCGATCCTGGCCATCCTTGCCGGACTGGTGATCGTGACGCTGTCGATCGAACTGGAGAATGCCACGCCCCTACTGAGCCTTGCTACAAGACTCGGCGGCGTGGTCGTCAATGCTGTGCTCTCACCCCTCTTTGCTCTGGCGGCCATCATCCTTATGGAGCGGACGCTGAACGTAGCAACAGACCTGCGGCTGGAGGATTTTGATGACATCAATCATCCTCTGATCCATCAGCTCAATCAACTCGCACCGGGCACCTATCAGCACACGATGGCCGTAATGCATCTCAGTGAGACGGCAGCATCGGCCATCGGTGCCAATCCGCTGCTTGCCCGCGTCGGTGCACTGTATCACGATATCGGCAAGATCACCAAGAGCGAGTACTTCATCGAGAACCAGATCGACATCGACAACAAGCACGACCGTTTACCGGCGCGCAAGAGTGCCGAGATCATCCGCCGACACGTAACTGATGGAATCGATCTTGCCCGAGAGTACCGCCTTCCGGACAGGATCTGGAAGTTTATCCCGATGCATCATGGCACGATCCTGGTCAAGCACTTCTATGCCAAGGCTATCGACGAGTCGGGCGGCACCGAGGTTGACCCGAACGACTTCCGTTATCCTGGTCCACGTCCTGACTCAAAAGAAACCGCCATCGTTATGCTTGCAGACGCCGCCGAGGCACTCTCGCGCCTTGTCGAATCTGGCAACCGTGCGGAGATCGAACAGGCCATTGACCGGATCATCATGGACCGTTTCCTTGACGGTCAGTTGCAGGATGCGCCCCTTACGCTGCATGACCTTAACGTCATCCGCGATTCCTTTGTGAACTCGCTCACGGGAGCTTCCCACCAGCGTGTACGCTACATGGAAGTGCGTCCCAGTGACGAGCCGGCAGCATGATCCAGGCGCTCCCATCGGCCTTCGAGCGGGACATCAAGCAGTTCATCCACTATGTCCGCCTCGAGCGTGGGCTTGCCACCACCACGGCCGATGCCTATCGGCACGATGTCCGTCAGTATGCGATCCATCTGAACGAATTGCAGCGAGCGGGCTTCTCCGAGGCGACACTCGGCGATGTACGGTCTTTCTTTGAGTGCCTTGCTGGACTTGAGCTGGCCCCCTCAAGCAGGGCCCGCTACCTTGCTTCTATCAGGCACCTGCACACGTTCCTTGTGGGTAACGGCCGGATGCAGCGTGATATCACCGAAGCTATGGAGATACCTCGCTCACGACGCCAACTGCCGGAGAGTCTGTCTGTTGCCGAGGTGGTGGCCTTTCTCGAGGTCTTCGACGCCACGAACCGCTACACGCTGCGAAACCGTGCCATGTTCGAAACCATGTATGCCTGCGGCCTTCGAGTCAGTGAACTCATCGGCCTGCGTCAGGCTGACGTGCTTGTCGAGGTTGAGCTTGTGCGCGTCTTCGGCAAGGGCTCGAAAGAGCGCATGGTGCCTATCGGTGCCGAGGCTCTGGAGTGGATCGCCCGGTATCAGGCAGCGGCGCGTGGACGACTGATCACGTCGTCCAACACCGACGACATCATGTTTCTGAACTCCCGTGGCAGTCGACTCTCGCGCATGGCCATCTGGAAGATCATGCAGCAGGGGGCCGAGCAGGCCGGCCTGACTAAGCACATACATCCGCATATGTTCCGTCATTCATTTGCCACTCACCTGCTTGAAGGTGGTGCAGACCTGCGCGCAGTTCAGGAGATGCTGGGCCATGCCGACATTGCGACTACGCAGATATACACCCACATCAATCGTGAATACGTCAAGGAAGTCCACACACTGTTTCATCCGCGATCGACCTTTCTGGCGGGTAAGCCCCCTGAGAAACGAGTAGCGGGATGATGGCCAGGCCGATCATGATCATACTGCTGCTTGCACTCACGGCTGCGTCGGCCCAGGTGAAATTCGGCGTCGACAACCTCATCGACACGGAGTTTGCCCTTCTGAGCGGCAAGAGCGTCGTGCTGGTGAGCCACGCCGCAGCACGTACGGCCGGCGGCACATCTACGGCCGAGGAGTTCGCTGGCACGCGCGCGCTGCACCTGCTTCGCATTCTTACGCCTGAGCACGGCTTCTACGGTGTTATAGAAGCCGGCAAGCATGTGGATGACGACACGCTTCTCGGTGTGCCGACACGTTCGCTCTATGGGGCTGTGCGACGTCCTGACGCTTCGATGATCGGCGACGCCGACGTGGTAGTCATTGACCTGCAGGACATTGGCGTGCGCTCTTACACATTTATGTCTACGATGATCGAAGTCATGGACGCCTGCGCCGAGTTCAACATCCCATGCATGGTCCTCGACCGGCCAAACCCACTTGGTGGCATAACCGTCAGCGGAGGCATCGTCGATGATTCACTGCGGTCATTCATCGGCCGACTTCCAATTGCCTACGTCCACGGATGCACGCTCGGCGAGCTGGCAACCATGGCCAATCACGAACACTGGCTGACGACCAATTCGAAACGACGCGAGCAGTTGTGCTCGTTGACGGTAGTGCGCTGCAAACGCTGGGCACGCACCTCGACGTGGGAGGAGATCGACCGACCGTGGTATCCAACCAGTCCAAACATCCCGAGTGTTGCGGCCATTCGCGGCTACGCCCTTACGGGACTCCTGGGCGAGCTGGGCATCTGGAGCATCGGGATGGGAACGAACAGCCCCTTTCAGATGATCGGCGCACCGGGACTAGAGCTACCCGCATCAACGATAACTCTTCTTCGCGATCGTGGAGTAGACATGGCCCGCGCACGCTACAAACCAGGCGGCGGCAAACACGCCGGCACGGTATGTGATGGGTACTATGTGCAGCCACGCCCGATGTGGCGTCCAATGGAGGCTGCCGCCGTTCTGCTATGGGAGGCGCGCCGGCGGCGGCCGGAGGCATTCCCGGACACGCTCATACGCGCCGCTAACGGACGCATGTTCGCCAAGGCATGCGGCTCAGGCGAGCTTGTCTCCGCGCTGTGTCAGGGGGCTTCCCTTTCCCGCATTGAGGCATTGTTTCAGCGTGGACTTCAGCAGTTCCGCGAACTGCGCAGGCGATACCTGCTCTACCCGGAGTAATACGCCGGGGGGGGCCCCAAAGTTAGCGCGGCGCGCCCCGCAGGATCTTCGAGAGTTTCACCAGCCCCACACCCAGGCCCACACGACGGGTCAGAGGGTCAGCACCGTCGAAAAACACATGGTCACTACCCACCATCATGCCTGCAGAGCCTCCTCCGTCAAGGTTCAATGCTTCGCTGCACCCGAGTAGATCCATAATCTGAGCCATTTGCTGAAGTGAGGCACCTGCGGTCCCGCGGTCGGTACGATCGGCAGGCACGGCGGCTAGGATCAGCCGTGTACCGCTGGAGTCCGTACCGACGGCACATCGCGCCAGGGCGTGGTTGATGAAACGTGAGCCGGTACTGCCTTCGATAAGCGCCTCGTGTTTTGCCACCCCCTTTCGCACAAGCCGTGGCGTACCGCAGACCGCATTCATGAACGGCGTCTGAGGCTGAACATTGGTGCTGTACAGCAGGCGTATCGTATCACCCATGCGCGGCAGGTTGGCCGGTGCCAACATAGAACGCGGCATTGAGATCACCGCGCCACGGATCGGCATTGTGACGGTGGCCGTGTCAACACTCAACACTTCGCAGGGCAGAGGGACATTCACACTCGGAGACCGCAGATATCGTACGCGGATCTTGAGCATCGGATACTCGGCATCTCGCTCGCGACGTGCCCTGGCGATCTCCTGCCGAAGGACATCCTGCGTCAATGCTGCTTCAGTGGAATCTTCGGCGATGAAGACCGTGTCTTTTATGGCCTCCTGAAATGCCCGTTCGATCTGCTTTGGACTCACATACGGCACCGTGTTGCCGCCATACGAGTTGTAGACCACAACCCCCTGATCGTCCCGATGATTTACGGTCGATATGGGATACCACTGACCTGCAATGCTGACGTTGCCATTGATCCGGAACGTATCAACGGTCATGGCATTGCGCACATCGAAGAAGGCGCTCGACCACTTTTTGTAGCTGTTCATCTCGACCACTTCTCCGTCGATCACACACGGCCCGATGAGCGTATTACGCACGGCGCGCCAGAAATTGCCGTTTACCAGTCCATGGACGGTGTGCCGCGATGAGGCCTCGAATCGTGAGGCCATTTCGGCAAGACGTTCCAGACCGACGCAGTTATCTTCGCCCTTGACCAGGCGCAGCGCATTACCCGGGATGGAGCGGTCCAGCATCATCGCATGCACAACAATCGGAGTCCTACCGTTGGTGCGAAACTCCTGATAGCGAATCCCCTGTCCGAGCGACGAATCCCGAACCATCGTGAGCTTGGTCACCGCAACGGGCCTGGCCCTAGGAGACCTTCGAATGCGACGGCGTTTGGAAGTACCCGAGCCGCGGCGCGAAACCGCCGATGATTTGACCCTCGAGCCCCCTGCAGACGCCCATGAGCGACCCTTATGCTTGACGGAGGAGCGACGAGCATTCTTTGCTGGCGAGCCCACGGAGGAGCGCGTCGCACCCTTGCGAACAGCCTTGCGCGGTGGCTGGCGTGACTCCAGACACACGGGATCAATGGCCATTATCATGATCAGTATCATCATGACAAGGGGCTTGCAATAAGACCCCAGGTGAGTGAACACGCAATTGAGCATACGAGGGAAAGTTAGGACTTGCGTCTTGATCAATCGGACGGAGTTATACACAGTTACTGGCGCAAGCCATGCGTTAGGCCTTCGAACGTCGTAGTTTCGCGTCATGATCAACGACACCATAATCCTGGAAATGAACGACGGTGTAGCCGTCATCACCCTGAACCGTCCGGATAAACTCAACGCCTTGAATGCAGATTTGCTGGATGCCCTGGAGCAAACACTGCGTCATGTGCAGGCCGATCCTTTAGCGCGGGTTGTCGTGATCACGGGTTCAGGTCCTAAGGCCTTTGCTGCAGGCGCGGACATTGCCCTGCTGCATCAGCAGGATGGGTTTTCGGGCCGACTTTTTGCCGAACGTGGCCAGCGCGTACTCTCTCTGATCGAGCATCTCGGTATTCCGGTGATCGCCGCTGTCAACGGCTTTGCCCTTGGCGGAGGGTGCGAAGTGGCAATGGCCTGTCACATACGTTTTGCCGCGGATACAGCACGCTTCGGTCAGCCTGAGATCAATCTCGGCATCATTCCCGGATACGGCGGAACGCAGCGTCTACCGCGTCTGGTTGGGCTGGCTAAGGCCATTGAGCTCATCCTCTCGGGAGAGATGGTAGGAGTCGAGGAGGCACATCGACTCGGACTCGTCAATCGCGTGTATCCGGCTGCTGAGCTTATCGAGCAGACCCTTGCCTTTGCGCGCATTCTGGCCGGCAAAGCTCCGCTGGCGCTCAGGGCATGTCTTGAAGCCACTCAGGCAGCTGAAAATTCCTCGGCACTCGAGGGCATGACCATTGAGGCCAGTGTGTTTGCGCGCACGTGCGCAAGCGATGATTTCAAGGAAGGAACAAAAGCATTCCTTGACAAGCGTCCGGCTGTCTTTACCGGCAGGTAAGGGGCTCACACACCGTGTCAGGGCTTTACATGGGGCTGTATCAGAGCCTGGCCTTACCGGTCTTACGCATGCTCATTTGTATACTTGCCCCGTTCAACGCAAAAGTCAGGCAACGACGAGATAAGGAAGCATCCATCTGGAAGAGTGCCGCCTCTATTCTTGCCACTGACCAAAGGCGGCGAATTTGGTTCCACGCGGCTTCCATGGGCGAGCTTGAGCAGCTGCTGCCGATCATCGAACGCCTAAGAGAACTTCGCCCCGATCTGTGCTTCGTCTCAACCTGCACCTCGCCGTCAGGACGCGAGCACGCAGTAAGGCAGGCATGTATCGATCATGCGCTCTACCTGCCCCTTGACTGGCAAAGGGCCATGCGGAAGTTTGTCGCAGCTATTGACCCGCTGATGGTGATCATCGACCGCTATGACCTCTGGCCGGCGATGATCAGTGAATTGCATCGCAGATCGGTACCGATCCACTTGATCAACGCCACGATGCCGAGTTCGGCCCACTGGCCCCTGATGCGGGGTTTCACGCGTCGGTTGTATGAAATGATCAGCCGTCTGACGGCGGTAAGCCCGTTGGATGCAGCGCAACTGGGCGACCTGCTTGAGCGCCCCGTACACTGGCAGCCAGACACACGCCTGGACCGTGTGATGGAGCGCGTTCAACGCTCTGCCACAAGTTCTCCCATTCTACCTGAATGGTCGGGCAAGACACTTGTACTAGGAAGTACATGGCCTGACGATGAGACGATGATGCTTACGGCCTTTGCGGCCACCCCATGCTTAAACTGGCGCCTGGTGATCGTCCCGCATGAACCATCAGAAAGCGCCTTGCGGTCGATCGAACAGCGCGTTTCGTGCAGGCGTTTGTCCCGGCTGGTCAATGGACTATCGGCAGATACCCCGCACATTCTGGTTGACAGCGTCGGGCGTCTGCTCGAACTATACTCTTCAGCAACGGCCGCGTATGTTGGTGGAGGCTTTGGCGCTGGAGTGCATTCACTGGCTGAGCCGGCCGGTTTTGGAGTCCCGCTGGCCTGTGGACCGCGCATTGAGCGCTCGCGCGATGCCGCGCCCCTGGTTGCAACTGACGCGCTGCAAGTCCTGACGGGCATTGATGACGCGCGACGATGGCTACGGCATATCAACGATCCGGTATATCGAAATGCCACACGACATGCCTGCCGTGACTACATCAGCAATAATACCGGCTCGTCCGCTGCATACCTACAGGTGATCCTGACCGAGCTGCCGACGTCCGCACCTAGCGAGTGACACGTACTGCAACCGTGCCGACAACGCCATTTCTGACCGTGCGAACCACGTAGAGACCTTGCGGCCAGGTTGAAGTGTCGACAACGAGTTCGCCCCCTGAGAAGTTGGCCTGATGCATAAGCTTTCCGGCCAGGTCAACCACGGCCACAAAGGACGATGGGTCGGCACTGGAGATCGCAAGTCGATCATCGAACCAGCGCACCCGCGGCGGCGCATCGCTTTCATCTTCGTTCGTTGAGGAAGGGGCTTTGGGCGGCGTAAACTTCAGGATGCATTGCTTGCCTTCGTCGATCGATACATACACGCATCCATCAGCGCTGAGCGCCAGTCCAACCGGACGAGCCCATCTCGTAGTCTGATTGTTGGTGTCACGTATGAATCCAGCACAGAACTCTTCAGCGCTGTTGGCGATCGTGTCCAGGTCTGAATCGAACCTCAGGAAGACCACCTTTGCTCCGCTCGGAGGAGTGCGGTTCCACGAACCGCGCATGACCATGAACATCCCATTGTCATAGCCGTTGCCAAAGCCTGACGGTGTAAACTCCAGGGCCATCGGTGCGCAGTGAGCGTCAACGAGAGCCGCCGGGGGGACCATTGAGCGAACCTTCGCAGAATCGGCGGCAGTGATTGGCAACAGGTCTGAGTAATCTCCACCGAAGGAGAAGTACCTCTGGTGATGATAGGCATAGGGGTATCCATAGAACCCACCATCTCTGACAATGTCGACCCACTCAGGTGGGACATTGTTGCCTTGGTTATCGCTTCCATTGTTGTTTGCCCATAGCTGACCCGTTCTCGGGTGGAGCGTCATGCCGACACTATTTCGCGCGCCAGCCGCAAACACACGTCGGCCTGCTCCATCATAGTCGTATTCTTCGATGAGAGCGCGATCCGCCTCACGATCGGCGTTGCCGCGAGAACCTACACTGAGATAGATCTTCCTACGAATGGTATCCACCACAACCGTTCTTGTACGATGATTGCCACCAAGTTGATTTGGCTGTACAGACTTATCTATAACGGTCACTCGCCTGTCATAAATCAATGTCGTCGGATCGCTGCGCCAGAGTCGAACAAGCGATCCTTCCTGTGCCACATACATCGTATCTCTCACAAATCGCACATCATGTCCGCCTGAAAAGCCCCGTGCTGCAATAATGGCAGTATCAGCCACGCCGTCACGGTTCCTGTCGGGGAACGCCAGAACATTGTTGCCATTCATGTTTGCAAGGAAGAGTACCGAATCGGGACCCCATGCCATGAAGCGTCCCTTGTTCATACCGGTTGCTGCAAAGACACTTACGGACCACCCTTTCGGCACGGTCAGCGCATTTTGAACCGGATCAATTGCAAGCGACGCCAAGCGAGGTGGCACTTGAATTGCCACGCGCGCCATTTCCACTGTCACCTTTGGCGTCCATGGTATAGTACCCGGACTTTGAGCATAGAGATTCGTGCCTGCGAGTGCGATGACGAATGTTACTGCGAGGTATATCCTGAGAGTCGTTTCCATGAAATTCGGTGTTCCCTGGTGGTAGTTGTACCAACATGCTAAAAAAAGAAACGCCCCCTGCCGGTTCCACCGGAAGGGGGCGTTTGTAATAATCCGGTCAGATTACTTGACGATCGTCAAAGTCTGAGGCTCGCTGGTGAACGGTCCGGAGAGGACTTGATAGAAGTAGGTTCCGGCAGGAATCCGATTCGCATCAAGTGTGAGATCATACTCACCAACATCAAGCTTTTGATCGATGAGCGTGATTACTTTCTCACCCATGGAGTTGAAAAGCTCGATACGCGTTGGAGCTGCGATACCGACACCAAAGGAGATCACGCCAGTGTTTACCACTGGATTCGGACGCACTGGCTTGACACCATAGCTCGTTGTGCTGATGTTGGCCAGACGGCGAACCTTGGCACACGGAAGGTTTACGGTAATCTTTCCAGGCTGATCGTTGACGAGAACGTAATCGTCACGGTTGTTTGATGAATCCAGGTCAACCCAGTACGAGTACACCGAAACCGGCGTCGAGAAGGTACCCTGTACCGACTGACCGAAGAACACATCGAACTTGACCTTGAACATAGCCAGCTTGCTCGTGCTGCTGAGTGGCGTCTTCGTTGCACGCATATCAACGAGATCGAGTTCAATCTGGTTCGTAGGATCGTTTGGCCTACCTGTAACAGATGACTTCTTCACCGTCCAGCCTTCCATCTGAGTTCCGGCAAGGATGATATCGTTGATATCGGCTCGTGGCTTGACAAGACGAGGATCGTAGTTGAGACGAACGCGCATCTCAGTAACCTTTGCCACGTCAATGGCCTGTGGCGAAGACTTGAGTTCAACTGCTACATCGACGCTTCCGCCCGGATCGGCGTTGTACTGATCACCAATGAAGTTTGTTGTTTCGAGGAACTTGCCATTACCTGAAAGCTGTGCAAGCTTTTCTTTGCCGGTGAGCTCTTCGGTGATCTTGAGTGTAGCGGTGTGAACTTCATTACGGCGGATAAGTCCCTGTGTCTTTGCCTTGACCGATGACAGATCCGACTGCCCAGCTTCTACTGACGTCACGAAGCTCGGAACAAATCGAACATCGATCTCACCAGTTTCACCTGGTGCAATGTCAAGGTAGTTCGCGCCAGTTGACTTGTGAGGCAGGACAATAAAGCTTGATGCATCAGGACCTTCAGTGAAGTCTGCATACGAGAAGCGGCGAGTCACGAGTTCACTGTGAGTAACCTTTACCTTGAGAATCTTCTCGTTGAAGACGTACTGATCTCCGGCATCACCGGTGACCGTGAAATCACCACCTTGGACGCGAGCGGTAATCGTGTAGGTAGGCTCGTATGGTGCCTGGCCGTTTGTTCCAACATTCGTCTCGATCACGTATGGTGATGAGAACGTACCTGAGAACTGCGGATCAAAGCGCACTTGAAGCTGCATCGGAGCTTCGTCAGGCCTGATACGCCACGGATTCTGCGGTGTTGGAGCATTCAGAAGCTCAAACCTTGTATTCGGATCTGTGATCCGGATACCGGTTATGATCACATCTGCCGTACCCTTGACGTTTCCAGTTGTTGGATTCGACAAGTCGTCCTTGCTGACGTTGGAGATCGGAATGGTTAGCGTCCGTGCAGCCTCACCAAGATTCATTGTGCCGGGGAAATCAAGATTTTCTCCCTTGACCTGTGGCTGCCATGCTGTCGCAATAAGCGCCTGACCTACTTCGCTCTTTTCTTTTGAATCGGTCTCGAAGACAATCTCGGCCTGATAGTCGTTGCGCTCTGCACCGCGGTTTGGCAATTCGTTCGGGACGAATGCTACCGTTACCGTGCGACTTTGATCTGCTCCTCCGCCAACAAGTTGGACTGGGAATGAACCGGCCGTGCCATTGTCCACAATACGGAACGCATCTTTGTCCTTGCCGCGGATCTGCGGTGCATTGAACATCGCAGGCTGGTTTCCGTAGTTGTAGAACGTGACCGTCTTGCGATACTCGGTGATACTCTGATTCTTTTGAACCACGTCAATCACGCGCTCGTTCCATGGTTCGGCTACCACAGTGAGATTAGACGTCACGCCACTACCTTCAAGGACAGCGATCGAGTCAACTTCGACGGCATTCGAGAAGAACGGCACAGAAACGCTGTGAGGAGTGTTGGCCTCGCCCTTCGGTGAGTATGTCACAAAGAACTCATACTTGCCGTTGCCAGGGATGGACATCGGGAAAGCAGACGCAAGTGGCTTACCATCAAGCGTGCGTGCACCAAAGAACTTACCACTACCATCCAGCTTCGACTGGTCATAGCCACTGAGAAGAAGATCGACGCGGCTACCATTTTGAATGATCACCTTGCGCTCGACTCCAGGAGAGCTGGCAGGGATCTGACCCCAGTTGACATCTGATACGTAGATCTGTGGTTGCTCGCCACGGACACGCAGCTCAGCCGTCTTCACGGTAAAGCACTCAAGTTCCACAAGCACAGTGTCCACCACTTCCGGAGCGGACTGAATAGTTGCAGTAACCTTGACGTCCTTCGACTCGCTCGGGCCTAGTGTGAAACTACCGCTCGGTGTGCAAACAAAGATCGTATTGAAGGCCTTGACGGTCACCTTCCGCACGTTGACCGGACGATCTGTGCTTTCGTTCTTAATTGTGAGCGTGGCCGACTCCGGCGTGTTGAATGCGATCGTTCCGAAATTGATACGAGCAGGCGTCCACGAGATCTTGTCTGCCGTGTATGTATACGTCTTTTCGACAAACTTGCCTGACCGAGTAACGACACGGACAACAGCCATAGCGTCTTTCGTCTTGTCATCGACCGTAAGCTTGAACTTGGCCGTCTTATCTCCGGTATTAAACTCCGGATCAACGGTCAGCGTGTAGTTCGACAACTGCTCAGGATAGACGGCAAAGATCGATCCGCATGATACATTCTCCGGAAGGATCTTACCCTCAGCATCAATGTCACCACAGACGATTTCTTCCTTCACAGCGACCGAATCATTGCAAGGAATCGTCATGTCAATGGATATTGGCGTTCCGTAAGCGCGGCCTTGAGTAAGACCATCCAGCGAGCCATAGGTCCAGGCTGACCAGCGAACAGAAGGATCTACCGACTCGATCACGTGATCGCCAGCACCAACCGGCACGGCTAAACACGCATAATCAGTACCCTTCAGATAGCGCATTGCACCAAGAGTATTCAGTGCCTTGTTGTCGAACTTGATCTTCGTTACCTCATTGGCCTTGAAGACGATGTTCATGAAATTGTCCATCCCTTCAGGAGCGCTAAACACCCCATACTCTACATAGCGATCCGTCGATGGGATGTATTGGAGCATCGGCATTCCGGACTCAACGCTCGGGTGTCCAAGTGCTGATTCTTCACCCTTGGATGAACCACGTACGGCAACTCCGCGATCCTTTGCGTAC
Organism: Ignavibacteria bacterium; assembly: GCA_040380835.1. Taxonomy (GTDB): domain Bacteria; phylum Bacteroidota; class Ignavibacteria; order Kapaibacteriales; family Kapaibacteriaceae; genus UBA10438. The sequence continues at coordinate 54,344 of JBEIIK010000001.1, read as the reverse complement.
GACTTACCGTACTGACCCATGAGGATCGGCTTGTCTGACTCCCAGTAGGTGGCTACTTCAAGTGAAGGCATGATACGTGTTTCGCCTTTGCGAAGGACCCACTCATTCTTCATCGAGGAACCATCCTGACGCATGGTCCGAACCGTAGTGTTGTCTTCGAGGGCAATCACACGGATCACATCGCCACGGTCGTCTTCTACTCCGAATTCGGCAGAGGCCTTACCGGTGATACGCGTTGACGTGTAACGACAGGGGACAGTTACGAACTTTGTTCCGGCCATTTCGATCGGAAGCATAGCGTCATGAACGTTGTTACGCACGAAGTGGGCAGGCGAAGAACCGCCCAGACCTACAAGAATGTCAGGGAATCGCAGGATACCAACCTTGGTATGTCCGGAAATAACTCCAACGGGCTTGCTTGCCCTGATCATTGTACCCGACAGATCCGTCTCCCATTCCTTGGTCTTGAGCTCATCGATCTTGGCCTTGATGAGGAAACACTCACCCTTTTCAAGGGTGATCGTCTGGGAAGCCCCCTTTTTAACGGGCGACGTTTCCATTCCGCCTTCAGTTGCGAAAGTCGGCGTGTATGTGATGACAGTGTTATCCTTATCGGCGATCACCAGAATCTGGCTTGGACGGTAGTTATACCCTTCCGCAGGAGAGCCGTAACGATCCTGGTAGAAGTTCATGGTATAATAATTCTTGCCCCATCCTTCCACCGGAAGATGACGCGCCATTTCCCCGTTTCCATTCCACTGCTGGAGCGTGGACACAGAAACAGGAGTCTTTGCATCCACCACGATACCGAACCCTGTCTTTGTCTCTGACAAGGTGTTCATGTAGGCAACCGCAATCGGCACCTTCAACACCTTATTGGCTTCGACCGTGAACTCCTTGTCCATACGAGGAGCTTCATTGATCGTTGCCGGCGTCATGACGCGAACCTTGGTTCGTGTACGCGAGGAAATCAAAAGCATCATCGGCTGCGGCAAAGGCTTCTCCGTTGGGCTGGCCCACACCTGTGGGAATGCAACCATGTAACGACGGCCTTCGGAAAGGACCATCGTACCACGCTTTTCGGACGACTTCGTGTCAGCGGCCGTCACGCTGCCAATGCAAGTAAGAGATAGCAACAGTAAAGCTGCCAGCCGCATTGTGAAATTGGATGCAAGTCTCATGGACTCTTCTCCCGGGGTGATAAAAAGAGATAGGAACTTTCTTTTTGAAACGCATGACTCGTGCCATGACTCCTTAAAATAACCCGAAATGTGACGTGTGCAACATCTATGGGGATAGCTTTGGGGAGTTTTCTGCAGCGGTCTGCTCTCCAATCAAAGACATAAACACTGGAAAACAGATTCGGTTACATGCTTGAGGTCGAAAAACGGCGGTTATCGCAGTCGCTTGCGCAGGAACTTATCCACGGGCACTTCAAGTGGCATGCAGAGCAGCACCAGAACGCCCCCTACCAGCAGATCGACGACATAATGGTATCTGAGATAGACGGTGGCGAAAATCAGGCTGCCGCCGATGACCACGAAAAGATGGCGAAGCCGGCTTCGAAATCGAAAGGCAAGGATGATATTGACAATCGTCAGCATCGTATGACCGCTTGGCATACAATCACGATTGACCACGCTAGCCGGATCATCAGACCCGGCCACAACACCCCCTCCGACGTTGATGATATTTCGGAGAATGTCAGTCAGCCAGAGTCCGGGAAGCTCCCGGCTGGTGGCTGAGAAGTCGTGAAGCGTAAATCGAGGTCCAATGGCGGGTAAAATGAAGTAGAGTATGTATGAGATAAAGAACATGAATGTCATCATCCTGGCAAACTCAACCACGCGCTTGATGTCACCACGAAGCCAGAGTTCAAGCGCATGAGCTACTGGAAGTAGATAGAAAATAAAGTAACAGAATTGCAGATACTCGGTAACAGCCGGCGAAGAGAACTGAAGAAGCCAGACTGTCGGATCGATGCCGAAGATCGCCCTGTCGGCCGCGATCAGAAGGTGATCGTAGTCGTGTGGATGTACAACCGTGACAAAAAGATGAGTCTGATCATACAGCATGTAAATGGTGGGAACGACGTAGAACTGGCGAACAAATCGCGCGGCCATCAAACCTGTCAGACGATGCAGAATGATGGTCGATGAGATCAGAATCAGCACAAGGACGTTTGTCCAGACCGCTGTGATGCTGCCGTGAATACTCTGGTGAAAAACCAGTGCCAGCAGGGCATACATGATGAGCATGAACGCCGTGTATAGATCCGCCGAGTTGTGATCCGCACGGATGATCTGCCATAGTTCACGAATGCCTGAAGGAGATTTCATACCAGCCCCGCAGCACCTTGCCGGGAGGCTGGGTTACGCTCACATATCGAATGATATATGGTTGCAAGCATTTCCGGTGAACACTCCTCGGCACGCACTCGCGCGAGATTGACACCAGCATGGATACTGTCATTGCGCAGCGAGAGCTGATTGCGAGCACTCCAGTCAGCCAGAGCGTTTGTCATGACCTTTCGGCGCTGTGAGAAAGCAGATCGGACGAAGTTCATGAATGGTCTGTCGGCAAGACCAGCAGCCGCCTGGATCGAAAGGTCGAACCTTACGACGGATGATGTTACACTTGGTCTCGGAAAGAAGGATCCCGGCTGGACATGAAAAAGCAACCTGGCAGAACCATGCAACCAGCAGGCTACCGAAAGGATTCCGTAGTCTTTTGACCCCACTTGAGCCACGCAGCGTCTGGCGACCTCGCGCTGCATCATGAATACTCCCCTGGCAATTGAGCGCCGCTGATCAAACATCCAGAAAAGTAGGGGGCTGGTAATGGCATACGGGATATTGCCGATTACGCAACGCTGATCGCGGTGATGTTTGGGAAACAACTCCTCCACGCGCACGGTCAGCGCGTCCGCCTCAATAAGTCGCACCCGTCCGCTTGATACCCACGACTGCTGCCGCAGGAATACCACGGCACGGGCGTCTATCTCGATTGCTGCCACTTCGGATGCAGGCGAAACAGCCAGATGCGTCGTCAGAGCACCCTTGCCAGGGCCGATTTCAACCACTGCGTCAGCATCAGTCAGCTCGAGCGAGGATACGATGTTCCTGGCAATACCAACATCCGTCAGAAAGTTCTGGCTGAACCTTCGGCTAGGTGCGAATGACGTCATTGTGTCTGGTTGCCCTCGGTGTCAAGCACGGTAGAGATGCGATCCCAGGCCTCATCCAGGGAAGTGGAGATTATCTGCGTCTGGCCAATCACCGGCATGAAATTCGTGTCACCGTTCCATCTCGGCACAACGTGTATGTGTACGTGACCGGGTACACCCGCTCCAGCCGCTGAGCCGAGATTAACACCAACATTGATCCCATGTGGATCAAACGCCTGGCGGACGGCGCGCACGGCTGCACGCACTGAATTCATCAGACAGATATAACCGTCATTGTCAAGTTCCAGCACATCAGCTACATGCCCTCTCGGAGATATAAGAAGGTGTCCGACCGAATAGGGGTAACGATTGAGCATGATGATTGAATGCTCAGCCACATGAACGATTCCAGCTGACCTGTCAGCCGCGGTTGCTTTTGCAGCGTCGCAAAGAAAGCATCGAGCTGCACCCCTGGAACTGTCGCAAACATAGGCTCTTCGCCACGGAGACCAGAGCTGCTTCATACAGGCAATGAGAAGATCACGTCATCGCTCCTAACCATTGGTCCAAAACTAACGATGCCCGCTCACCGAGCAGGCATCGCATTATCATGAACGCAGTTTGAACGCTTACAGCGCGAATCGGATATCAACCCCAACTTGAAGTGCGTTCACCCGAAGATTGTCGGCGTCGCTAAGCTTGGTGATACCAAAATTGTAGTAGGCACATGGAACCACAAGCACCCGTCCTACAGTTATCTCGTACTGGGCACCGGCCTTGATGGCAAGACGCGTGGTGGCGTGTCCTGGAATCTGGTCGCGTGCGGTGATGGCCGTTCGTCCGAAATTTTCGTACTCGGTGCCATCCTGCGGCTTAAAAATTGCATTATCTGGCCTGATCAGGTTCATGCGCTGCACGCGCTCAACGTCGGCAACGAAACCGATCGTCGGCCCAATCACCACGCCAAAATTCGAATTGAAAAGATTCAACTTGTAGATCAGCTCGATGTCGAACGTTGAATACTTCACCTCAGCCGTGTGCTCAACCTCGGAGTCGTAGAGGGCACCCGTGACTGGATCGATGGAAGGACGCGTATCGCCACCTTCCTTGAAGAAGGCCGGGAAGGTGTTGTACACCGCACGCGCGATGATCGACGACTTAGAGTCACGGGGCTTACCGAGAAGGTACTCAAACGACAGACCGGCATAATAGCCGTTTTGGGTTCCGCCGGTGAAGGTCGGACACTGGACATCTCCGGAAACGGACTGGAAACTCGACGAGTGCAGCGAATTGTTATAACCCGCAACAGGTCCAACGTATATCCGTGGCGCACGGCGTGCCGGCTGGAGAGGCGTAGCGCGAGCTCCAATTTCCTGCTGGGCTAGCAGGGATGCTGCCGACATAATGAACGCTGCAAAGAAGGTAAAACCAAACTGCCTCATACTCGATGGCCCTAGTTGACGATGATGATGTTCGTGACCTCGACCCCACGTTCGTGGCTGATGACCAGTCTGTACAGCCCTGATCCCAGCCCAGAACATGAGAAATTACAATGTTGACTGCCCTTTTGCAAAGACAAATGTTCGGCAAGCTGAAATTGTTGACCTGAAAGAGATTCTGCCCATACGCGCGCTGTAGTCGCCATTGACGTAGTTATTCTTACAGCGATCACTTCGTCAAACGGCAGCCCCAGGGGATCCACAAACACCCCAGGTCGGCTGGCAACGTCAACCATTCGCAAACGGGAGCCGCAAGGAGCTACGCGATACTCAACCGGAGCCGAAACATCCTGCCGATAGCATGGACTGCCGTCGAGCACTGCAATGCATCGGCTCACGTCAGGATCAGACCAGATCATCGTCCCCCACAACAAGCACGTCACGGTCCACGGCCCCAGGACTTCATCGGCGAGCTGTATCCGGATCGAGCTGTCGTCCTGGATGGCTTGCGACATTACACCGCGATTAGCCCCCTGTTGATCGATCATCACAACGGCTGATCCTGCCCCACCGATTAAGAATCTGGCTTTGTCGATAAGTACCCTCAAAGCAGGTCGAACAGCCACCGACTGCACGTCATGCAGTGATGCCCTGATGATGATGGTGTCCGCTCCGGTCTCCAACACTGGCGCACCGGGGATGTCCACGGAAATGGACGTTGCGGCCTGCTCAATTTCGATCCGTGCCGTGTCCTCAAAAACCGAACCTGCGGAGTCCACGAGTCGCAAGGTGAGGATGCATACCGCAGCTGTATCAAAGTTGATATCCAACCGAACCGAGTGCGTCTGACCGGGTTCGATCAGTAATGGCCCGGGCCCGGAAATGAGATTCGTGCGAACGGCTCCGACAGGGGGCGAAAACACGTTCAACACTAGACTGTCCAGGCGCGCACGGGCCGTTCCAGTATTGGTTATCTCTGCAATGATCGGCTCCGATGAGCAGGAGCGAGCTCGTGCGGAAGCCGAAAGGCGCGGAATCGGGCGTGCCACAGGCACAGGGGTCCCCACACCGAGCAGACGGAACCGCGAGCGCTTGTCCAGCCCATCAGGTGCCGCATTACTGACAATCTCGATTACGCACTCGTGCGGCCCGAGCCGCGTGGGAGCAAAAGACACCACATCACGCAGGATTGACCTCAACGGGCGTTGAGAGGGTGCAAGGCCCCGCAGGGTGGCTGGAACAACGAAAGCGGCTGAATCTGGACCGAGAATGCGGACCGACCGCACTCGCAGGTCGGTGTTTCCACCTTCAAAGCCCGTAGCCAGTAGTTCTGCCAGACTGTCGCGCACGTCACCGATCGTGACCGAGTCGAGGTCAATATCACGTACGGTAACATCTGGCATGATGCCCACGCCGCGGAAACTGATACTCAGCGGAGCGTGCTGCGTCCAGTCAACCCACACCGATTGTACGAAGATCATTGAGTCTCGAGTTGCAGGACGGAATGAAGCGCGAACATCGACGGAGTCGCCGGCAGCAAGGCGAGCCCCCTTCATGAGGCCATCGGAGCGGATATCAAGGGCCGCAGGGGCGCCGGAAAGATCCGCACGCACGATGCACCATCCACTACCAACATTGCGCAGTCGAACAACGGTGTCGTTCACACTACCTACGAACCGTTCCTTCCAGTCGATAATCAACGGAGCAACTTGGGGGCTCACACCGCGCGCGCGGCTAACCAGCACGGCACTGGCCGCAGCCTGACCGACGACGGAATCGATGCGCTGTGCCGGACCCAACCGGATGGGAGAAAAACAGACTCGCACCCAGAGAGTATCTCCGGGAGGGATCGTCCGCGGCAGGCCAAGCGAAGCGGTGTCAAGGATGAAGAGTGTATCAAGCTGCGTGGCGATCAGATTCAGCGCTTCAACCGAACGATCCGCGTCATTGATGATGCCCACCCTGCCACAGGCCGTATCCCCAATGCGAACATCACCAAGGTCAACGGTGTCACCTTTGAGACTCAGACCCCGACGCGACTTCACATAGAACGTCTTGGTGTTGCCGCAATTCATCACCAGCATGATCGAGGCTGCCATGGCTGCAGTGTCCGACCATTGGGTAGCACAAATCGTAACCAGTGCAGAATCGCGCGGACGGATCACAAAGCCACCTGTGGGCTCGGTGACGATGATTCGTTGATTTCCCTGTCGTTCAATTCTCCGGATCGTTACCGGCGTTGAGTCCCGGTTGCGTATCACAACAGTCGTACACCGCTCACTGCCACGCTCGGTTTCGATCACCACATCGCGGAGAACGTCGACGTCCGGTGCATCGTATCGATACAGCCATTCTCGACCGTACCCACGGTCATCATAGGCATGGATGACGATCTGAGCGTCCTTCGACTTGTCCCGCACCGAAGCGTCGAACGTCACCGAACCGGAAGAGTCGATCGGCTTGGAAATGGTCCAGGTGTAATTGAACGTCGAGCCCGTGATCACCTCCACGTCCGAGAGTCCGGCGGTATCGCGTGACACATCCACGATACGCCCCTTGACGGTGCCGCAGTCCTGCGTGAGCTCATAGATAGGGGGCGAGGAGTCCCGCCGCCGAACAGGGTCGAAAGCCAATCCGACCAGGTTGGCATAGGAGTCAGCCTCCGAGGTTCCGTACATGACGGCACTGAACGACCCCGAGTCACAGCGCATCAGGTAGGCCCCCTCCCGCATTGTGATCTGTGCCCAGCGAAGATTAGTTCCAGGCACGACCTGACTACTGAACAGTGGGGCCAACGATGCTGCCCGTCGATTACCGATCATGAGTGAGGGCAGTGCCTCGGGGGTAGCGATCACATTCAGGAAATACCTGAGCGTCTGGGGGGGCGTCGTCCGGACGCGCTCGAGCGTTGGGAACCGGAACAATGCTTCATTGACAAACTGCTCGACGGGTGGCGTGATGACCATTGCGGGATCACAGACTTCTTGATTGGACGTCCGACTTGCCATATGCTGCACCATGAAGAACGGATCGGGTGAGGTCCAATACGCGGCCTCGGCGATGCTAGTGTCAACGTAGCTGCCGATAGATGGCAAGGTCCATGTCCAAGATCGCGTGCGCGTTGTCAGCGTGATCTGCTGGTTGGGCTGCGAGGCCATGAAGCGATAGACATCAGCTCGTCCGGTCGAAAGGAACGGTGCCGTTGCAAAGGTCTTACCCCATTTGGATACAGGCGGCAGCTGCTCGACCAGGTGATCTTTCGACAGGTCCTGACCGGTCGGCACGCCACTACGCATGTGCCCTGAGATAACCGCTACAGGCCTTGAGGAGGTAATCGACGAACCCGTCAGGTCATCACGGCCAATGGCAGTCGTGGCCGCCTGCACGAGGTAGCATTCACCACGATTGAGAACGAACCTGAAGGGGACATTCGCAGGTCGGCCCCGAAAGGTAGTTGTGGCTGGAATGACTTCCACATTCGTTCCGTCCTCAACAGCCATGATCATGAACTCACCGCTTCTGAGCTTTGCATTGGTTGGATTGGTGCTAGCCAAGTAACGATCGGAGGGCCGGTTGATGCTGTAATACTGCGTGCCAAGATGCCGAATCGGGATTGCGCAATAGCTGTCGGTTGAACGTAGCAAGGTATTGAGCGCATAGACGACGATCGGCACATCAGACGTAATGAAGATCGACTTCTGCATCGGATACTCAGATGCAGAGTTCATATTATACACATGAACGGTCTCGACGTGAACGGAGTAGGCTGGCACATTTACGACCTTTGTGCCCTCAAACATCGACTCGATTGTCACCGTCGCATCGTTTTGCGAAGAGATGAATATCTGCAGTCTGGGGTCAACGCCAACTTCAAGCAGTTCATTCTGCATGAAGCCAACGACGAAGGACGTTCCTTCGAGTGACGACGAACCTCGCCGGGGAAGCACACGCTCGACCTGGGCCGCAAGCTGCAGTCCGCAGAGCAGTGTCAGAGTAGTGACGATAAGTGGTCGGAGCTTCACTTCGCGTCGATGTTACGACAAATCGCCGTCTAGCGCAACATGGATCGTCGGTGTGGCACGGGCATAAATCGGGGCCGTTCTTCCGGTATTACCATATCTGGAATCTGAAACTCGCTTTCACGACCGCGTACAAGACGCTCCGGATGATTCTCACCGCTGACTCCGCCTAGCCAGAATACATCCGTCAGTGCGTCACGGACAAGCCTCGCATATATGGTGTCGGCGGCTACCTTGGCAAGCCCCTTTCTCTGACCAGACTCCTGCCTGTAGGTTATGCTCATGCCTTGTCCGACAGCCCGCAGCGTCCTCGTTGAGTCCGTTTCAAACGACATCACGATCTGCTGGCCCCCTATCTGGTCATAGCGGACCGGAAGAAGAGAATCGGAGCGGGAGATGAGAATGGCCTTACCGCTGCCCACTACTCTACGAAGACGTCGACCCGAGGATTCGGCTTCGATACTCGCCGCTTTTAGAACGGATGAGTCGGACCACACAAATGGTGAGTCTTCAAGGAAGAAACGGCCGTCGCGTTCGCGAAAGGTGAGCCTACCGGACCGTGAGGCGGTCGATCCGCGCACCATGACCACATTACCGCGTGCGATCATTCCCGTTGAGTCTGGGTCATTCTGAGAGACCGACAGCAATGTATCACCACGGATAAATGTCGTGTCAGCCGTTTGCAAAGAATCCTTTGCCCATGACCATGCGCGGGCATCACCGACCAGTTCCAGGATGCCGGCCGAGGCGTCTCGCCGCGCCTGCATGCCGCTAAACCACGCCTGCTGCACTGTGTCGTGAATGTGGACGTTTCCCCGCGCCAGCATCGTATCACGCTGCCGGTCGTAGTCGAGTGAATCGCACCACAGCCAAATGGTATCATCGATGGCGTGCACATCCCGAAGGAATCGGGCCTGCTTGGTTCGCATGTCGTAGGTCCCGATTTGGCTGACGATTACTGTTTTGGATTGCTGAAGCTTGATCCCTCGCACGGCATGCGCCGTAGATGTTGCCCCATCGTAGGTGATCTCCGGGGCGGAAATGGTCAAATCCGCCTGACGGATCACCACAGCCCCGCGCAGCTCGACCGTGTTCCGGGAAACGTCGTGAACAACTTTTTCGCAGCGCCCTGTCACGTTTCCCTGGCGAAAACGCACATTACCGATAAACGTCCTCGAAGATGACTCCATCGAGCCGGAACCGAGAAGACTGTCGGCATGCTCAAGGATGATCGGAATCTCGGGGCCGATGTCCTGCTGTGCTGACACTCGGACCGCGACACCTATCACAATGCCAACGCAGAAGATGAATCGTACCATACCTCCCAAAACTACGGCGCGTGGCAACATGCCGACCGTGAGCCGTAGCTTTGTTCATTATTCTCATACTGAGGTTCCGTGAACGACATAGGATTACTCCCAAGAGAGCGGGCCGTCATCGCCGCCGTTATCCGCAAGGGGGCTGACCCTGCTACCGTTGAAGAGCATCTTGACGAACTCGAGATGCTCCTCGATACAGCTGGTGCCGATGCTGTACAAAGGCTTACCCAGGAGCGCGAGCGACCAGATATTTCGACCGCTCTAGGCAAGGGCAAGGTTGAAGAGCTCAAGGAGCTGGTCGAAAACAGCAACGCCACATCGGTGGTATTCGACGACGAGCTCTCTCCGGCCCAAGTCCGCAATCTCGAAGAGGCATTGAAGGTCAAGGTTCTTGATCGCAGCGGTGTGATCCTGGACATCTTTGCTGCTCATGCACGCACGGTGGAAGCTCGCACGCAAGTGGAGCTTGCTCAGCTCGAGTACCTGCTTCCACGCCTTACGAGGATGTGGACACACCTTTCGAAACAGTTCGGGGGCATCGGCACAAAGGGGCCGGGTGAAACACAGATCGAGACCGATCGTCGCATGTACCGCACTCGCATGCAACGACTGCGTGAGAAGCTGCGCGAGATCGACGTTCAGCGCTTGGTTCAACGCAAAGGCCGGGAAGGACTCCCACGCTTTGCTCTGGTAGGGTATACCAATGCCGGCAAATCGTCTCTGATGCGCGTCCTGACCAAGGCTGATGTATACGTACAGGATCAGCTCTTTGCCACACTCGACACGACCGTCCGTACGCTGGGACTTCCCTCGGGACAGAAAGCACTGATCTCCGACACCGTCGGGTTCATCCGCAAGCTGCCAACACAGCTGGTCGCTTCGTTCCGATCAACACTCAACGAGACGCTTGAGGCAGACATCCTGCTTCACGTTGTGGACATCAGCAATCCGCACTATCGCGAGCATATGGCCGTGGTCGAGCAGACGCTCATTGATCTTGGCGCAAGCGACACGCCCGTGATCGTGGTGTTCAATAAGATCGATGCTCTGGCTGACTCGGCTACAATGGATGACGCCGAGGCGGAAAACCCGGGATGTGTCTTTGTCAGCGCGCAGCGAGGCGTCAATATCGAACGCCTGCTTCGTGTGATGCAGACCACGTATGAGGAATCCGCCATCATGCGCCTTTTGCGGATCCCCTACGAGGAGATGAATGTCGTTGCCCGACTCTATTCCGAGGTTGAGGTTCTGCAACGAAGCGATGATGATTCCGCAGTATTATTGTCAGTGCGTGTGCCGGCTGATCAGTTAGCCCCCTTCATGGCTCGCTACCGGCCATACGTGACGACTGAGTTCTCGTTACCTTCCACCGTTCACTAAGCCCCCTATGGCAGCCCTTTGGATACTGGCCCTAATCGTTGTCACATATGTCGTGACGATCGTTGTGATCTATGTCGGACAGGAGGTTCATGCACTTGCGGCCGCCGTGCTGCTCGCACTGTGTGGATATAGCGCCTTTAAGCTATTCCAGTCGCGGCTAACGCGGTTGTGATGATTCACCAGCAACCACTGAAAACGTGCTGCGACGACTGACCATCAGGAGCTTTGCGCTCATTGACTCGATCGACCTCGACTTTCACCCCGGCATGACTGTGCTGTTGGGTGAAACCGGCGCCGGCAAGTCGATCATCATTGATGCCCTCTCGGCCGCCATGGGCGAACGCATATCATCAGACTTAGTCCGCAAAGGGGCTCGCAAGAGCGTCGTTGAAGCCACCTTTGACCTCGTCCGTGGGTCATCTGCCGCGGAGTTTGTCCGGCTCCATGAGCTTGACTGGGACTCCGAAGAGCTGGTCCTGAGACGTGAGATACCATCTAACGGCGCTTCGCGTTGCTTCGTCAACGACACGCCCGCGCAGGCTGTCGTGGTGCGCCAACTCTCTTCCCTACTCATCGACGTGCATGGTCAACACGACACTCATGGTCTGATGTCCGTATCCAACCACCTTGATGCCTTCGATGCGTATGCGCTGGAGTCCGACGGTGCACGTTCGCTGATGACCATGCGCTGGACTGAGCTGAGCCAGGCACGCAGACGTCGCGATGATCTGCTCCGGCGCTCGCTTGATGCCGATGCCGACCGCGCTCGACTGCAGTTCATCTATGATGAGATCGCCGGCGTGAACCCGCAGCCCGAAGAGGATGAGCGTATCAGCACCGATCTTCGACGCATTGAGGCTGGAGAGCACGTTCTACGTCTTGCAACGTCAGTGCAGCAGAGTCTTTACTCGGGCGACATCTCGGCCTATGACCTGATGCGACGGGCCCTTGAGGCTGTGAGGGAACTGCGTAACTATGACCCGGCTATGGAGGGCGTAGCCGGCGAGCTTGAATCGGCACTCATCATCTGCAAAGAAGCCGCAGCGAGCGTTGGGGTGCTTGCCGATTCGGATGGCCGTGACCCTCAGCGACTTGAAGACCTGCGTCTGAGACAGGCGGCACTGCAGCGACTCGGTCGTAAGTATGGAAGTCTTGGTCAGGCCATCGAAAAGCTTAAGTCTGTATCAGATGAGCTGCACGAGGTCGAAAATCTTGAAGAGGTTCTGCGTGAGGCCGACCTGTTCGTCCAGAATGCCGAAAAGCTTGCGCGCAGTCATGCCGACTCGCTCAGCATTCAGCGTCGTGCTTGTGCACCAGCCTTTGCGGACAATGTCGCTGGCAGCCTTGCGGAAATGGGCATGCCGTCAGCCCGATTCGAGGTGTCGCTGCAACCTTCCGAACTCGGCCCCACGGGGTGTGACCAGGCGGAGTTTCTCTTCGCAGCCAATCCGGGCGAGCCACCCCGCCCCCTTGCTCGCATCGCCTCAGGGGGCGAGCTTTCGCGCGTGATGCTGGCGCTCAAGCGCGTGCTTCTGCAACGGATTCCCACAGGAACCGTTGTCCTGGATGAAATCGACACCGGAATCAGCGGTCGTGTTGCCCGCACGGTTGGGCAGGTTATGCAGCAGATCGGCAAGAGTCAGCAGGTGATCTGCATCACCCACCTGGCACAGATCGCCTCGCTGTCGGACCATTTCATCCGTGTAACGAAATCGGCCGATAATGGCTCGACCACCGTTACGGCAAGCACGATCAGTGCCGACCAGGCCCAGATCGATGTGGCACAGCTTATCAGTGGCACGGACGTCACCGATGCCGCGCTGGCTGGCGCTCAGGAACTCATGCAACGAAGCGTGCCTGCCGTGCGACGCTCACGAAAGGGGGCGTGACGGTTCCATGGACCTCTTTCAAGATCCAATGTCCGCTGCGGAGTACAACCGGCGAGGTCTGAGTGCCGAGGAACTTCAGACCAGGATACTGGAGCGTGGCGATGCCATCGCCATGAACCGCATTCTGGATGCATATGAGATGGCACGATCAGTCCATGCCGAACAGGTTCGCAACGATGGGACACCGTACTTCGATCATATCGCCCGAACGGTCCTCATCTTGATGGATGAGCTTCGAACCTACGACTCGGATCTTGTGATCGCCGGCTTCCTGCATGATGTTCTGGAAGACTCCCGGACGGTCACGCGCGAGGTGCTCGAGTATAATTTCGGATCGTATGTGGCCTACGTTGTCGACACCCTCACCAAGGACCTCGATTCTGCCAAGTCCGATCCCGATCGCATTGACCTGTACTACGCTGAACGACTGCGCCGGGCCAGTGACGATTGCCTGCTCATCAAGCTCGCTGCCAGACTTGATAACTTCCGGTGCCTGTTGTTCAACCTTAAGAAAAATCCGCTGGTTTATGTGTCCAATACGCTGCAACGGTACGTCCCGATCGCGGAAGCATCGTCGAATGAACGCCTGCAGAAGGTCGCTGCCCTGCTGCGGCATGAAGCCAACACGATTCTCGGGTAGTCAGCGGCGATGACCCGTCACATGCTCCTTGATGCAGCTGTCGATGCTGCTCGTCAAGCAGGTGATATTCTGCTCAGCGGCTTCGGCTCAGCCGGTAGGGTGGCCTCGAAAGAAGGACGTCACAACCTCGTGACCGAGTTCGATCATGCCAGCGAAGCACTGATCATTGATGTTCTTCGAAAGCATACGCCAATGGCGGCGATCCTGACCGAGGAAAGTGGCAGCCATGATGGCCTGGATGACGTCACATGGATCGTCGACCCACTCGATGGCACCGTGAACTTTGCCCATGGAATACCGATCTTCTGTGTATCGATCGCTGCAGTTGCCGGCGGTGAGATCGTCTGCGGAGTTATTCATCAGCCCCTACGTAATGAAACGTTCACGGCGATGATTGATCGGGGCAGTCACCTCAATGGAAGACGCTTACGTGTCTCGTCCACGGAGGTGCTCGATGACAGCATCCTGGTAACAGGATTCCCCTACAATGTTGAAGACAATCCCCGAAACTGCATCGGCCAGTTCGCGACGATCGTCAGCAGGGGGCTTCCGGTGCGCCGCCTTGGAAGCGCGGCTCTGGACCTGGCCTACGTTGCCGACGGACGATTCGACGGTTACTGGGAGGTTGCTCTGCAGCCCTGGGATATGGCTGCCGGCGTGTTGATGGTGACAGAGGCCGGTGGTAGGGTTACCCACTATTGCGGCAAAAGCTTTACTCTGGGCAGCAACTCGATCGTCGCTACAAATGGTGGCATTCACGATCAGCTTGTATGCGCACTCGAGGTGTCAGCGTGAGCATCCTTCACATGAGTGGTGCGGGAAATCGCTTTCTGGTGATCGACGACCGTGATCAACCCGACCGTGATGAGGTCTTCTCAACGGAACGGATCAGAGAGCTCGTCGAAAAACACGCGCGCGCCGACGGGTCAAATATTGAAGGCGTACTGCGTATCCGGCAGATTGCCGCCGCGCGTGTTGAGGCTGATTTCTACAATCCGGACGGGAGCCGCGGGATGCTCTGCGGCAACGGCGCACGCTGCGTGGTACGGTATGCGGTTGACCACGGCTCACGTGCCCAGGATGCGATCTCATGCCTGTTCAATGGCATCCTCTACAGAGCGCGAGTCTATGATGACGCTACGATCGGTGTAGATCTGCCAACGCCCTTGCAGATGCGTTACTTTGCTCCCGGAAGTCTTGAATCAGTGGAGATCCCTGTGTGGTATGTTGATGTTCAGAGCGACCATGCCGTGATCATCGCGCCCAATGATCCGTCAGCACCGGTCGTGACACAGCTTCGTCATCACCCGGACTTCCCTCGCGGCGTCAACGTCAACATGATGTGGATCACAGACCCGCAGACGATCTCCCTTGCAACGTTCGAACGGGGAGTCGAAGCCGTCACGGGCGCCTGTGGCACGGGAGCCGTCAGCGCTGCCGTTACCATGTGGATGCGCGATCCGGCACAGACACACTTTTCCATCATACCCCCAAGTGGCCGACCGCTTGCGGTCACGATCTTTGCCAGGGCCGGCCATATCGAATCCATCGAACTGCGCGGAGATGCCATCTATGACAATTGCTGAACACATCGATTCGATCTACCCATGGATGGTCGAGACCCGTCGGCACATACACCGTCACCCGGAACTATCATTTCAAGAGTTTGAGACGGCCGATTTCATCAGTCGAACGCTGACCGAAATCGGAGTCGACCATCGGCGTATTGCCACAACGGGCGTGGTGGCCCACATCGGCGCCGGTGAGCGGTGCGTGGCACTACGTGCGGACATCGATGCCCTGCCGATCGTTGAGGAAACCGGGCTTGACTATGCGTCAACTCGGTACGGCGTTATGCATGCGTGTGGACATGACACTCACACAACAATGCTGCTGGCCGTCGCTCGAGTCTTGCAGGAACGTCGCCAGGACCTTGGCGGCGTGGTCAAACTGCTGTTCCAGCCCGGCGAAGAACAGGTTCCCGGTGGTGCCAGTATCATGATCTCCGAAGGGGCTCTGCAAGGCCCAGCACCGGAGATGATCTTCGGTCAGCATATCGATCCGCAGGCCAGCTGTGGAATGGTTTCCTTTGTAGGCGGACCCATGCTGGCCTCGGCCGACGAACTTCGCTGGACGATACGGGGCTTCGGTGCCCACGCGGCTCAGCCGCAACTCGGACTCGACCCCATCATGGCAGCCACGGGGCTGGTCCATCACCTGCAGTCGCTGATCACAAAGCGCCGCAACCCAATCGTTCCAGGCGTGATGACCGTCACCAGCATTCACGGCGGTTCAGCCACCAACATCATCCCTGACGTTGTCGAGATGAAAGGTACACTCAGGGCCTTCGATGCATCGTGGAGAGAACAGGCCTGGACCTTTCTCATGGAGCAGACGCGTGACTACTGCGCCCTACATGGTTGCGAAGGAACTCTTGAAATTTCGAAGGGTTACCCACCTCTTGTAAACCATACATCAGCTGTCGGGATAGCTCGTGCGGTGGCAAATGCTGTCGTTGGAGCGACGAACGTTCTCGAGTTCGAACCAAAGATGTGGGCCGAGGATTTTGCCTACTATGCGCAGCAGATACCGGGCTGTTTCTGGATGCTGGGCGGACGTCCCGACGGGCTTGAAACAATGCCGGGACTGCACAATCCGCGATTTGCTCCGGAGGAGCGTGCCATGAAGATCGGAGCAACGCTGATGGCGGAAACGGCATTGCGATACTTCGACGTCTGACCACGTGGCCTGCCGCAGTTCGTCAGGCAAGCCCCCTATCTGACGGGGCTGAGCGCAATGTAAAGACCGTCACCTCCGGCGGTATACCGATGCGTAATGGCGGCCCCACCGTGCCTATCCCTCGATTAACGTAGAGCTGCTGGCGGCCCTTGGTGTAATGTCCGGCCCACTGGCGGTAGATGTGTTGCGCCGGACTCCATTCGAACCCAAGTACCTGCACGCCGAACTGTCCGCCGTGCGTGTGCCCCGAGAGCATCACATCGACGGGTGCCTTTTCGACGACCTCGCGGTCCCAGAATGTCGGGTCATGGGCCAGAAGGATCACGGGCTCGTGGGATTCAACACCGTCGAGTGCCCTGTCAAGCCGGGCATAGGTTTGACGGAATCCGGTATTGTCAGTTCCGGCGATCACCAGCGATGCCCCGTCGGCCCCAATGCGGCGATGCTGGTTGACAAGAAGATCCACGCCCATCTGTCGTATGCCGCTCACAAGCTGCTGATGCTCTTCCGGCGTGTTGTAATGGTCATGATTTCCAAGTGATGCCATTACTCCATAGGGTGCCCGCAGTCGCTCGAGTTCACCGGCGATCAACTGCATTTCACGGGGCTTCTGGTTAACGAAGTCACCTGTGATCACCACAGCATCAGGACGTTCCGAGTCGATGATGCGTCGGACCTCCTGGAAGGGCCGATAATCCGGGAACGACCCGGCGTGGATGTCGGATATCTGAACGATCCGAAAGCCGTCCAATGCGCGCGGCAGCTTGTCGAGAAGCAACTCTTGCCGGTAGATCTGGAAGTCATAGAGCGTGCTCCACATGCCCCTTGCGACAATGACGAACGGCACCGCTGACATTGACCAGGCCGCCGTTCCGAGAAACTCACGACGGGAAGCCGAGGCAACAGGGGTATCGCCGGTCACCGTAGCCCGAAGATCCGGCTCTCGGCTCGAAACGGCCGATCGTGCCGGACCCGGACGGAGTCGATCGATTAGCGCTCGGCCCCCGCGGATGATGTCTCGCCCGAGAAGTATGATCGAGATACCGAACTTTGGCAGATACCAGAACGATATCAGTCCCATGATGGTCACGTCAACCCCATCGACACGAAACAAGTGACGTCGCACGAGCATCACGACCAGTGCGGCAAACACGATCAATGCAGTTGCCCAAGGGATTCGATACCACCAGACATTCAGACTTCGCCGGCGGGCGAAGGACGTCCAATGAATGAGAACGTATATGTCGACAAGCAAAAGCACGGTGCCGAGTGTGGCACCGAAGAGCAGCATATTCGGTTGTGAATTCATCCCGTCTGGGCTGGGTCGGCTTCAGGCCGCAATTGGAGGAACAATGCCTCGGCTTCAGCGATCAATATCTGATCGTCTGCCGAGCGGACCTCACCTTTGACGAACTGCTTGCGCCCTTGTTGCGTGTCGATCCAGGCACGGACCTCATACTGATGGCCAATGAGCATCGGACGCCTGAAATTCACTACAAGTCGGGCTGTGGGGGCCCGAATACCGGCCGAGCTGAGCGTCTTTCCCATTGCCTCATCAAGCAGCAGTGACACGAAGCCTCCGTGGGTAGTTCCGAGAGATCCCTGCATTCGCTCGTCGGGAGTGACCCACGTTCGAACCACGCGATCGCGTCGACTCCGAACGAAGCTCAGCTGAAATGAATGCGGGTTTGCCTGGCCGCAGCCGACGCAGTGATTTTCTGGTTTCGGCCGCAGGATCTGCAGATCCTCACCTTCGGCAAGGGGGACAAGGGGCACCAGGATGGCTGATCCCGGCTGACGGTACGCGGCGTAGGGGCCCCAGGGTTCGATGCTGCGGGCAATCTCCACCGCGACGTGAGGCACCAGGCGGCCACGTTCGCCTACCGGAGCTCCATGGTACAGCACACCGGCGGCCGAATAGGAGAGCTTCTCCGGCGAGAATGAAGTTGAGAGTGAATGGGCGTACTCTAGTCGCCCATCGTGAAATCCAGTAAAGACGATCGGAGTATCCTGAACCGTCAGATAGTTCATCTCCTCGCCACAGCGCGACACAAATGGATATTCTGGATAGTCGGGATTAGCCGTCGGAGCAAGGCGTCGGAAGAAGAAATCCAAAAACCAGGGGTCATCCTGGACAACTCCATCGAGCGAAAGTACGCCTCGCGCATCCAGCTCGTAGTAGTATTCCCGGCTGACCATGATCACCTACATACGCTCCGGCGTTGAGACGCCCAGAATGAGCAGACCATTGCGCATGGCCCTTCTCGTGACGTCGGCCAGCAAAAGGCGGGCAGACTCGACAGCGGGCTCCGCACCCAGGATGCGGCAGTCGTGGTAGAAGTTGTGGTACGCCCCGGCAAGGTCCCGCAGATACTCGGCAATGACGTGTGCTTCGAGATTCTCACAGGCACGCTCGACTGTTGAACGCATGCGCGAGAGCTGCGCGATCAGCTCGATCTCACGTGGATCTTCGAGCACCGAAAGGTTAGCCCCATGATCAAGTGAAAGCCCCTTTTCCCCTGCCTTGCGAAGGATCGAGCAGATGCGCGCGTGTGCGTACTGCAGGTAGAACACAGGGTTCTTATCACCCTCTTCTTTGGCTAGACCTAGATCAAACTCAAGATGCGTGCCCACGGCACGCATGATGAAGAAGAACCGCACAACATCGGCTCCGACCTCATCGATCAGATCGTCCAGCGTAAAGGACTTACCGCTTCGCTTTGAGAACTTTACGATCTCGCCGTTTTCGACAAATGTTACCATCTGGTGAATGACCACCCGAACTCGGTCCGTATCAAAGCCAAGGGCCTTTACGCCGGCCAGAACATCCGGGACCGTTGCAATGTGGTCTGCGCCGAAAATGTCAATGACAACATCAAAGCCCCGTTCGAGTTTGTCCCGATGGTAGGCAATGTCCGGTAGACGGTACGTGGGCTCACCGCTGGACTTGACGATGACCTTATCCTGCTGATTGCCCAGCTCAGTCAGTGCAAGCCACGTGGCGCCGTCTTTTTCGTAGACCAGACCGCGCTGGCGAAGTGCTTCGATCGTTCCAGTAACCTTACCGTTGGAATAGAGCGAATCCTCGTTGAAATAGACGTCATGGTGGATATTCAGCGCGTCGAGCGTCTTTTTGATCGAGGCAAAGCACCATTCTTCACCGGCCTTGCGACAGAGCGTCAGGGCATCTTCTTCCGCCATCGCCCGCACTGTTTCAGCCTGTTCCGCAGCGAGCGCTGCAGCGATCTCGGCGATATATTCCCCGTGGTACCCATCCTCCGGGAACGGCATGTCCGTGTTTCCGAGAAGATGCTGCAACCGGACGAAAATGCTGCGACCGAGCATATTCATCTGGTTACCGGCGTTGTTGAAATAGTACTCGCGCGTCACATCATAGCCGTTCCATGCATAGAGGTTCGCGATGGTATCCCCCACGGCACAATTTCTTCCATGACCGGCATGAAGGGGGCCTGTAGGATTTGCACTGACGTACTCGATGTTCATGGTGCGTCCGGCACCGGCATCTGACCGTCCGATATTGTCAGCCATCAGGTCCAGATCGTGCAGCATGGCTCTGTAAACAGCCGGAGTAAACGTCACATTGATAAATCCCGGGCCTGCAACATCAACTGATTGGACGAGATCCGAGGGAAGCACACCATCGACAATCTCCTGAGCCAGCGCCCGAGGCTGCTTGCCCAGACGCTTGGCATGCATCATCGCGATGTTGGTTGACAGGTGCCCCTGTCCCTCCTGTTTTGGAACACCGAACGGGATTGGGCCTTCGATCTCAAGTCCTGCAGAGGAGGCCGCGCGGCGCAGCTCATCCTCGATGTACCTGTGCATCATGCCACGGCAGCCTTTCTTGATGCGATCGTGGTTGCCTTCGTAGCACCAGCCGGCGTAAGCGTATAAGCCTTGGCATCACCCCAGAGGCGCTCCAGCTTGTAGAAGTCACGGGCAGAGCCAAGCATGACGTGAACCACCACGTCGAAGTAATCCAGGATAACCCACGTTGATGTTCCCTTGCCTTCATGGTTTGGATAGCCGAATCCCATGGTCTTGAGGGTATACTCGATGCTGTCCGTGACGGCTTTGATCTGTGCTTCGCTGTCTACCGTCACGATGACAAAGAAGTCTGCGGGCGGCGTGTCGAGAGCTGTCAGGTCCAGGACGAGGATATCATGCGCCTGCTTTTCCTGCGCCAGTCTGGCGCAGAGTACGGCTCTGCCTTTGGTGCTGCGGGGTTTCACGAGGTTGGATTTCGGGTTACAGGTTACGGGTTACAGGTTACAGGTGTCGGGTTTCAGTCGCGGAATGGTTCCAGTTTGTCGATATCCGAGCCGAGGACCACAGATGCTTTCAGGAATCTCATGGAGTCGATCTCGGCAACAACCATCGAATCGGCAACTCCGAGAACTTTGGAGACCTTCAGAGCTGACTGACGATCTCCGACGCGGTCGATTACCGAGGACCTCTGTGGCCGCTCATCGGACGTCGTGATCTCAACAACATCAAAGCCGCGTTTGCGGAAGAAATCCAGAGTTGCCTTGCCTGCCCCCTTCCTGCCCGAGGCGTTGACGACCTCAAGCTGAATGGCACTTCGGGGATCATTCTCGTCGGTAAGGGGCGAAATGGGCGGGTGAAAAAGCCTCCAGACAAGCGAACCGACCAGTACCAGGACAGCACAGGCACCCACGCCCACAAACGTCCATCCGACCAGTCGGGCCCCGGCTGCATCAAATGACCGCCCAAAAATCCTCATACCTGTGTAGATCGGTCCATGCGTTCTGCGGAAAGGGCGGGATTCGAACCCGCGGTACCGTTGCCGGCACACACGCTTTCCAGGCGTGCCAATTCAACCACTCTTGCACCTTTCCGGACCCGCAATATACGCAGAAGGCGTCGCACGGACGGGAATTCGTTTAGTGCGTGCCGTGCACACGTGGAGCTGAATAACGCTTCCCTTGCAGATGAACTATTCGTACATTTGTCGGTTGCAAGAGTGGGTGTTTACCGTACCTCGAAACCTCGCATGAAACGACGTTCCTTCGTCACATCAGTCGCCTCAACGGCCGCGGCACTTGCCGCCGGTTCGGCTCTGCCGTCCTTGGGGCGAACGGTCGGTGGTGTTCCGATGTCGAGGGTGCTGCCACGAGGTATCCGCTCCGGATCAACTGTCGGGATCGTCTGCCCGGCAAGCGGCGCCACGGCTCAGGACGTTGCGGACTTCGCCGCCCTGTGTCGGGAATGGGGCGTGAAGGTCAAACTCGGCAAGAACATCTCCCGCCGCAGTGGGTACCTTTCGGCGCCTGACGAAGATCGGGCCAGCGAGCTTATGGGCTTCATTGAGGACCCCGAGGTTGACGCCGTGATCTGCGCCCGTGGGGGCTACGGGGTAATGCGAATCCTGCCGATGCTGGATTTTACCTCAATCCGTCAGGCCGGAAAGATCATCATGGGCTTCAGCGACATCACGGCCCTTTTAATTGCCGCCCATCAGCTCAGCGGAATTGTCACGTTTCATGGTCCTGTTGCCTCTTCGACATTTGACCCTTTCACGGTGCAATCACTGCAGGACGTCGTGCTATCTGAGACATCGTCAAATCTGACCTCCTTCAGTAACAATCGTCTAACGGTGATTCACGATGGCCTGGCGCAGGGCCGTCTGACAGGGGGCAATCTTGCACTCGTAGCCAGTACTCTTGGCACGAAGTTTGAGATTGACACAACGGATGCAATTCTGTTTCTCGAAGAGATCAATGAAGAGCCGTTCAGGGTAGATCGCATGCTCACGCAGCTTTGGCTGGCTGGCAAGCTTCAATCGGCCAGAGGTATCGCACTCGGCAATTTCAGAGACTGCGAAGCCAGGGGAACGTCGATCTCCGGTCCGTCATTCAGCCTTAGCCAGGTGTTCGAAGAACGCCTTGCGTCTCTTGGAATTCCGGTGGTCTATGGGCTGCCGTTTGGCCATGTACGAAGTAAACTCACCTTACCGCTTGGGGTTAACGCAGAGCTCAATGCAACGGCGCGCACATTCCGAGTACTCGAACCAGCTGTCGTCTGAACCGACACTGTAACCAACACCGACATTTCCCAGCTTCTCTTCAGTCGTCCCGCATGAACCACACGAACAACTTCCGAGGTATGAACATGCTGAACATCCGAATGGCACTCGTTGCCGCGGTTGCTGTCATTGCTTCCTCCGTGATTGCAAATGCCCAGTCCCTCAACGTTTACGGTGTCAACACCATGGCGTTTCCGAAGATCACCGTCGACTACGTGGCGTTCGATCCGACCGGCAATCCGATCACCGATCTGCAGGCCTCGAATTTCCGGGTGTCTGAAACAGCGCAAGGGGGCTCGCCAGTCGATCTTACGGCCAGCGTGACTCATGACTGCAAGACGTTGCAGACCGATCCGGAGGCTAGCATTATCATCATTCTTGACCGCTCACGGTCGATGGACGATGATGTTAACGGACGCAAGCGCTTCGACTACGCCAAAGATGCCATCAAGTCATTCGTGAACCAGATCAAGTTCGTTGGCGAGACGCGTGTTTCGCTCGTCACTTTCTCCGGAACGGTCGAGAACACCGTGGAATGGGCCAGTTCGGCACAGCCGATCATCGACTCGCTGCGACTGATGCGCGTGCTCACCAATACGAACTATGTCCTGCCTTTTGAAGACCCCACCAAGAACATTTACGACCTCTTCAAGAAACGTCCGGCGAACCTGCCGAAGTACGTTTTCTTTCTGACGGATGGCCATCCCAACCCGGGAATTGACGCTGCCTCAGCTACCAAGAGCGAGTCGAAATTTGTCGCTGACAACACGCAGAAGCTTATGGCCCAGGGTATCCGTTTCTATAGCATTACCATTCTTGAGCCGACAACATACCCGGCCCTTGAAAGTCTCTCGAAGGCCACCGGTGGTAAGTCCATCGTAACCAAGGAAGAGCAGCTGGTCGACATCATGCAGTTCCTGGCTTTGGAAGTCCAGGTCAAGAAAGTCTGTCAGATCACCTGGATATCTCCATTCACCTGCACCGAGCAGGGACGTCGCAGGGTTGCGGGAATAACTATGTTGCGCGGGACAAATCCGACGGCCAATGTCCAGATATTTACTCCATCGAGCAGCGTGGCCGGTGTAGACATTAGTGCCCCCGTGCTATTCTGCGGTGATCCTGCTCCCAATCAGACGTCTTTTGCCAACGTCACTCTTACAGCTCGCGGAGCAACGTTCGCAGCCACGGCAAACACGTTACTTCCATCAACCTTCTTTACGGTGGTCGATTGGGACTTCCCGATGAACCAGACCACTTTTGCCCCGTTTAATCTTCCTCCTGGTGGCAAGCGTGTAATCCGGGTGCAGTTCAAGCAAGGTGCAACACAGGCATTCCGTCAGGCCGAACTGTCATTCGCCGGTTTTCCGTGTCCACCAAAGGTTACACTAGTAGGTGGCACGGGAGTCGTTCTGTTGCAATCTCCGATCGGCGGAGAATTGTTTTCGACCTGCGATTCGATACAGATCAAGTGGGCGGGGGTGCTGCCGACGCAACCCGTCAACCTCGAATACTCTGACGACGGCGGCACGACGTGGAAGTCCATTGAGCCTGCCGCCACTGGCCTTGTTTACAAATGGGTCGCCCCGAAAGCAGGCGTGGCATACAAAATCCGTGTCAGTGTAGCTCCGTTGAGTCAGTATGCCTGGGCTACGCAGCTTGGAGGGTTCGGCAACGAAACACCGACTTCCGTGGCCGTCGTTCCGAGTGGCGTGAAGGTGCTCACGACTGGTTTTTTTGAAGGCAACAGCAGGTTCGGCAATACCACGCAGACCGGCGCCGCTGGAAACATCGATGGGTACTTTGTGGAGCTTGATTCAGACGGCAAGATCGTCGATCCGTCAAAAGTGCTACTGCTTCTAGGTACGGCCTCAAACGAAGAAAAGCTGGTTGGATGCGTTGTCGACAACAAGGGCAACTACTATGTGGGTGGGTACTTCTCGAGTCCGGCCGTTACCTTCGGCCCCTACCTGCCATCACGCGGGCCCCTTGACACACGGAACTTTTTCCTCTTCAAGTTTGACTCCACAGGACGTCTGGAGTGGCAAGTAGGCTCGCGAGGCTCGAACACTCAGGGAAGCTACGCCATGCTCACAGACGTCGGTCTGCGCTACGACGCCGCCGGCAATGTCGAGGTCATCGCTGCCGGTAAGTTCCAGAGGTATGTTGAGCTTGGACTCAACCGCAGTGGCGCAATCGAGCGGTCTTCGGCCTTTCCAAACAACCAGGATCGTGATTTCCACGTGCTGTATGACTCACAGGGATACCCTCGTTTCTTCGCCGGCGTGAAACCATCTACAGGCACGGGGCTGATCTACCAGAGTAAAACGGCCACGGACCGCTTGAACTTCACGTATGAGACTAACGCCTACATGGGCCCGAAGGACTTCACTCCACCAGACATCAGGCTTGGAAATAATTCAGGCCCAGGGTCTAATGACGTTTACGTCACGAAGAAAGGTGCAGCTCCTGCCTCAAGCGACCAGTCGAAAGACGTCTTCTCGGTCAAGTCCCCTCAACTTGAGTTCCGTCCAAACAAGCTGACATTTTCATCGACTCCCCAGGGGCTGTCCGATTCGCGCACGGCGCAACTGACAAACATCGGCAACTTCGATGTGACGGTTAAGAGCATTGCGATCGCCGGCGCAAACGCTGCAGACTTCACCATTGCTGGCAACCTTATCGGGCAGCCTATAGCTGCAGGTAAGTCTCTTGTGGTCGAAGTGATTTTCAACCCGAAGGGTACGGGTTCGAGAACGGCTCTTGTCGAAGTGATCGGATCCTGTGGCTCACCAATACAGATGACACTCGAAGGATTGGCTTCGGCGCCCTGCCTTGTTGAATCGGATGCAAGTACTGACCAGGGTAAGGTCCCACTGGGCCAGCCGCGTCAGATGAAGGTCACATGTATGCTAAAAAACGTCGGCCCACTGCCGATCAGTGGCAACCTTCAGGTTGTTGCGCCGGACCCGGATGTTTCGGTGCTCAATACCGGCGCGTTCACGATTGCCTCCGGAGCATGCCTCGACGTTGACATTGACGTCAAGGCAACCACACCGGGCACCAAGCAGATCACAATCAACTATGGACTGCCTCAGGCGCTCTGCGGCGATAAACAGTCAACCATCAAGGTCGTGATTGTTGAACCGAGAGTGACCATCGACAGTATCGATCTTGGAAGGATACGTCTGCTGACACCAGCCAATGGCACTATCAGCGTGGCCAATCTAAATACCGAAGAAGCGGAGATCGTTTCTATCACAGTATCGGATCCGGCGAATGCCAACTTTAGTTTTACGACACCTGCACCGAAGAAACTGGCCCCCGGCGAAGTTGTCAAGATCCCGGTTGTGTATACGCCGCAGACACGCGGAGCTCATACAGCAAACGTCGTGGTCGTAATTAAGGGTAAAGAGAGTTCACCGCTAACGGGCCAGGCAAAGGGCTCTGGTTTTCTCCCTGCGATAGCCGCCACTGGTTACAAGTTTGCACCGTGGACGGTGAACACGACGTCACCGGAGTCTGGCAAGGTCGTGATACGAAATACGGACTCTGAAAGCGCACTGGTGATCAACAGCATCGCGTTTGAAAATCCAACATCTCCGCTGTCGTTCTCGGCCAATCCCACATTCCCGATCACGCTGCAGCCAGGCGATCCGGCGATCGAGATTCCCGTGACCTTCTCACCGCAGGTTGTCGGTAACAACACTGTTCGTGTACGAATCAGTCACGACGCCAAGACAGGTCCGGGGCCG
The DNA here is from genome assembly GCA_040380835.1 of Ignavibacteria bacterium. Lineage (GTDB taxonomy): Bacteria > Bacteroidota > Ignavibacteria > Kapaibacteriales > Kapaibacteriaceae > UBA10438. Next base: position 27,934 of record JBEIIK010000001.1, on the reverse strand, counting down.
ATACCACCGTTTGCCGATACGATCGTGATCGTTGAAGGCCTGGGGCGCGATCCTTCATCACTGGCACCGATCGACTTCGCCAAGACGCTGACATGTGCCACACGCAAGCAGACGATTGAAATCACCAACACGAGTGCTCAATTTGATCTTAACTGTCAAGCGCCAATCGGCACCGGCGACGTCAACGCCTTCACCCTCGATGAGAATGGTGCATTTGCGCTCAAGCCGGGTCAGTCAAAGACGATCACCATCACGTTCCAGCCACAGACTGTAGGCCGAGTTGCCGCCACTTTTTCAATCCCCAATGACCAGAACCTCAAACTGAACATCGGTGTCAGTGGTGAAGGGATCAATACACCCGTCAACTTCAGCTTCGGCAATATTCCCGAAGGCGAGATCGGTGTAACGATCAACGTTCCGGTAAACGTTTCCTACTCAGCCGCCGACTTCGCAGGAGCTCAGCCGACGCAGTTCAACCTTACGCTGACGCATGATGCGGCAGCAATGGCCTTCAAGGAGATCGTGTCGTTCCAGAATGGCTGGATTATCACGCCGACACGAAGCTCTGGCAGACTCGATATCGCGGCCTCATCACCCGTGGGAGCTCTCGCTCAGGGAATGTTCGTCACGCCTTCGTTTAGTCTGTACCTGAATGCCGATTCGGCCCTACCGATAAAACTGATCGTCACCACGCCCCTTACCTGTCTTGTTCCGGTGGGCGATCAGTCTAGCGTGAAGATGGGAGTGATCTGTTTCTCCAACGGACGGCTCGTTGATTTCAACAAGAACCTTCCTGGTCTGGCAAATCCGCGAGGCAATCCGGTTAGAGACGTTCTTACTCTCCCCTATTCGACGGGGCTTACGCTCTCGACAACATTCCAGGTTGTCAATGCAATGGGTACAGTAGTGCTTGAAGTCCACAGCCCGGTGGTTCCGTCCGGAGAGTACGTTCTTGAGGCCGACGTCAGCAACCTGTCAAACGGACTGTATTTCGTCCGTATGGTTAGTGGACCATTCACAGCAACAACGTCATTCAACGTCATCCGCTAAGCGGCCATTGTCGAGTATAAAGTGCGGGCGGCTCCTCCTCGGGGAGCCGCCCGCTTCGTTTTCGTAGCTTTGCACCCATTCAGCCCCTTCTCTACCGTTGAGTCTCCCATGATCGACCGCATTTCCAGCGCACTTGGCCCACAAGCCCCCTACCTGCTTGAGCACACCTGTACGACCATCGACCGCTTTTCGATCATGGCCCCTTCTCCATCATCGGTAAGCGACATCTTCGGTGGTTCGGACCGAAACAATCGGGTGCTGGCAAACCTGCAGCGGCTCCATTCCACGGGGCGTCTAGCCGACACGGGGTACGTATCAATACTGCCCGTCGATCAGGGTATTGAGCACAGTGCGGGTGCTTCGTTTGCCAGAAACCCGATCTATTTCGACCCGATGCGTATCGTGGAGCTGGCTATTGAAGGGGGCTGCAATGCCGTGGCATCGACGTTCGGCGTACTTGGCAATGTGGCCCGCACGTACGCGCATCACATTCCATTCGTGGTCAAAATCAATCACAACGAGCTCCTGACCTATCCGAATAAGTTCGATCAGATCCTCTTTGGCACCGTACGCCAGGCCCATGACATGGGAGCAGCAGCCATCGGAGCCACGATCTACTTTGGCTCGCCAGAGAGCGGACGTCAGATCGTTGAGATCTCGCAGGCCTTTGCACTGGCCCATGAGCTCGGCATGGCTACGATCCTGTGGTGCTATCTGCGCAATCCGTCTTTCAAGTCCGACAAAGACTATCACGTGGCAGCTGATCTTACGGGTCAGGCCAACCATCTCGGCGTTACGATCGGTGCCGACATCATCAAACAGAAGCTACCGGAAAACAACGGCGGGTTTCAGGCTTTGAACATGGGCGGTTCGAGCTACGGGAAGCTTGACAAGCGCATGTACACGGAGCTTGCAACAGATCATCCTATCGACCTGTGTCGCTACCAGGTAGCCAATTGCTATATGGGACGCATCGGACTGATCAATTCCGGCGGCGCCTCCGGAGATAACGACTTGGCTGAGGCCATCGCGACAGCCGTCATTAACAAGCGCGCCGGTGGCATGGGATTGATCTCCGGTCGAAAGGCCTTCCAGCGTCCGATGAATGAAGGTGTTGAACTGCTTCATGCCATCCAGGATGTATATCTGTGCCAGGACGTGACGATCGCCTGATGTCCGACTCCCGACCGACCAGCGCTCTGAGCGAGCTCAAGCGCCTACTTCCTTACCTGCGACGCTATCGAGGCCGCACCGCGCTCGGCCTTGCTTTCATTACGCTGTCGAACATATGTTCGACAACCGTACCGCATGTGGTGGGAACCACCATCGATGCACTCAAGGCCAGCAGTACTGCTCAGCAGAGCCTCCCCTGGCTGATAACGCAGATACTGCTGTTGACGATCGGTAGCGGCTTCTTTATGTTCTGCACCCGACGCACGATCATTGTTATGTCGCGCCTAGTCGAAGAAGACCTGCGAAACGACTTCACTGTGGCACTCAAAAAACAGCCTGCACGGTTCTTTCATGACCGCTCCACCGGCTCACTTCTAGCGCACTTCTCCAACGATATCGGCTCGGTTCGGGAGTTCATCGGACCGGCCATCATGTATACTGCAAATACGATCACGACCTTTGCTTTTGCCCTCACATGGATGGTCAATCTCAATGGGTGGCTCTCGCTTGCCATCCTGATCCCCGTTCCACTTGTGGCTACACTGACGTACCGCCTTGGCAGAAAGATCCACGCCAGCTATCGCACTGTTCAAGAGCACTACGAACATATCACCACGCATGCCCAGGAATCTGCCTCCGGCATTCGAGTGATCCGGGCCTACGCCCGGGGCGAAGATGAGGCGCATCGCTTCGATGATCTCAGCCGCGATTATTATCGTAAGAACATGCGTCTGGCACGCGTACAGGCGCTGATGATGCCTGGCATGACGGTGCTTTTTAATCTGAGTTATGTAATCGTGATCGGCTTTGGCGGCTGGCTGGTCGCTACTGACTCATTGACTGTGGGTGAGCTGACGCAGTTCTTCATCTACCTTAACCAGCTTCTCTGGCCCATTGCCGCCATCGGCTGGGTAACAAGTATGATACAACGAGGTGCAGCCTCGATCGGTCGACTCGGAGCTATCATCGATGCCCCGTCAACGGTCGTATCCGGCCCAACGGTCGGACACGAGATCAGCGGACGAATTGTGTTTCACGATGTCTCACTCTCGTACGACGGTCACAACGAGGTCCTGCATGACCTGTCCCTTCAGATCGAACCCGGTGAAAGCCTCGGCATTGTCGGTTCCGTCGGCAGCGGCAAATCATCGATCATCGGATTGCTTCCCAGACTCTACGACGTTAGCTCTGGACGGGTGACGATTGACGGCATTGATGTTCGAGAAATGTCGCTCACCGACCTGCGTGCCGGCATCGCCGTCGTGCCGCAGGAGTCGTTTCTGTTTTCCGAAACGATCCGCGAAAACATTCGGTTCGGAAGGCCGGACGCCAGCGACGAAGATGTAGCCAGAGCCGCCGAGATCGCGCAGCTACCGACGGACATCTCCACGCTTCCGTCCGGATTCGACACGATTGTCGGCGAGCGGGGCGTGACACTTTCAGGGGGCCAGAAGCAGCGGACAACGCTGGCTCGGGCTATTCTTAGCGACCCGCGTATTCTTATCCTCGACGACGCCCTGTCGGCGGTTGATGCGTCCACTGAAGATCGCATTCTCGCCGGGCTGCAGACAGTCATGCGTGGCCGCACTACGATCATCATCTCCCATCGAATCTCCACCGTGCAGCAGTGCACAAACATTATTGTCCTTGACCACGGGCAGATCGTCGAGCATGGCTCACACGCCGAACTGCTTCAGCGCAAGGGTCAGTATTTTGACATGTACGAACGCCAACAACTCGAGCAGCAACTCTCATGAACGTCCATTCCTCAGTACTGGACCTGATCGGTCGCACGCCCCTTATCCGACTCAACACGCTTGGCCGTGACATTAAAGCCACCGTACTAGTCAAGCTTGAGTCCCGCAATCCGGGAGGATCGATCAAGGACCGGATCGGCATCGCCATGATCGAAGATGCCGAACGTAATGGACGTCTTAAGCCGGGCTCGCTGATCATTGAGCCCACGAGTGGCAATACGGGAATCGGGCTGACGATCGCCGCACGGCTGAAAGGGTATCCATGCCTTCTGGTGACAACCGACAAGGCCTCAGTCGAGCGTGTCCGCTATATCAAAGCGTTAGGTGGCGAGGTCTTGATCATGCCGAGCGCGGCCAAGCCAAGTTCGCCGGAGTACTACGTCAACACAGCCCAGCGCCTTGCCGGAGAAATACCCGGCGCTGTGATCCTAAATCAATACGATAATCCGTCCAACGCTGACGCTCATGAACGTACCACCGGACCTGAGATCTGGAATGACACAGACGGAAAGATCACTCACTTCGTCGCGGGAATGGGCACCGGCGGAACGATCAGCGGTACGGCTCGCTATCTCAAAAAGATGAACCCGAATATCAAAGTAGTGGCCGGCGACCCGGTGGGTTCGTCTCTGAAGGTTTACAAAGAGACCGGACGCCTGATAGAGTCGCTGCCATATCTAGTCGAAGGTGTCGGGCAGGATCGCCTGCCAGACAACCTTGACCTGAACCTCGTTGATGAGATCATCAACGTCAATGACAAGGAAGCCTTCTCCATGGCCCGCCAATTGGCCCGCCAGGAAGGCATTTTCTGCGGCGGCTCGTCCGGAATGAATGTCGCCGCCGCCCTGCGCATCGCAGCAACGCTTGACGAGAGTGCTGTCGTTGTGGCCATTATCTGTGACACTGGTGAGAGATATTTGACAAAGCACCACTCCGATGAGTGGCTCGAAGAAAAGGATCTGCTCGACCGTGAGCGCATCACCGTGCGCGACGTTGTCACTGCCAAGCGCTCACGCGGCACACTACCGTCAGTCATCAGCGTTCCACCCGTGGCAACCATCTCTGAAGCCCTGGCATTGATGAGCTCACATGAAGTCAGTGATCTTCCCGTGATCGAAGCCGATGGCATTCACGGCATGGTGCGCGAGGCCAGGCTGATGTCTGCCGTGATCAATGACCGTGATATTCTAACCTCAAGCGTAACGACCATCATGGAGCCGGCATGTCCGCAGGTGGACGTCCATAACGACATCCAAACGGCCATTCAGTTGCTACGCACTGCTCCGCTCGTGGCCGTAACCGAGTTTGGCAGCATCAACGGAGTGCTGACGCGCCACGACGTTCTCGAGTACCTCTAAAAATCGGTCAGGCGGCTTACTGTTCACTCTGACCTGGCTTGTACCAGGTCAGATCCACTGCGTCCTCACCACCATCAACGCCGAGTACTTCGCCGTTGATCCAGTAGGCATTATCCTGTATGAGCAGGCGCAGCACATTGGCCACATCCTCAGGTGTGGTCAGACGATGATACGGGTTACGCATCAGCGCATTGTTGATGATCACATCGCTGCCGGGGATCTTTGACAAAGCCGGTGTGGCCGTAACACCCGCTCGTATCGTGTTGGCGGTGATGCCATAGGGGGCGAGCTCCATTCCAAGCTGACGGCAGTATGCTTCCATGGCTGCCTTGGCGGCGGAGACGGCACCGTACATCGGCAGAACGCGCGTAGCTCCGGCACTGGTCAGACCAACGATCCGTCCGCCGCGGTCGATAAGCCCCTTGCGGACCATATCCTGGGTGTAGTAGATGATCGAGTTTGCCATGACATCCATGGTCATCTCGAGATTCTTCTGACTGATCGCATCGGCCGGATTCTCGGCAAGAAATGGCTTGAGCGTCCCGAAGGCCAGCGAATGCAGCATCAGGCGCACCGTCGACCCGGGATGGGCATCAAACTCGGCGCGGATACCGTCCATGACTTCGGCGCGGCGGTCGGAGTCGGCTGCATTGACATTGAAAAAGACGTTGCGCACTCCGATAGCTGTGAGCTCTGCCTTGAGTTCCTCGACCTGCTGCATGCCTGCCGCACGGTCAAGATGCACACCGATGATGTGCAGACCCTCCTGAGCCATGGCCAGCGCTGCAGCGCGGCCGAAACCGCTGGAAACTCCGAGGATTAGGGCATAATGACGCGTGGAAGCCATGGGTGTGATATCCGTATTTGTGAATTCAGACAAGTCGCTAAACTAGGGCTTTTGACGCAGGAAGTAATAGGGACCCTTGACCGCACCCCAGACCTGCTGTCCGTCGGCTGTGAACCCGCGGTCCCAGCTGGTGAGAAGCTTTTCGGCGATGTTCACTTCCGAGGTTGCATATGACGCGCCACGGATATCGCTTGAGCAGGCCGTGCCGTGCGTGCTACCGAAGAACTTGAACTCGTCGCGTTGCAGATACACCTCGCAACCCCGCCGCAGCATCAGGTCCGACGGCGAAAGGTCAACCAGCATAGCCGAATCCTTCCACGCTCCGATGACGCGTTTGGGATCTTTCCAGGTGTAGATCTCGATCTCGATCATGTTCTCCTCGACGCGTCGAATGCGATACACTCTCTGCCGGTATGGGGCTTGCGCAGACGCAGCCATGGCCTGCTCGACGATCATCCAGATTCCGTCGTTACGTGTTCGCCAGATGCGATTCATGTGAAGTTCAACATGATAGTAGCTCGTGTCAAACTTAGACTGGCGTTCACTGGAGAATGAGCCTGAGAGCCATCGTGCGAGCGTGTCGAGATCTTCGTCACCAGCAGCTCTCATCGACGGAGCAACACCCATGGCCAGGAACACCACGAATGTCACGGTCAGCCCCCTGATTGCGGTAAACATCATTACGACAACCTCCGGTCGAGTTCTTCAAAGGGTATCATGGTATATGTCGGTGCCCCAAACGGGGTATGGTGCGTGATATTGCACTGACGGAGCTGGCGCACAAGCATCTCGGCGCGCTCGGACGTCATTCCGGAAACACAGCGCCGCGCATACTGACGCGCAAGCCTTGCAACGATACTCTCGTAACGGGTCAGCATCGGAGCTGTTTCGACCTCGATCATGGCGGCGATGAGCTCATCGATCACCGAGCTCTCCTCGCCGGGAGCGATCACCGATGGCACGGCCGAGACCGTCAGTACACCGTCGTGCACGTCTACGGCGAAACCGGACGAGACGATCAGATCGGCATGTTCCTCCAAAAGCGCACATCGGGATGCATCGACGGGGATGTCAACCGGAAAGAGCAGTGTCTGCGGGACGACTGATCCATTGGATTGCGCCATGATCTGTTCGAAGAAGATACGCTCGGCAGCTGCCACCGGACGCACCACCATGATACCCGTCGGCAGGACACAGATAATACGTTCGGCCGTGGCATGGATCAACTGTCGGGACTCTTCTGGGACGTCACGAGGAGCGAAGAGTGCATCGTATCCCTGACGGTGAGCTCCTGTGAAACGTGGCTGGGTGGGCACATTCATCCCTGGCCCGGCAGACGGTCCTCGCGGAGGCAAGATCTCCCCAGTCAGACGATTGACAACAAGCCTTTCACCCTGAGGAAAGGACGGCAGCGATGTCAGTGGATGCGAGGCAATGGAAACATTCGACATCACCGGAGGTATGATGCTGGCCTGCGAAAGGGCCCGCATGACCGCGTCCTGCAGGAGCAAATACACCTGGCGCTCGTCGTCGAATTTCACCTCGTGCTTCTGAGGATGGACATTAACATCAATCCTCGCGGGATCCACGTCGAGAAACAGGGCGAACACCGGGAACTCCCTCGGACTGATCAGGTGCTCATAGGCCTGAATGACGGCGTGGGCCAGAGCGCGACTCTTGATAGGACGGCCATTGAGGAAGAGAAACTGCGCGCTGCGATTTTGCCGCACCGCATCCTGACGTCCAACAAATCCATGCAGCGTGAGGCCACTTTCAGAGGCTGAAACCTCGACAAGCGAGCCAGAAGGATCGAGACTCAGCACACGGCCCAGACGTGACGGCAGGTCCGACGCAGGCAGATCGAAGATGCGCGTTGGACCATCGTAGAAGACAAAGCGCACCGAAGGACGCGAGAGGGCAAGCGTCTGCATGGTCTCGCTGATGTATCGAAACTCAGTAAGATCGGATTTCAGGAACTTGCGACGTCCGGGAACAGACGAAAACAGCTGCCGCACCAGGATCTGCGTTCCGAACTCATTGGCAGCCGGAGCCATTGCAAGGGGCTTACCGGGCTGCGATGTTAGCGTCCAGCCAAGATCTGCCTCCCGGCTTCGCGTGCGTACCTCGACATCGGCCACGGCGGCAATTGATGCCATTGCTTCACCACGGAATCCAAGCGTAGCGATGCGATGCAGATCTTCCTCCGTGCTGATCTTGCTCGTGGCGTGCCGCACAAGGCAGAGTTCCAGATCTTCCTTCGACATTCCAGAGCCGTCGTCGATGACGTGGATCAGGCTCTTGCCAGCCCCCTGCACAACGACCGTTACACATCCGGCACCGGCATCAATGGAGTTTTCGACAAGTTCCTTGACGACAGACTCCGGACGCTGCACAACCTCACCGGCAGCGATCTGATTAGCAATGAATTCCGGCAGTATGTGAATGCGCGACGACACAGCTACGAAGATACCACCCACGGAAGTCGCAGGAAGGGTCGTATCCAGGCCTTTGTAAGCCGTCGCACGTCCATGTACTCAGACATTCCAGGTCCGGTTACTTGTCCGTCTATGGACCAGTGACTGAGGTAGCGTTGATAGAACGGTCCATCTTCGCAGACCTGGCGGTTAGAGCATACTGCTTTGACGGCCTTGCCCGCGGCATCCAGGCCGGTGAGTTCCAGCTCGCGGTGAAAGCTAAGCCCCATCATCGACAACCGATGACCACGTAACTCGAGATGGACGTCACTGAATGCCTCCACGCGACCATCATCATGCAGCCGACCGAACCATTCGACCGAGTCCTTTGAGCGACGTGTTACGAGGAACACGTACGTGTGCTGCTGGGCATGGAACCGTCCCCAGTACCAGTCGCGGTAGTCCGATGCCATGGCCCGCGACCCCATGTTATGGTCATGATATGCCAGCGTCGAAAATGACCGCTCAATCATCGTGGCATGGGACTCACTGATTTGGATATCAACCGTGGCCGGTATGCGCGCCGCAGCCAGCACCCAAGCATGAGCGGCATCGATCTGCTCGGGAGGTTTCCCCGAATCGGGTGCGGTGGACATCTCGATCCGCACCGCAGCGCGGCGCCCGTCACCGCCACATGGTGCATCGATCGCCATGACAAGGTTCGCCCCCTCTATGGAAAGATTCGCCACGGGCATGCGGACTTCGGGACGTTCGTCAGAAAAGCTGCATGAGTGCAGCGGATGACCTCCAAACGCAAAGGCAATGCGCACACCTCGGTGGTAGATGCTGAGCGCGTAGCCCCCATGCATCGATTCGGGAGCAGCAAGGTAGTCCGGCGACATCGGCATACCACGGAACAGGATCATCACGACGCCCCATTCTCCAGTTGCGTCGAGCGCATCGGCATACCACCACTCATAGGCACCTGGCCCGTCGAGCCAGTGACAGTGGTCGTTCTCAAGTCCGGTGAGGATCTGCATAAAAAGGGGCTTTCCAGGGCGCAAAACTACCGAATCCGGATGGTTCGTAGCTTGGACGATGCTATTCGATCTGCCGCCATTGATTTCCCCTCCCGAGCCTGCGATTTCGCTGCATTGGTTCCTCTGGTGGAGTGCCGCCCATGCTGTAGCCGTCTGCAGCATCTTACTGGCGGTGAGCGTGTTCAATCTGATACGATTTGCGCGCCTTGCCCCGTTCTCCGCCGACGATGACAATGCCCTTCCACGCGCGGCGATTCTGGTGCCGGCACGTAACGAGGAGCGTTGCATCGAGGCATGTGTCCGCTCGTTGTGTCGGCAGTCGTACACGCGTCTGGAGGTCATTGTTCTGAATGATTCATCCACCGATGGTACGGGCGCGATCCTCGAACGTCTGGCGCAGGAATTCAGCAACCTGCGTGTGATAAGCGGAAGCCCCCTGCCCAATGAATGGGTGGGCAAGTCATGGGCTTGCCACCAGCTTTCGCAGGCCACCGAAGCAGACGTATTGCTGTTCACAGATGCCGACACCGTGCACCAGCCCACTACGGTGGCGCGATCGGTACGGTTTCTCACAGAGCAGAATCTCTCGATGTTCTCACTCGTACCTTACCAGGTGTTATCCTCCTTTGGCGAACATGCCGTTATCCCGATGGTCCACGTACTGTATTTCTCGTATCTGCCAAACAGCCTTGTCATCAGTAATCCGCGTGTATCGCTTTCGGCTGCAAACGGCCAGTTCATCTGTTTTTCTCGTGTTGGCTACGAACTCGTCGGCGGGCATACAGCCGTCTGGAACTCTCTGGTCGAGGACGTCTTTCTGGCACGCGCCGTCAAGGCCGCCGGCGGCCGCATTGCCTTGGTTGACGGAACCGATGCCGTCTCATGCCACATGTACACCGGAGCTTCGGAGGTCACAAGAGGCTTTTCGAAGAACATGTTCCCTGCCACGCGCTACAACCTGCCGGTGATGACGCTCTTTCTGGTGCACCTTGCCCTTACATACGTCTTGCCCGTGATGAGTCTGGTCATGGGGCTTACCATTTCCGACACGACAATGATCGCCGCATCGTCCTATGCGCTGGCCTGTGCTGGATTCATCCGGCTGACGATCAGCATCCGCTTTCGCATGCCTCTCTGGCACGTGGTCTTGCAGCCCGTGACGGCGCTCTGGACGATACTGATTGGAATCAACTCGGTCCGCTGGGCGTACTCGCGCTCCGGCTCGCAGTGGAAGGGCCGCAGTTACGCACGAACGGGAGACAGTCGATGAGCCGCAGAGAACGTGATGACCGCTGGGTTGATCTGCTCTTACTTCGCATGAGAGAGCCGGCCCACGTGTCCGAGCGTCCCTACTACACCACCGGATCCATCGTCACGGCAGCCATGATCCGCGTGGCCATTCTGGGCCTTGTGTGCATTGCGCTGACAAACGTCCTTGATTCAACCATCGTGTGGTGGACGGCGATGCTCAGCATCTGGGGGGTCGGGGTGTATCCGGCCTGGCTTCAGCATCAGGCCTTCCATGAGAGTGTCGAGAGGATCGCCCATGAAACCCTCTGCGGTGCGTGCCGTCACTTCAATGCGACCAATCAGCTGTGTACGGTAATGGACGTCCACGTTACGTCGTCCGAGCCGCCTTGCGAAGGCGATGCGTGGGAGCCCGTGGAAGGCTACTGAGCTCCTACTTTGTATCGGAGATCGTCATGAGCTTGAAGACTCCGTCATTGTTGATCTCGAACTCGTAGGTTTTGCGCACCCCGCTACGGTAGGTCCATACTTCTATCGAGGATCCCGAACGGGAAAGTTTCTTCTCGACCTTACTGGGCCGCCCGAACAGGATGTAGACCTTACCCCGATCGGTGAACACACCATCGGGTTCATTCGCCGAGGTAAAGGTTACTGCTGCATGATCCACACGGAGGTAGTACTCAGCCAGCCGCTCATTATAGGCCGTCTCTGGCGTAGGATCGCTTCTGCGCCACCAGGCCATGAGTCGCTCACGGTTCTGGACATCACTTCCGTCCTTGAGTGAGTCCATCTGCTGCTGCGGACAGATATACACCAGCGATTCAAGTGCATAGGAGAGTGTGCGCAGGGACTGCGGCATCAGCTCCCATTGCACTAGAAACGGTAGCTCCATGGTGTCACGCCCGCCCCTTCTGGCAAGCCGCACGATGTAGTTGCCGGGTGCCAGCTGCGGCGCATCGATCGGAACCATGACAATTCCGTACGATGCCGAGGACTGCGCGGTCAGCAGTAATCGTGCCGAGGCGTTGGGCTCGAGCTGTCCGCTCAGGGCCACATCAGCGCGTGATCGCACAGTACCGGAGAATTCGGCGTCAACCCACCAACGGATATCCTTTGGTCCGTAGGGCAACTGACGCACCACATAGTCATACTGCACACCCGACGAGTCACCGGTGATGAACACGGCCACACAAGGCTTGCTGCCAAACGGAACATTGCGGTTGAACACGAGCGGCTCGACGGTCCAACGGTTAGTCTCCCTGCGCTCCATACCGATAAATCCGGGTACCTTCTGCTGAACGGTCTGTGGAACATAGTAGACGGTCGGCAGTGTAACACTGCGTTTATTTGCATCACGCTGCGAGAGGGTTTCGAGCATAACGCGATAGCGTCCCGGTGCGATTCCCACGCGGCAACTGCCCCGATGCATACCGGCCCGGTCAATCGACTCCTCGTAGGTATTGACATAGGCCGTGTCTTTGAACCGCGTTCGCGAGCGTATCACGCCGATCGAATCGCGGACCTCGACGCTGAGCGTGAACTCTGCCCAGAAGTTGCCGGCATTGTTACCGCGATCTGTAACGCGCGTAAAGTTCAGAACGTTGTGGGCAACACGGAAGCTGACGAACAGATCAGCCGAATCAGCCCCCTGACGCGGCACAACTATCACATCAGCATAGAGGCGTTCACCGGCCTCGCCGGCAAATGCGCGCTGCACCTGTGCAGCGGACTGGCCCTGAAGGGTGCCCGTCGGGGCGAAGACGGCAAAGACAGCAACGATGATAGCTATTGTGGCATTCTTCATGACAGTCTCTCCGCAGGCTTGGTAGAGCGCACTTCTTCGAGCAGAGCTTCAAGGATCACCGCTGCAGCAAACTGATCTTTGACACCCTGCTGACGCCTGCGCTTCATTTTCATACCCGAGCCGATCATACGCTGACGCGCCTGCTGAGTAGAGAATGCCTCGTCCACTTCGTAAACGGGGATGGAAACCGCCCCGCGCACCTGCTCGATAAAGGCCTCTGCAGCCTGAATAATCGGTGTGCTGCGACCGTCATGATGACGCGGAACGCCGATGACGAGTGCATCGCAACGTTCGCGCTCGACGAGCTTGTCAAGACGGGCGAGCACCTCGGGTGTATTCTCCAGGACCGGACGTGTGGAAACGAGAATGTGAAGCTCGTCACAGACGGCCACGCCTATTCGACGCAGTCCGAAGTCGAGCGCCATGACTCGCTTACCATGCAGTGAAGCCCGTTCCTGATCGCTCATGCGACACGCTCACCAAGGACAGAGCGGATCTTTTCTTTGGGCTCCATACCGTGCGGAATACGAAACACCACCTGAGTTCCCTTGCCCGGATCACTCGTCACACGGATTGTTCCGCCGTGCAGCTTGGTGACGTGATGCATGATCATCGTACCGATGCCATGACCCGAGCCATCAGATGAGGTACTGAAGTACGGCTTCATCATGTTGGCCATTGTTTCAGGATCCATTCCCACGCCGGTATCGCTGACCGAGATGAAGACATTTGTGCGATCAAACCACGTGGCGATCTCCACCACACCCGGCTGCCCCCTAAGTGCTTTAATTGCATTTTCAACAGCATTTCGCACGGCACGTGAGAGCTTCATCCGATCGGCCTGCATCAATGTACCACGCAGCTTCATTGAAAAGGTCACATGCGGAAACATCGCTGGATCAAACTCGTGACGGACCTCGGTGCATAGCTCTGCACTGTGAACCGAAGAACGCTGAAAGACGTCCGAACGTGCCACGCCGAGAAGATCTCGCACCCTGTCGATAAGGACGCCAACCTGAAAGAGTATCCGTCGGCGCCGCTCATCATCCCCACCTTTCGAGTCTCCTTTGAACTGCTCGGCATTGAGCCGGATGGTCGAGAGGTTGGTCTGCATGTCATGTGCCAGCTGAGCCCAGTTCACCAGACGGCGCTGCTCGAGTGTTTCGGTGATGTCTATACCGGCAAACAACATTCCTTTGACCGACCCCAGTGTTCCTACGATAGGTGTTGAACTGACCATGTATTCGCGCTGATCATCGCTGCGTGTTGTGGTGATCCTCTCGGTGTGCGACTCCCGCGAATGCCGCACTCGATCGATAAACTGACGGAGTTGCTCGAGCCCGGGCTGCTGCGTGTACGACTCGAACATGCGTCCCATGGGTACATCGGTCGTGATTCTCAATGCCGCCGCCGCACGGTCATTGACTCTGACGAGACGGCCGTTGGCATCGATAAAGAGAACGATTCCTGCACCTGGAGTGTCGATTATGGCCTCAAGAAATCGCCGCTGACGGCGATACAAAAACAGCAGTGAAGCCATGCTGATGACAAACAGGAGCGGGATCACGTAACGCAACAGCGTATCCCATGACTGCCAGAAAAACCACAAGGGTTGATCCCGCAGTCGCAGAACAACCGAGTGCATCGGCGAGCTAACCGACAGAAGCCCCTTGACAGATTGGATCTCCGAGCTTGCAGGACATGACATCGGCATCGCATCACGGGACAACAAATGTCCGTCGGCTTTGACCATGGCAACACCTGCGCTGAAGACAGCGACCACGGTATCTCCGAAAGCTCGAAGCAGCAAAGGAGATCCGTAATCACCCGGGATCAGCATACCGGCAGGGATTTTTTCAAGTGAACTCGAAAGGGGCAGAAAGACAACCTCGGCATGTCCGCTTCGGGAGGTCAGAAGCGCAAGTTTGGGGATTGAATCAACCATCAGCGCCGCTACTCTGCTGGCTTCGACTGGAAGAGTGCGAGTTGAGGTGGAACGCGTGCGAAGATTGAGCACCGTGACCATGCTCCCGCCGGCATCACCCAGGCCAGAATACAAGATCGCGAGATCTGCGATCTGTTCGATCCTGCTGACCTCTGTCAGTGGAACAATACCCGACAGCAGGATATGTAATGCGGTGTCGGCAAGAGCAACGTAGGCCGAGCTTCCAACACGATATGTGAAGACAAGACCCGGCCTCGAATCTACGCGGACGTGGCCGGCCGAGGTAACCCGTTCTTCGATTGCTGTAAAGGCAAGGTTGGAGCCGGCGAGCTGCAATCTGCACAGAAGACCATCGGCCAGCACAATGGCCGAGGATTCATCTTTCGAAACGATCAAACGGCCGGATGACGGGGCACCTGCCTGACGGCTCTCTTCGTCCGAGGTCCGTGGCAGCAATGCATCGGCGATAATCCGCTGTCCATCAAGGCTTAGCAGCCGCACGTGCAAAGCCGCCCGCTGCCGATGCAGCAGAATGATGTGACCGCGCCAGTAGGCGGCGTCTAGAATGTCGAGATCCGAGGCGCATTCCCGCAGTGATCCTGTGCCGGCAGTCGATACCGCCAACGTGGGCGTTGAAGCCTCCCAGGCTGGACGCGGATAGATTGCCATGCATTGTGCGGTATCTCTGCTTGATACCTTGAGGAATCCTGCAACGGCGCATACACGGGAAAGACGCAGGGGTTCACCTGCGTCCGCATGCAGCATAGGCACATTGACCACAAACAGCACAGCGGTCAGAATACCTCTCATGCAGGCTGAACTTCACATACAACAAATGCATGCACTCCTTCGCGACGGCCGACGTATCCCATGCGCTCACTGGTGGTAGCCTTAACGGCGACCCGTTCCAGTGGCAGTCCGCAAAGGCGGGCGATATTCTGGCGCATCTGCATCTTGAATGGCAGAATCTTCGGTGACTCGAGCACCAGCGTGCAGTCAACATTGATGATGCGATGACCCGAGCTACGGACTAACTCCACGGCGTGTTCGACGAACAGTGCGCTCGCAGCCCCCTTCCATCGGGGATCGGTATCCGGAAAATGCTCTCCGATATCTCCGAGTGCCAAAGCACCCAGCAGTGCATCGACAAGCGCATGAAAGATCACATCACCATCACTATGGGCCACGCTGCCATGGGGTGACGGGATATCAACGCCCCCGAGGATCAGGGGGCGGCCGGGCTCGAGACGATGGACGTCAAAACCAAATCCTACCATGTCGCAATTTACGGTCTGCGGCGAATGTCGATCTTTGTGTCACATGAATGAGCAACCCATCAGCGTCTCGGAACTGACCTATGCCATCAAGGGGCTCCTCGAAACCGGCATCGGTCAGATCTCGGTCATCGGTGAGATCTCCAACTACAAGCATCACAGCTCGGGGCATCGCTACTTTACACTCAAGGATGCCGATGCCCAGATCGCCGGTGTGATGTGGAAGACGCGTCAACTCAGATTCGTTCCCCAGGACGGGATGCGCGTAGTGGTTCATGGACGCCTGAGTGTGTTCGCTCCGCAGGGCAAGTACCAGATCGACTGCATGTCGATGCAACCCGAGGGTGTGGGTGATCTTCACCGTGCCTTTGAGCAGCTGCGCGAAAAGCTCATGAATCTTGGCTACTTCGACGTTGCCCGCAAACGCCCCCTGCCACGTCCGGTACGACGTGTCGGAATCGCCACCTCGGCCACTGGCGCTGTGATCCGTGACATGCTCACCACCCTGCAACGTCGATTCCCGGCCTTGGAAGTGGTCTTCCGTCCAACTATCGTCCAAGGGGGCGAGCAGGCCTCACGTGATATCGCCCAGGCCATCGACGAGCTCAACGCAGAGAACGTTGATGTTGTTATCATCGGCCGAGGAGGGGGCTCGCTGGAAGACCTCTGGTGCTTTAACACAGAGATCGTGGCCAACGCCATTCTTGGCAGTCACGCTCCGGTGATCTCCGCCGTCGGGCATGAAACGGATGTGACGATCTCCGACTTCGTGGCCGACCTTCGAGCACCGACGCCGACGGCAGCGGCCGAACTCATCACCCCCGTGACGATGCAAGACCTGATCGAGGGGATCGCCGAGATTCGCCGGCGGATGATCCTCGATGTCGAATCATCCGTCGTCAGTCTGAGGCAGATGGTCCTGGCCTTTATTGACGGCCGTGCCGCAAGACGTCTTGCCGAACGAGTCCATCTGCGCTCGCAGCGAATCGACGACCTCACCACGCGTACCAGTCGCGCTATGATGCAGAGCATTCAACTGCGACGCATGCGTACTGAACATACCATGACGCTGCTTACTAGCCTACACCCGTTGGCCCCCCTGCAACGAGGCTATGCCGTCCTTGAACGAAATGGAAAAGTTCTCAACGCCGGCGCAAGCCTGATTCCGGGCGAGGTGATCGACATCATACGTCAGCACGATGTCGTCCGGGCAACGGTTAACGAAACACATTCTACCGACACTCAAACTGGATAGCACTATGGCTGCCGCAAAAGCAACCGCACCGAAGTCGCTCGAAGAACAGCTCAAGCGCCTGGAAGAGATCGCAGCGCTGCTCGACCGTGGCGATGCGCCGATCGACCAGCAACTGAATCTGTTCGAAGAGGGTATGAAACTTGCCGAGTCATGCCGGACCTACCTCGAGAAGGCCGAACTCAAGGTCCGCACACTTGGAGGCGAAGACGTTCTCTGAGGGTTGGCCGATGTTGTGTCTGTCACTCGTCGCGTGCAGGACGCATCATGAGCATTCGCACGGCCTGTTCGGCGTCTGCATTGTTCCAGAGGATGTCTGCCACGCGCTCGGTGATCGGAAGTTCTAAACCCACGGCAGCAGCCAGTTCGAGCGCGGCCTGCGTCGTGGGCACACCCTCGGCAACGGCAGACATTGTTTTCAGGATCTGCTCAAGGGTTTCGCCACGACCGATGCGTTCGCCCACGGCACGGTTGCGCGAGTGCCGTGACGTGCACGTCACGAAGAGGTCACCGAGTCCGGCCAGGCCGAAGAAGGTCTGAGGATCGGCTCCCAAAGCCACACCAAGCCGGGTGATCTCCGCCAGCCCCCTAGTGATCAGGGCAGCCTTCGTGTTATCGCCCATACCAAGACCGTCAACAATACCTGCCGCAATGGCGATCACATTCTTCAGAGCTCCGCCGATCTCCACACCAACAACATCGTCGCTGGCATAGACGCGAAAAGTTGGAAGCATCATCAGACGCTGAATACTGGCAACAACGTCTTTGTCCCGTCCGGCGCAGACGACGGTCGTCGGCATGCCGCGGACAACCTCTTCGGCATGACTTGGTCCTGAAACCACTACGTAGGATCTCTTCGAGGGGGCGATGTGCTCAACCACCTCAGAAACACGCAGGTGCGTTCCACGTTCGATACCCTTGGCAAGGTTGACCACTACGGCATCGCGGCAGAGATCGTTCGTGATTGTCGATCGCACAAACTGCGTCGGCGTTGCGTTGATAATCACATCCAGACCGCTCAACTCGGCAACCTTGGTGGTTGCCCGGACAGAATCCGGCAAGCACGCACCGGGAAGGAACCGCTCGTTGGTGTGCCGGGAATTGATCTCATTTACGACATCCGGTTCACGTGCCCAGAGCAGAACCGACGGGCAGTTTTGAGCCACAACGGAAGCAATTGCCGTACCCCAGGCACCGGCACCGAGAACACCAACCGTCATGGATGCTCGTGCTTACGACGAAGGACCATCAGCCTCGGGAATCGGTGTTCGGTCCCTTCGACAAGCCGCTGCAGATTTGACCTGTGAGCATAAAGGACCATCACAGACAGGGCGATCAGAAAGCATATCAGTGTAAGATATCCGTCGATCTCGACGTTCAGTACGTTCCGCCGGATGAACATCGTCACAGGTATCACCATAGCAGCCACCATTGATCCGAGCGAGACATATCCAAAGAATCCGATCAGCAGAAGAAACACTCCGAAAGCGATGGCAAGTTCTACCGGAGCCACGGCCACGAGCATGCCCATCGATGTGTTGATCCCCTTGCCACCACGAAATCCGGCGAAGACGCTCCACATGTGTCCGACCACGGCCGTAACGCCTGCGATCAGACGAACAACGGTCGAATCCTCAAAGGGGGTGCGGTTCTCAAATGGCATCTGTGTATCGAAGAACGATGCAACCAGAAGCACGGGTAAAAGCCCCTTGGCAATATCAAGGATCTGCACGGCAACTCCGGGCTTCCAGCCAAGGTTGCGATAGACATTGGTGCTGCCAAGATTACCGCTGCCCAAGGTGCGCACGTCAACGCCGTAGAACACCCTTCCGATGATCAGCGCAAACGGTATGGCACCGATCAGATAGCTCTGAACGATGATGATCACCAATCGCAGCAGTGGGTCCATGGGGCACTTCCTTCGGAAAAAGAACGCACCAAAATACGCACTGTGCCGATCATCGCTACATCGGCGTGACATATGCTGCAGTATCATATAGTTGGCCCAGATTCGTCTTCGGGGGTCGTTCATGTACACAACAGACGGTCACAAACTATGGCAGACGAGACACGAATCGCCACACGCAAGCGGCTCGAAGAGATCGAGCGCGAACTTTCCGACCTTCGGACGCAGCACTCGGCATTAAGGGCCCGCTGGGAGCTTGAGAAGAACCATATCCAGACGATCCGCTCGATCAAGGCCGAGGTCGAAGACGTCAAGGTTCGTGCCGCCGATGCCGAACGTGAAGGCGATTACGGTAAAGTAGCTGAACTGCGCTACGGCCGGATTCTCGAGCTGGAGAAAAGTCTTGCAGCTGCCAACGCCGAGCTGGCTTCGGTGCAGACCGATGCGGCGCTGCTCAAGGAAGAGATCGATGATGCCGACATTGCCGAAGTTGTGGCCAAGTGGACCGGGATACCGGTAAGCCGCATGCTTGAATCCGAGCGATCAAAGCTTCTATCGATGGAACATCGGTTGCACGAGCGAGTCATCGGTCAGCACGAAGCCGTAGTTGCGGTATCCAATGCCATCCGTCGCTCACGAGCCGGACTCCAGGATGCAAAACGGCCTATCGGCTCATTCGTGTTTCTTGGTTCGACAGGTGTGGGAAAGACCGAAATGGCCCGGGCACTGGCTGAGTTTCTGTTCGATGATGAAGGGGCTCTTGTGCGCATCGACATGAGCGAGTACATGGAAAAGCACTCCGTTGCACGTCTGATCGGTGCTCCTCCGGGCTATGTCGGGTATGAAGAAGGTGGTCAGCTGACTGAGGCCATTCGCCGACGTCCCTACTCTGTGGTGCTGCTTGATGAGATCGAAAAAGCACACCCGGACGTTTTCAACGTTCTGCTTCAGGTTCTCGACGACGGACGTCTGACCGACGGACAGGGTCGCGAAGTGGACTTTAAGAATGCGATCATCATCATGACGTCCAACCTTGGCTCGGAGCTTATGCAGGATCGTTTGCTGGAGATAACGGAAGAGAATCGTGACGAGCTTACGGCTCGCATGCGTCTGGAGATCGTCGATCTTCTCAAACGGCGCCTTCGCCCTGAGTTTCTGAACCGCATCGATGAGATCATTCTGTTTAAGCCCCTTATCCCCTCAGAAGTGCAGCGAATCGCTGAACTGCAGATCGCCCAGGTGGCATCAAGGATGAAGGGGCTCGGCATTGACCTCGTGGTAACCCAGGAATGCATGGACTGGCTTGGCAAACGAGGCTATGATGTTCAGCTCGGAGCACGTCCGCTCAAGCGCGTAATCCAGCGCTCGGTTACGGATCCACTTGCTTTGCATGTCCTTGGTGCTGATGTTCGTGCCGGTGACACAGTCACGGTTGATGCCGACGAAGCTGGTCGGATCTACTTTGCCTTTGCCACAGGGCACCAGGAACACTCATAGCGGACATTATGCACCCCATCATTTTCCTGCTGACAATCCTGCTGGTTTCAACGGTCGGTGTTGCTCAGGACATCTCAACCGGACCCGGACTTCCCCGTTCGGAATCGCGCAGCTCCTTCTTGCGCGGCATGCAGACGGATCCGTCCATCCAGCCTGTTCGGCTGCGCGTGATGGGCATTGACGAGTCTGTGGCCGGTCAGGTCACGGCATCGGTGATCGCTCTTGACGCAGAGGGAAATCTCTTGCCGATCTCGCTTGACAGAATACCATTGTCAGCTGACGTTTCGTGCCGCGGTTCTTCACCGTCATCGTACTCCGTGCGCATGCTCCGAGCTGCGCGCCCCGACGAAAAACCGGCCTCGGTCAGTCTCTATGTGCTGTGCGACAATTCGATGCTCTCCGGGACACTTACCCGAGACGTGGCCCTAAGCCTTCAGCGCAGCCTTGCCGGGATTGGTGACGGGGATCTTTTTGGCATGGGCATCTACAATCAGGGTTTCAGCACAATCCTGCCGCTGGGTCCGCCGTCTGATCTGGTCAACGTCCTCAAGATCGAGGACGTCCCCCCGGCTGACGGGCTTTCTTCTCTGTTCGGGGCCACCCAGAATGCGTGCAGGCTTCTGGCCGGTGCCGCTGAGCGCCGAGCCCTGGTGATCGTTACGTCGACAAACGATAACGCTACACCCTTTAGCACAACGATGGATGTCGTGCGCCTTGCACGTGATGCAAAGATCCCTGTTTTTGTTATCCGTATTGGGTTAGAGGCCGCAGGTCATCCCCTTCGCTATATAACTTCAACCACCGGCGGTCGGATCTACTCGCTTGAACAGGACGAGACCGATGCCGTCGGTGAGATCATTCGCGAGATACTTTATTCGCAGAAATGGTCAACCCAGATCGCCGTCATGGCTGACGTGCAGGACTTTGTCAATTGTGAGACTCCGTGGCTTAGGCTGCGATATGACGACGAATCAACGTCAGTTCCGATCATGGACTCGATCTCACTGACGCCCCTTGACTTGTCCATCGAGACGTCTCCGTCGATCGTAGCTCTGTTTCGTGATACCACCGACACGGACCTTCGTGATTACTACCAATCACTCCTTGTGATCAGCGAAGTGCTTTCTCAGAATCCTGCGATGAGCATTGAGCTCACGGGCCATGTCAGCTCCGACGCTGGTCCGAACAGCGAGGCCCGTGCCCTCGAGCGTGCCCGCCAGGTGAGATCGTTCTTGATCGCCAACGGCGTCATGACATCACAGATCGTGCTGCGTTCTGAAGGAAGCCGCAAGCCCCGTTACTATTTCCAGAATGACGGCACCAGACGGCTGCTAAACAACCGGGTTGAGGCCCGCATGCTCGTTGATGGCAAAGCCAACCACACGATCACGGTCGAACAGGTAGCCGACGAGCAAACGGCGATGCTACGTCTGAAGCTCTGGAAAGACCGGAAGCTGAACGCATATTTTGAGCCGATACTTGAGTCCGGAGAGACGCGATACCGCGTCAAGCTTTGGGGCTTTTCCAGCCTGGCAGAAGCCAGATCCGTTGCCGCGGACATCAAGAAATACAAGCCTTCGTACTCGATCGTCGACTAGACGAGCGCCTCATGCAGCACCATGCTGCGCTTCAAGCCAGCGCTCGGCATCGATAGCCGCCATGCAACCAGATCCCGCTGCCGTTATGGCCTGACGGTACACGCTATCCTGGGCGTCTCCGCAGGCAAACACACCCGAAATGTTGGTTATGGAGGACTTACCGACGGTCTGGATGTAGCCGACGTCGTCCATATCCAGTAGCCCGCTGAATAGATGCGTATTGGGCTGATGACCGATGGCCACAAAGGCACCGTCAGCTTCAATATCCCGCAGATCACCACTGACAACGTCGCGTAGGCGCAAGTGAGTAAGCTTTTTCATGCCTGCATCAGTCGTAATTCCAACGTATTCTTCAACGACGCAATTGAGCAGGAACGAGATCTTTGGGTTGTTGCGAGCCCTCTCGAGCATGATCTTCGAGGCGCGGAACTCCTCCCGACGGTGGACGATGGTCACCGACTCGGCAAAGCGCGTAAGGTAGTTGGCCTCCTCCATGGCCGTGTCTCCCCCACCGACAACAAACACCCGCTGTCCGCGGAAGAAGAATCCGTCACACGTGGCACAAGCGCTGACGCCATATCCCATGTATTCGGTCTCTCCGGGAGCGCCGAGAAGCTTTGCCGTGGCACCGGTGGCCACGATCACGGCATCTGCTGTGGTTACCTCTCCCCGTTCATTCGTCAGGGCAAAGGGGCGAACCGAGAAGTCCACCGACGTGATCATCTCGTAGCGCGAAACGGCTCCGAAACGGTGAGCCTGCTTCCGGAACACTTCCATGAGCTCCGGCCCCATGATACCGTGTTCAAAGCCCGGATAATTCTCGACTTCAGTGGTGATGGTAAGCTGACCGCCAGGCTGCGTGCCTTCAAAGATCGTAACCGCTAGGTTGGCCCGGCTGGCGTAAAGAGCGGCGGTAAAACCGGCGGGTCCGGAACCGATGATAGCGATGGTGGTGTGCATTGGAAGGTTTGAGGTATGGGGTGTGGGGTTTGAAGTGTGGGGTCACTCGTCACTCGTCACTTGTCACTCTTCTTCAGCGCTTTTGCATTTCGCTGCAGCCCTCCGAGCTTGGAACGTTTCAGGGGGCTGTGGCGGAAGCGTTCGGCGAACAACTCGGGCTGCAAAGTTAACACCTCATCGGGATCGATGCAGACCTGAGCCAGGCGTGGTTGGAAGCGCATTTCGGAGGTTGGTGTCTCGAAGCGATTCCACGGGCAGACGTCCTGACAGACGTCACAGCCGAAGAGCCAGCCTTGAAGATTTTCAGCGATCGGCAGTGGGAACTCCACGTCGGCTTTAGTCTCAATGGTCCAGTAGGAGATGCACCGGGTAGCATCAACCACGGCAGGTTCGACGATGGCCCTTGTCGGGCAGGCATCCAGGCAGGCTGTGCAGCTTCCGCAGTAGTCATCCATGGGCTCATCCGGCTGAAGATCGGCTGACGTGATCACGACGCCAATAAAGAACCAGCTGCCAATATCTCGGCGAATAATGTTGCCATTTTTTCCCTGCCAGCCCAGTCCGGATCGCACGGCCCATTGCTTTTCCAGAACAGGACCGGTGTCTGTGTAGCGACGGGATCGACTACCGGGAGCAAGCGTGCCAATTGCCTGGCATAACTCGTCTAGCATGGGAGGAATCACGACGTGATAGTCATCTCCCCAGGCATAGCGGGCGATCTTGCCGACATGCCCGGTGGCGTGCTCATGAGGAGTAAAGTAGTTTCGTGCCACAACGACCACGCTGCGAGCCCCTTCTACGATGTCACTGACATCATGACGGGATTCAAGATTGCGCTCCATGTATGACATGCTGCCGTGGTATCCGCGATCGAGCCACTCGCGGTAGCGGACCATTTCCTGATCAAGGGGCTCAGCACGGGCAACGGTAACGGCATCGAAGCCGATCTGCAGCGCGGCCTGCTTGATTGCCTCTGTGAGCATCAATCAGCGGGATTCAAGGTTCAGTGACGAGATAGCCGAGATCAGATCACCGGCATGCCCCACGCACGCATGAGCATGTGAGAGCTCCTCCACTGTCCCGTATCCATAAGTCACACCAATAGCAGCAACTCCATTAGCCAGAGCACCGTCAATGTCATGGTGCCGGTCACCGATCATCACTGTGCGCTCGGCGGCGATCTGTTCTTCATGCAGGATCATCCGTATCAGATCACGCTTCTCGACGTTGCGTCCATCGAGTTCGCTACCATAGACATGATCGATGCATGCGTCCAGCTCGGAAACGGCTATGATCTCACGAGCATACTCGTGCACCTTGGCCGTGGCGATCACTATGCGCGTGCCCCGCTGCTTGAGGTCATTCAGCGACTGCACAACACCATCATAGATATCATATTCGAACATAGGGCCGTCTCGGTAGATATGCCTGTACGACGCCACGGCGCCCTCCAGACGATGCCGGTCGTTGGTCTGCATATAGTGCTCGAAGATCTTCCACAGCGATGCCCCGATGCACCAGGTGAAGTCGTGATCCTCAGGCAGAGTAATGCCGGCCCCCTGCAGGGCAAGGCGCAGCGAGTGAACAATGCCCGGACGCGAATCAACAAGCGTTCCGTCGAGATCGAACAGGACCAGCGATGGCGTCATTCGCGCAACTCCCCAATGTTAAAACTCATCTGCCGTGACCATGATAACCAGGGCATCGGCGATTGTGATCTGTGCCAGCTCGACAGTTCCGTCGTTTACAATGCGACACGATGCTCCAAGAGAACCTGTTACTGACTCGATCCAGTCACGGTCGATATCAGCGGTATAATGCAGGTAGGGGGCTCGTGGGGACTGCTCACGGAAGGACAGTTTGACAAGTCCGTCCGTGACGTCCACCATTGCAGCTCCGACGTCAGCAGCTTCGATGATGAAGAAGCCACATTTCTGAGCCCAAAGTGCGGCGGCGGCGACATCCGTCACCGGGATGACGATAGCGTCGAGATAGCCAAGAACATGATTGTCCTCACCGCTGCGCTCCTGCATATCCGATGCCGTTGCCGGCAACACACGAATGGTGAGATGTCCCGGACCTTCCAAAACGAGAGCTTCAGCTTTGGTGCCGGTGTAGGCAACACCGGCAGCCGCCAGGCGATCACCAACGCTCTGCAGAGAGGGGGCGTGATAGGTTAGCGAGACCGACCCGGCCCGTCCGGACTCTATCTGCATCAGAATCTGACCATCGGTGCAGCGCACCGCCGCAGCAACCTCGTTATAAATGACATCAAATCCCACGTTGAGCAGAACGTCCATGGTTGCTTCAACGTTAGCCGTGGGCAGAGTCAGTCGCGCTACATGTCCGAGTAGTGCCACAAAAGTCCCCTAAACGTTAAAGCGGAAGTACATGACATCGCCATCCTTGACGATGTAGTCTTTGCCTTCGATACGATACAGACCTGCATCCTTGACGGACTGCTCACCTCCGAGGCGCTCCCAGTCGGCATAGGACATAACCTCGGCACGGATGAAACCCCGCTCAAAATCGGTGTGGATCACGCCGGCTGCCTGTGGAGCAGTGCTTCCCTGTCGCACGGTCCATGCGCGACATTCTTTTTTGCCGGCAGTCAGAAACGTGATGAGTCCGAGGAGTCGATATGCCTCGCGGATCACCCGGTCAAGTCCGGGCTCTGCCATGCCAAGGTCGGCAAGAAACAGCGCGCGGTCGTCGTCATCAAGCAAGGCGATCTCAGATTCGATCTTTGCGCAAATAGGGACCATGAAGGCCCCTTCGGATTCGGCGCGTGCACGCACGGCATCGAGGTATCGGTTGCCGGACTTTACTCCGTTTTCGTCGGTGTTGGCGACAAACATTACGGGCTTGTCAGTCAGAAGCTGCATTGGACGCAGCATAGCACGCTGTTTGTCATCAACAGGCATGCTGCGGGCAGGACGCCCGCCATCGAGATGAGCGCGGAGTGCGCCGAGGAACTCGTATTCTTCCTTGGCTTCCTTGTCGTTGGCACGCACCTTCTTGTTCACGGACTCCATGCGTTTGTCCACGGACTCGACATCCTTGAGAATAAGCTCGGTCTCGATGATATCGATATCGTGCATCGGATCGACGCCGCCGTGCACGTGCACGACGTTGTCATCTTCGAAGCACCGAACCACATGCGCAACAGCATCGCACTGCCGGATGTTGGCCAGGAACTGATTGCCGAGGCCTTCGCCCTTAGAAGCCCCCTTGACAAGTCCGGCAATATCCACGAACTCGACAGTGGTCGGTACTTCCTTGTCCGTTTCATAGCGCTGGGAAAGCGTCTTCAGTCGCGGGTCGGGCACATTGACGATACCCACGTTTGGGTCGATGGTACAGAACGGATAATTCGCCGCCTCGGCCTCATTGGACGTCAGCGCATTGAACAGGGTGGATTTTCCGACGTTGGGCAGTCCGACGATGCCGCAGGCAATTCCCATGAAAAGGGTCTTTCAACGGATGATGATCAAAAGTCAAGGGGCGAAAATAGCCATCGCTTCTGCCAATCAAGGCATGCCGAGCCGAACTCCGACGGCCCAGTAGTCATCCCTATCCTTTGCGAACATTCCATGGATGCTTCGTCCGGCAAACCGATAGATCATCAAGCCCCCTTCAGAATCTGTTCCGTAACGGTATGTGAGTCCGACCTGGGCAACGTGTTGCGGAAGCGTGACTCCTCGAAATCCGACGAGCTTACCATCGTATGCGGCCACCATGGAGACCCTGGATGTAAGTCGGTTGGTATACTCGAGGCCGACCTGCGGGATGACTCGGGAGAACTCAGGGTTGTGATTCGACCAGATATAGGACAGACCGCCGTAGAAGCGCATCGGTCCGGCTGACGTAGCAGCCAGCAGTTCGACAAACTCGCGGCTGTAGACCGGCACGGTTGAATCCGGCGCAAACGGCCAGCGCGTCCCATCGACATAATGTGCCGAGACATGGGCCAGACGAATCCGTAGGGATACCGGCAGCTCTTCCGGCGCCCAGGCAGCAGATAGACCGAACCAGTAGTCGATGGTCTCCACCGGGAACTTCATTGCCTCGGCCGAGCGCATACGCGAGAGCGTAAAGAAATCCGCACGAATCGTCACCGTTGAATCGCGGGCAAACATCGCAGGCGAAGCTCCAATGTCAAAACGCATTGTTTCGGCATCCGGACTGGCAAAGATCTGAATGCGTCCCTCAAAGGGGTTGGCAATGGGCTGAATAAACGGATCCGTGCCGGCACGGACTGAATTCGAGCACAGGATAACGGTTACGGCAAACAGCAGTCGCTTGACGACGATGTTCAGCGATAGATCCCGCGGCGTGACTCCCGAATGAACGTGATGCATCGTTGAACCTCCGGATCGATCACAGGATAGGCTGACTCATAAGCACGAATACCGTCGGATGTATTGTAACCGCTACGTAGCAGTATCGTATAGAAATCATCGATGGCACGGATGGTTTGGTCGCTATAACCCCGCCGGCGAAGTCCGACGGCATTGATCCCCTCGATGGAAAGGGGCTCTTTGCCACTCAGGGTGAACGGCGGAATATCCTTGACCACACGCGAACATGCGCCCACCATGCTATGTGCACCGATGCGACAGAATTGATGCACACCGGTGAGCCCGCCAAGAATGGCCCAGTCCCCGACTTCGACATGTCCGCCAAGCTGCACACCGTTTGCCATGATTACGTGATCACCAACAACGCAGTCATGTGCCACGTGGACATAGGCCATAAGCAGACAGTCACTGCCAACAGAGGCCTTGCCGCTGGAGACGGTGCCCCGGTTG